>SLGC01000385.1 GCA_007123885.1 Bacteroidales bacterium | reverse complement strand
TTTAAGAATTCCAAGACGGAAAAGCAAGAAATAAAACCTGCTGACAACAGTCAGATACTGCCTGAATGTTAAAATGCTGAATAATATTCTTTTAAAGTTCTTCTCAATTATTTTGGTCATTGGCTTCTGTCTATTCCGGTCCCTGAAGATGCAAAAATATTCATTTTAAGATCTCTTTATTCATTTTAAGATCTCTTTCCTGCCCGTTATTTTTTAAAGATACGGCAATCGGACTTTTTTCAAAAATATTGTCTGATTTATCTTGATAATCCACCGTCCGGACGGAGGTAATGTTCACTTGGCCGTGCTGTGCCTGTAGCTTTTAAAGGTATCATGGGAAATCCTCATCGATCGTTTACATACCGTGGATAAATGAATTAGCATGGTGATTCAACGGATTGAAAAGCATTTTAACCGGGTAATGACATAATAATTTCATCGATAATAAGACTATAATGTCTAGAATTAGTTAAAGCGAAGCGGTTCATCTTGTAAGTCAAAATTTTGTGTTTCCGGACCAATTTTGGCTTTTTGTTTTTTACAGGAGAAATGTTACATTTAACTGCATATTGCTTGGGACTTTTTGCCGGGAGGAAACCAAATAATAAAATCTTAATCATGAAATTTATCAGACTCAGGCCACCTGGAATAATTATGTCATCTGTACTTCTTTCCTTAATTATTGTGGCTTTAAGTATCACATGTTCGGAAAAGGATGAAAAATTTGCTGCCACAGGGCCTGTTTTCGAAGTTCAAAAGATATTTCCAATACAAGATGATCACGTGCATGGATCCACCATTGTTGAGCTTCCAAACGGTGATCTGTTGGCAGGCTGGTTTCAGGGTAGCGGCGAAAGGTGGGCAGATGATGTAAAAATAATGGGAGCACGAAAGAAACAGGAAAGCACAGAGTGGAGCGAACCTTTTATCCTTGCTGATGTAAAGGAGTTCCCTGATTGTAACCCTGTGCTGTTTCTTGATGGAAAAGACCGGCTCTGGCTGATGTGGATGACAATTATTGCCAACCAGTGGGAAACAGCTCTTCTGGTATACCGGATCAGCAATGATTATTCGGATATGGAGGGTGCTCCTGACTGGGACTGGCAGGATATCCTGTTAATGAAACCGGGCGGCAGGACCGAACGAGGAATATTGCCCGATGATCCCTTTGTTGCATCAGTCAACCAACAACTCCAGGATTATCAAAGATATATTGAATCAGACCCTGAAAAAAGTCTTTTTGCAGACAGGTGGAAACAACAGGCAGAACGGATATTTTCTCTCGCACGAGGTGATAATATGATTCGCGCAGGGCGGATTTACGATGAAGAGGGTAATTTTGAAGATGCACAACTGGGTTATCCCTATTTTCGCAGAATGGGATGGCAAACTAAAAACAAACCCTTCATAACAGGATCTGGTCGAATGATTATCCCCTTGTACTCAGATGGGTTCAGTATATCTATTATGGCATATACGGATGATTGGGGAGAGAACTGGAAAACAAGTACCCCCCTTATTGGCAGTGGAAATATTCAACCTGCTATTGCACAGACCGGATCCGGCGAACTGGTAGCTTATATGCGGGATAATGGTTTTCCTCCCAAACGATTGCATATGAGTCGTTCGAATGATAATGGAGAAACATGGTCGCTGGTTCAGAATTCAGAATTACCTAATTCCGGTACATCGTGCGACATTGTAACATTAAGCAACGGGAACTGGATATTAATAAATAATGATACTGAAACAGGACGGCAAAGACTAACAGTATCGCTATCTGAAGATGAAGGTAAAACCTGGTTGAATAAAACCATTTCTGAAATCGAAAATGCCCGTTCGCATTATCCGGCTTTAATCGTTGGTCAGGATGGATTGTTTCATACTACATACAGTTTTTTTCAGGAAGATAACAGGAAAACAATAAAATATGCAGTATTCAATGAAGAATGGCTGAGGAGCAGGTGAATAGCAGCAGGTTTCTTTAAGCCAGGCAGTGCTGGCGAAAAACCGGTTACAGTTTACCTGTTAATAATAATAGTATATAGATGCCTTGTTAAATCCATGATATAATCGCCCTTGTATGGACCAAACCATCCCATATCCTTTGGCTCATATTTATCCATATAGAAATACTTACCGGGAACGATATATCCCGTATAGCTACCGTTGAAGCTGGTTACCATGCAATCATATCCATAAGCTGACAAAGAATTTTTGATTTGAAGAGCGAATTCACCACTCAATTCTCCGGGAATAGTAATCCAGATCAAGTTGCCGATCCTCACAGCCTGAAGATAGGTATTTTCAGGATAAGGCATTAATTTCCTGCTGAGGAAAGAGGACAGGTTGATTTTTGGAGTTAACCTCATATTGTAAGGAGGCAATTCAATTCTCAATGATAATGGAGCAATGATTACGGAATCACTCATTGCCACGGAAGAAGAATATAAAAATGTTTTGTCGGCCAGGGCTTCACCTATAAATCCGGCCCTCTCAAATTCATTTCCGTCCCCTACAGGACTCTGGCTTCCCATAGATCCGGAAAAGAACATTGCCATACCTGAAGTAAGTTCACTGGTTTTCCGGGCCCAATATCCGGGATAATCGCCACTGATTTCCATATTCCTGGCTCCGATTGTTGTGGAATGAGCTGCAAAACTTCCTATAATAGCTTTATTATGACCAACTTGTTCTACCACAATAAAATCGAAATCGTCATTGGTGGTTCCCAGTTCGCCTGCCAACCGGTTCCTGGTAAGGTAGCCTGCATCAAAATTCCCCGAGCCAATTCTGGCCGGCCTCAGATCGTCAATGGCAAGTAAAATTGCTTCCCTGATCTGTTTCACCAGCCATTTTTCAATATTCGGATTATACATGCCGGAGAACTGTTTGCCTAGATAACCTGGAGCCCAGCCCCCGGGCGCCGAATGGGTATGAGTAGCGGAGAAAAATAATTGATCTCTTCTGATTCCTTCGTCTGCGAGAGATACCATCAATGAGTCTGTAATATTGGGAGGAATAATAAGCAAATCTGCTGTCACAAACACAATCAGGTTTTCCATATTTTTAAGTGCCAGGGCCTTTACATGTATACTGTCATTAATGCCAGTTGCAGGGGCGCCTTTGCGTGCCCCAAACCCTGATAGAGGTACATGCCGGAATTTTCCTTTTTCCCAGTCGTCGCTCTGATTGTTCAATCCGGGTGTGATACTGACTTTTGAAATCCCGGCCTGGAGCGGACCGTTGGTTACAACTATCCCTTCCTTTAAGCTATCCAGTTTAGCAAAAGTATTCCTGAAATAATCCGCCTCATAATATGGCGTATGATCCACTCTGCCAGTGCCGGCGAAAAACAAACCAACCAGCACAATGACAATAATTCCTGAGATCTTAATTATTTTTTGCATGTTGTCAATTATTATGTTGATACTGAAACAATGCTGCTACTTCGGGAGCATCAGGTAATAGAGACATTTAATCTGATATTCCATCAACTGATATTGTAAATGAGAGTTAAATGTAAATATTTTTCCGTCAGGATGAAAATTGTAATGCCCTGATCGGCAAAATTGAATATATTTGGTACTTAAGTCAAATTGTGAAACTTAAAAATGATAAAATGTTGAGAAATTATTATTCAATGCTTTTAACAGGCTTAATTATTTTGTTTCTGGCTTCGAACTGCGGCCAGCGTGGTAACAATGATTCTGTGACAGAACCTCAAACATGGGCTGAAAAGCTTGGTTTTCCATCTGGTAAGAGGGTATTGATCTTTCATGCCGACGATATGGGAATGTGTGATGAAGCCAATGAGGGGACTATTTTCCTTATGGAGAATAATTTTATCCAGAGCGCCTCTGCCATGGCGCCATGCCCGGCTTATAATGATGCCATAGAGTGGGCAAAGGCTAATCCCGATGCTGATGTAGGTTTACATCTTACATTGACCAGTGAATGGAGGACCCACAGATGGCGGACTGTTGCTGATCCCGATGAGGTGCCGGGACTGATTGATCCGGATGGTTATATGTGGAGAAATGTTCCCGCAGTAGTAATAAATGCAACACCTGAAGAGGTTGAGAAAGAGTTGAGGGCACAAATCGAAATGACTCTGGCAATGGGTTACCGCCCTGACCATATGGATACTCATATGGGAACATTATTTGGTTCAAATGATTTTACTGAAATATATTTAAACCTTGCGGAGGAATATGAAATACCCGCCATGGTCATTGACTTCAGCCCAGAAGTAGTGGAAGAGTTTAAACAATCAGGATATCCAATTACAGACAGGCTGATAAATATGATTGATAATTATTCCATGCCAAAACTTGATTATTTTTCCTCTGTTCCAAAGGGCAGCACTTATGAAGAATTGCGTGATAACTTCTTCGGGCAAATACGTTCGCTGGAGCCCGGACTAATTGAAATAATTTTCCATCCTCAAGTGGAAAGTGAAGTTGTCAAAACTATTACCGGTTCCTGGCAGCAGCGCGCATGGGAAGTAGAGTTGTTTGCCGATCCTGTAGTAAAACAATTTTTTGAAGATGAGGGACTGCTTTTTACCAATTGGCGTGAAATAATGGAAAGATTCCGCCAGATATAATAACATAACCGATCCTGGAAAATATCCCGGGTCGGTTTTTTAGCCCTGGTATCATATAAAAAAAAGTCATTACTCCTTCGAATTCTGATTCCGGCACTTCACCTTTTTCAAAATCAGAATTATATATTCCGGCAGACCAACCATTTTCATGTTTAAAAACCAACCGAATCCGGAATAATCCGTAAGTAAGTTTCATTTTTTAAAAAGGTCGCTGAACATAAATTCAGGTATTTATATATCATAATAGCATAAATTATCGGGAAAGGAATATTTATTTAAGGATCAGGATTGTGCATCTAAAAAATTAATTGTTCCATGTCTGTAATAAAAACTCTAACATTAAATGTCAATTTAAAATAATAATAAATCAAAAAAGACCGTTTTTATATTATCTTTAATAGTAAAGTTACTACTAGTATCACATTGAAAAATCCAGAAAAATTATGAATCCTAAATCTTATCTTATTGTTCTTTGCATATTTATTTTCTCAGGAACCTATGCACAGGAAAACGGGCTGAGAAATTCCAGTCCAAATTTTAACCAGTGGTATATTGAAGGAAATGTAGGTTTTACACGTCCTTATAATCATTTTACCCAGGGTTACTACACTGCCACTCCCGATTTTTTCGTGGGAGAACTTAGTTTAAGATATATGATCAATGAACTTTTCGGAATGAAAGCCGGCTTAATGTACGACCGGTTCACAGAGCATCATAACAGCCTGGGCACCTTTGCCACTAATCAATATGGCCTCGGCATCCAGGGAGTTATCAATCTCGGCCGACTCATGAAGTTCGAGGAATGGACAAACACCTTTAATCTTCTTGCACATGGTGGTCTGGGTTTTGGTTTCTTAAATTATCAAAATGTTGCATCGAATGACTGGGTGGCAAAATCGATCAGCGGACTGACCCTTCAGGCAAGAGTCTCACCCAGGGTAACACTCTCCGGAAATTTTGCCGGTTTAAATAATTTCGGACAAAGATTTGTTTTTGATGGTGAATCGATGAATCATGGAAATTTACCGGTCGTATTCAGGGGAACCTTTGGTATTTCTGTCTCTCTTGGTAGAAATTCAGATTTACATGCCGACTATTATGTTAGATCGCGTCATGAAGTAGCGATGTATGATAAACTTGATTCCAGGCTCTCCGAAGTTGAATCAAGCCTTAAAACCATTGACAATGAGCATGGAGAACTGAACAAACGAATGGATGATCTGGACAGCAGGGTTGATGGACTCGAGGATGAGGTAAGCGCTCTTCAGGTTATTGATGCAAATGTTATGATCACTCACCTGATAAACGATGGCTATTTCAATATATATTTTGATTTTGACAGTAACAGTTTTGGCAAAATAGAGGCATCCACGATCAACGCTTTAAGAACCTATATGAATAACAATCCCGGAGTAACCCTTGAACTGGCCGGCTATGCAGATGAAAGAGGTCCTGCAGGATATAACCAGCAGCTTTCACAAAGAAGGGCTGACGCTATTGCTGAAGCCCTGGTAAATCTGGGAATAGATCAATCCCGTCTTGTTGCGACCGGCAGAGGTGAAGATCTTAGCATTGATTCTACCGCCCGGGAAGTATACCAGCAATCCAGGAGGGTTACTATCTCAATCAGATAAAATTTACAGATCCTGTTTTAAAAGAATCCCATCTTCAAAGAGTTGCAACTTTAATTGTTGCAACTCTTTGCTTTTGGTTAATCTACAAAACTCGAGTCCTCAGTCGCGGCGGGGCTTTTTCAGAAATTCATGTATGATCAAAAAATTCGCGGTGCGCAGCAAAAACCGGACTAAAAAGCCACCTCCCTCGAGGGTGGGTAGTCCGATTTTAGCGAATCTTTTATTGCCGGCGATTCCGCTCACGGCTACCATGCAGCCTCATAATTAGTTTGTTGCCTGTTCCTCCAAAGCCTTCCTGTATGTCATAAACCATGATAACCGGTATAAGGGAGAACCGGGTTCTCCGATATTTTCCAGTTCTTCGGCACCAACTACCGGAACCATTACATCATCTCCCGGCTGCCAGTTGGCCGGTGTAGCAATATTCCTGTCATGGTAGGTTTTCTTCAGGGCTGCCAGTGTCCTTTTTAACTCATCAATATTTCTCCCGACCTCATTGGGATAATAATTGATAGCTCTTATCTTGTTTTCAGGATCAATAATAAACACCCCCCGGATATTCTCGCCAATGTTGACAGCGGGATGGATCATCCCGTAAAGGTTTGATACCCGGTAGGTATTATCATCAACCATGGGGAAGTTTATTTCCACCGGTTCCCTGCCTTTGAAGGGGATCTTTTCAAGAGCGCTTTTCCAGCGAAAGTGCTGATCGAGGATATCGGTTGAGACCACTAACAATTCAGCACCTAATTCATCAAAGCTTTCCTGCTCATGAGCAAGCTCAAGCAATTCCGATGAGCAAACAGGAGTAAAATCCTTTGGATGGGAAAATATTATTTTCCACCTGTCACCAAAGTCTTCCGGGAAATTGATAACCCCTTCTGTTGATTGCGCTGTAAATGATGGAGCCTCTGTTCCGATCAATGGAATGGTCCTGTTAATCCGCCTGTCTTCAAATCCATCTGAAAACCGGGAAATAGAGCCCGCCGGATCGGTTGCCCATATCCGGCCCGCAGTTAAACTAAATAATACAGCAAGCAATAAAACCAATTTTCTTTTCATAACTATCACATTTCAGATTGAACATAATTTATATCTGTTTTCTGATACAAAATTAATAGCTAAGTCAGAAACCGGTTAGGACAAATGTACCTCAAAATGAGACATGGTTGACAATGGAAGGCAATATGGCATCCGCTTTGGAATGCAGAGGAATGAGAATATTTTCCCAATCTATAGAACTTTTTTGACACGCAAACAATGCTTGTCATACCGATCCTCCTGCGGAAATTCCATGAAATCAAAAGGGGTATTTATGTTCCGGTAAAGTATTAGTTAGACATCAGGATTCTACTTGATAGGATCAAAAAGTTGATTATTTACAGCGTAACAAGTTAACCCGATAAAGGCTAAATCATCATTTTTTCCTGATTACCTCAGAGGGCAATTTCCCGAAAAAATTACGGAAGGATCTGGTAAAATAACCCGGATCATCATAACCAACCATATAGGCTATTTCAGCTATAGTCCCTGCATCCATTTTCAGTAACTCCATAGCTTTGTGCATTCTTATGGACCGAATAAACTGAGTTGCCGACATATTTACGAGAGCCTTCAGTTTTCGGTGAATCTGTGACTTGCTCATCCCAACCTCTTTACCCAGGTCTTTGACTGAAAATTCATGATTTTCAATATTCATTTCCACCACTTCAAGCAATCTGTTCATGAGAACAGTATCACGTGAACTAACCATTATCTCGCCGGGATTGATTATACTGCCCCTGGTAAATTTTTCCCTTAAAATGCGTCTGCTTTTTATAAGATTGTCGACTCTCGCTTTTAATTCCTTTGAGCTGAAAGGTTTGATCATAAAACCGTCCACACCGGTACTCAGTGCCTTTATTTTATCCTGTTCGTCAGCTGTGGCAATAAGAAGGATCACGGGTATATGACTTGTTTTTTCACTGTTTTTCAAATTCTCACCAAGCTTGTAGCTTTCTGTTTCAGGCCTCTTTACTTCAATAATGATCAGGTCGGGAATAAAATCATTCGCCTTTTCCAATCCTTCATCTGTATTGGAGGAGTGAATTACCCGGTAATCCTTTTGAAGGATTTCGGAAATATACTCTCTAACTTCGGCATATTGCTCAACCACAAGCACCCATGGTTTTATGTGATCTACCGCCGGATGATCTGGAAAAAAGGTGGCATTTCCATAATATGGGTTATGGCTGTATGAGATATCATAATAATCTGAAGATGGAAGTTGCTTACCGGAATTACTGCCGTCATTTGATGAGTACTTTTCACCGGCCGGAAAAGTAAGGCTGATAACTGTACCGGCATTCTGAAGGCTTTTTAAACGGATCCGTCCTTTATGAATCCTGACAAGTTCCTTAACCAGGGTAAAAGTTAACTCGAAACCATCGATATTGTCTTGTATTTCACTTTTATTGTTATGATCATATATATATGATAATTTGTCTTCGGGAATCCCGGTACCCGTATTCATAATGATAATCTCAAGAAAATCTCCCTGTCTATTATCACTGTTCCGGCAGATTTTTATTGCTATTCTCCCTCCTTCGTGAGTGAACTCAATGACATTAGAAAGCAGATTAATTAATACTTTTTCAAAAATGCCGGGGTCATAATAAAACTTTTTTCTGAAATCAGGATTATTCACCTCCGGAGTTTCCTCCACGCTTAACAATATATTTTTCTTATCTGTCACTGGTTTATAAAACATGGCAATTCCTTTAACCAGCTTTACGACATCTCCCATACCGGTTTCTATATTATAATCTTTGCTTTGAATTAAGGAAAGATCAAACAACTGGTTATCCAGCTGTAGAAGTCTGGCAGTATTGCCATAGATCGAATTGAGAGTTCTTTTGATTTTTGGATCGTCGGTTTCGCCGATTAACTGCTCAAGCCCTCCTTTTATAAGGGTAAGGGGAGTGCGGATTTCACGGGAGATCCCGGAAAATAATCTTGTCTTTATCTGATCGGTTTCCCTGAGTTTTTGAGTTTCAATATCTGCAATTTTAAACCTGTTTCGGAGCCTGATTCTTGAAAGCTCATATTTTCTAATACCCCAAAAAATGACAGTGAATGGTAAAAGATATATCCAGAAATTCCGGTAATTTAACCACCGGAACCTTTTATTTATTACCTGCCCGGTTTGACTTTCATCAGGAATCCTGTTATTACCGGCTTTTTTATAAATGAAAGATGTTGATATATCATGGGCAACTCTTTCATTAATTTGATATCGATAGAAATAATGATCGACCCCGATGATAACGGGTGTTCCGGGCACTGCAACAACATGGCAGCCGGAAAAAAGAATAAAAAGGCAACAAAGGGATATTTTTATATCCTTTTTTAGTATGGTGAAAAATTTTAGAAGCCCGGCATCCATTCCCTTCATCTTTGAAGATCAGAAATCAAATTAACCCTTCCGTAAGCCACTAAATACCTGCATATTAATTGTACAACCATCAGAAAAATAAAATGTTGACCAGATTCAGACATATTTTTTTTAAATAACCTTACAGGACGCAAATTGATATTCGGGACTTTTCCGGAAATGATCTAAATGATGAAAAAATTGTTCATTGAATATCATACCTGCGGAAGATGTGGCCGGACACCTTGATATTTTAATACAGAAAACAGGATGCAACGGCGGTTTCGGATATTCAAGAATAACCGTTGAAAATTTATTGCCGGTTTCAGTATTATTTTTAATGATTTAGTTGTAAAACTGATAATATAGTTGCATTTTTGTTTAATCAATGCCGGGACATGTAATTATGGTATAGATGAAGAATAAACAAATTGAAACAATTGATCGATCACAGTTATATCCGGATATTTTCCCTGATCCTGTATATAATTATTTCCGGATGCAGCGGCGATAAATCAAATGTTGCTTCCTTTGAACTGACGCGGTCTGACTTCACTGAAGTAGTAACCGCAAAGGGGACTGTCCGGTCAACCAGTACCATTACCCTTGTTGCCCCAAGGGTGCGTGCATCCAATATGACTGTCACATACCTTGCTGATGACGGTGCCTTTATAAAGGCCGGCGATACCGTTTGCATTCTGGATGCTGCTGATCTTACAAGACAGTATGATGCTATTTCTTCCAGGCTTGAAGAGACTAAACTGGAACTTAATAAGCTGATTATCAACAATGATGTGAATTTATCTTCACTCGAGTCTCAGCTGGAAGAAATGGAGATAAGGATAGCCCTGAACAGCCTTGATTCCATCCAAAAGCAATTTGCCCCTCCTATTCGCCAAAAGCTTTTCGCTCTTGAGCTGGAAAAAGCCGGTGTTGAAAAGTTGAAACTGCAAACTAAATATAATGCTGAAAAGCAGATATTTGAGGCTGATCGCAGGCGATTGGAATCCCTTATCAAAAGTTGTGAAAATGATCTGCAGCGGATTGTTGACCAGATCAATTCCCTCACAATCACCGCCCCACTGGATGGGATGATTATGCGTACGGAAGTTCCAAGCATGATGTTCATGTCGCCGGTCGGAACAGGATTGGTCGGAGGCAAAATTGCAGTAAACAGCAGCGTTTGGCCTAATATGTCGCTACTTCAAATTCCCGACCTCAGACAAATGGAGGTCAGTTTAGAAGTTCCGGAGGTGGAGTACAGGCGGATATTGCCAGGCCAGAAAGTTGAAATCCGGATAGATGCCCTGCACAACCTTAAAACAAGCGGTGAAATAAAAAGAAAGACACTTGCAGGAAGAACCTCTGACCAGCAGTCCGCTATACAGTTATATGAGATCATCGTGGGCATAGACAGCCTGCATTCCCTGCTGACACCCGGCTTAAGCGCAGCATGCAGAATTATCGTGAACCAGGTAAGGGACACCATTGTCATCCCCACACCGGCTATTTTTGAAATGGACAGTTTGAATATTGTTTTTGTTGCCGAGGGCAGGAAGTTCAGACCGGTACCAATTGAAACAGGCCTTTTCAACAGTACTTCCACCATTGTTAAAAAAGGTCTTGAGGGTAACGAAACAATTGCCCTGATCGAACCTCCCTACAGGCTGACGGACCGTACCCAGTGGACAAAACAATATGAATAAAACATACTTTAGAACCAGGTTCAATTATAATAAACCGAAATGAAACTTTCATCAGCCTTGCTTCTTATTTTTCTTTTTACAATTTCCTGCAAAACCAGAGAAACAAGGCAGGTGCCTGCTACCTGGGTAAGGTCGGGGAATTTCTCAGAGGAGTTGATCGAAGAAGGAACCCTCAGGGCGGTTAGTTCAATTTCCATCAATGCCCCGGCAATATCATTCAGGTACGGTGGACTGAAAATTACAAGCATGGTTGAGGATGGCAAGGAAGTCCACCGTGGCGACACGCTTGTTATCTTCGATCTTTCTGAGATTGAGAAAGCAATAGTTGACAATGAACAGAAGCTGATGATTGCCAACGCTGAACTGGAAAAAATGATAGCCTCCCAGCAGTCATCCATTGACGACCTGGAGGCAGACCTGGAAATATCACGACTGTCGCGCGAGATTTCGATGATCAATTTTGAACAGTCTGTTCACGAATCGGAGATAACCAGGCAGGAGATAGCCTTACGACTTGAAAATGCCGATATAGCATTGGAAAGAGCCAAAGAAAGGATTGAGAACAGGAAAAAGATCAACCAGGAGGATCTGTTCCAGAAAAAACTCAGTATCCAGCAATTACAGGGCATACTTGACGAAGCTCAACTGGCAGCCAAAAGCCTGTTTGTTGTAAGCCCGGCCAATGGGATCGCCATACTTGAACGGAATTGGATGACCCAGCAGAAATGGGCGGTTGGTGAACAGCCCTACTCGGGTACCAAGCTGATAGAACTTCCCGACCTGGAGGAAATGATGGCGGAGATCAGGGTTAATGAGGTGGATGTTTCAAAGATACTGCCCGGGATGGAAGTAGTTTTGGTAGCCGATGCCTATTCCGACAAGAACTACCGGGGAAAAGTGACCGCAATAGCCAATCTGGCACAGAATAAGGACAATACATCAAGGATCAAAGTCTTTCCCGTTCAGATCAGTATTGAAGGAACTTCGGAAGAGCTGTTGCCCGGACTGACGGTCAGTTGCAAGATCAGGATCCGGGAACTCCCGGATGTTCTCTTTATTCCCGTGGAAGCTTTATTCAGGGAACAGGCCAGCGAATTCGTGTATGTAAAAACAGGTTCTGGATTCAGAAGGCAGGATATTAAAACAGGACCCTCAAATATTGATTTTATAGTAGTAACAGAAGGATTAAGCGGCAACGAGGAAGTGGCAATGGCGGATCCTGTTTCCAGTAATAACAGTACCAGAACAGAATGATGGTTAAGGCAGCGAGGAACCGGCAATGGCGGATCCTCTTCCAATGATAAATAATAACCAGGATAGAATGATTGTTAACAGACTTCTGATTCACCGCCAGGCAGGACTTAAATCAAGCGGCCATTAACACTTTTATAAAATGCCAAAAAGTCAAATTCAAGACTCTTTTCACCTTAACCGGAACCTGGCCTTTTGCTTATTTATCGTATTGACATCCGGCTGTCTAAAGGGTCCATCCGATGATTCTGCCATAATCACCAGCCACCTCAGGGAGTCGGTCGTCGAAACCGGAGAACTCGAAGCCGTTACAGCTTCCTTTATTATCATGCCCCAGATAAAATGGGAATACGGTTACCGGTTCCAGATCATCGGACTGGCCGAACATGGCAAGACGGTTAAAAAAGGCGATTCTATTGCGGCACTTGATCCTTCTTCCATATACAGGTATATTATTCAGAAGGAAGAGGAGCTTGAGAATGAGATAGCAGCCGCAAACAAGCAAATGGTTGAGATGGAGAACAACCTGCAGGAGCTGCAGGCACAGCTGAGGAGTGAACTGGCCATGTATGATCTCAAAAAGCTTGAGCTGGAAAAAATACGGTTTGAGACAGAATTAAAACGAAGGATCACGGAACTTGAATTTCAACAGGCCACCATCAGACTTGAAAATGTGAAACGAAAACTGGAATCAGAGACCAGGCAGGAAGAAGCTGAACTGTCAATCCATAAAATAAAGATAATGCAGCGGGAGGCCCAAATAAGGGAGGCTTATGAAGCACTTGAAAAACTTACTTTATACAGTCCCAATGACGGGGTTTTCCAGGTAGCGCAGAACCGCCGTACCCGGCAGAATATCCGTCTGGGAGATGATGTTTTTTTCGGCGGCCAGATTGCGAGCATTCCTGATCTGACCAGGATGAAAGCCCTTTCTCACGTACACGAAACCGATATAAAAAAAATCCGGACAGGGATGAGGGTAATTGTCAGACTGGATGCTCTTCCTGCAGTTGAGTTTAACGGTGTGGTCACCTTCATAAGTAAAATCTGCACCGAACGGGATGACAAGCAGGTATTTCTGACCGAAGTCGAAATAATCGAATCTGATATACGCCTTAAACCTGGTATGACAGTGAGTTGCGAATATATCATGCCCTCACCTCCGGAATCTCCGGGGCAGGGGACAAGCTTGTGATAATGAATAGCCTAATTTAACACCATATGCAAATTCGGGAAAACTTCAATATTTCAATTCTAAGCCTGATCAATCAGAAATTCCGATCCTTTCTGACAATGCTCGGGATCATTTTCGGGACGGCATCAGTAATTGCTATGGTATCAATTGGGGAGGGAACAAAAAAGCAGGCCATTGCAAAATATCAGGATCTGGGAGTTAACAACGTCATAGTGAGGGACAAAGACCTGAGTGATTCGGAACTGGAAGAGGTGAGGATGAAATTTTCAAAAGGCCTTTCCCTCAGGGATGCTGAAGTGATCAGGGACATTGTTCCCGGAGTGGTGGATGTTGCTCCCCAGTCGGAGATAAAGCTCGAAGCCCGTTATACCGACAGGTCGTCGAGGGTGGCAGTTATAGGGATCACCCCGTCAATGATGGAAATACTCAATTACAATATTGAAGCCGGGGTGTTCATCAATGACGACCATTACGAGCGCGAACTGAAAGTATGTATACTGGGTGCAAATGCGGCACGTGAACTTCTGGGTTATAAAAACCCATTGGGGCAGAACATAAAACTGGGTGACCAGTGGTTTGAGGTGACAGGCGTGTTGCAGCCCAGGGCTTTGTTTACTGAAACGGTAGGCGAACTTGCGGCAAGGGATCTGAATAATGACGTTTACATACCCCTCTCCACTTTTCACAGGAGGATGCCACGGGAAAACCGGTTTGCAAGCGAACTCAAACAGATCACCGTAAAACTTGACCGGTCTGATCATCTGATGCAGTCGGCCGCCGTTATCAGAAGCATCCTGAACCGGCATCATTTCAATAATGATGATTTCAGCATTATAATTCCTTACGAATTGCTAAAACAGGAAGAAAAGGAGCGAAGGATATACAATCTTCTGCTGGCTTCAATTGCAGCTATATCTCTTATTGTCGGCGGGATCGGGATCATGAATATCATGCTGGCCTCGGTGGTTGAGAGAACAAGGGAGATAGGGATACGCACGGCCCTGGGAGGCAAGAAGTCCGATATCATGAGCCAGTTTGTTACCGAGGCCGTCGTACTGAGCCTTAGCGGAGGTGTGATAGGAGTGATCTTTGGAATTTCACTGTCTATTTTGATCGCTATGATGTCTGAGATCAACACAAGCATCACACTATACTCTGTTTTTATCGCATTTGGTTTTTCGGCAATTGTGGGCATAACCTTTGGTTACCTGCCGGCAAAAACCGCGTCTAACTTAAGTCCCATCGAAGCCCTAAGGCATGAATAGCCCAAAGGATCCTCTCAAAAACACATCAGATAATATGGCTTACCTTCTAAAATCAATTACGCTGGTATTTATTGCAGTATCAAGCTTCACTGCAACCGCACAGAACGTGTACAATCTCAATCTGGAATCCAGCATCGAGCTTGCAAAATCGCAGAATAACAGGATGCTCATTTTACAGGAGAGTCTGAACCGGGCTGCTTATGACCTGAAAGCGGCAACCAGTAGTCTGCGGACTAATGTAAGCCTGCATATGACACTTCCACAATATACCGAGACAGTAAGGCAGTGGGAAGACAGTCTGGGTATTTCATTTTACCCGGTGCGGCAAAACTTTCTAAGCAGCAACCTTATTATTAACCAGCCACTTCCCACCGATGGAAACCTTTTTATCAGATCGGGCGTTCAGAACCTTGTAGATTACAATGCCGATGACCGTCTTGCCCAAATCACCTCAAGCATAGGATTTCGTCAGCCTTTAAGCGCTTTGTATGGTTATAACAGTATCAGAACGGCACATAAACAGGCTGAACTTGCATATGAGCAATCACTCAAACAACTGAAAAGGGAGGAGCTTAATCTTGTTTACGAGGTGAGCCTGACCTTTTATACTTTGCTGTCTTATTTCGAAAGCCTGAACATATCCAGGCTCAGTCTTGACCGTCAGCAGGAAGCATCTGATATAGCCCGGAGCAAATTCGCTGCCGGATTGATACGCGAAGTCGAATCCCTCCAAATGGAGGTGGACCTGGGCGAGGCTTTGAATAATTACGACATGGCCGTGTTCAATTACAATTCACAATTGGGCCTGTTCAAAG
>SLGC01000210.1 GCA_007123885.1 Bacteroidales bacterium | reverse complement strand
TTCAGGGGACAGGCTGAACAAGCCCTCTCGGGCTTTAATGTCGCCAATGGCAGTCCCCTGTACAACCTGGAGATTGATAATCCCGACGGACTGACGCTGGGAAGCCGGATCGATTTTGACGGCGATCTGAGGCTTACCAGAGGGATCATAAGGACCACCGGCGATAATATCCTGTTTATGCGTAATTCCGGCGGCAATAAAAATGTCATTCCACAGGGAGGTTCTGCCACCTCGTATGTCGACGGACCAATGCGAAGATTTGTTTTTGGAGGGAATGACTTCTTGTTTCCAATCGGAAAGGGTTCCCGCTATGGCAGACTGGAATTGCTGAGCCCCTCGACACAGAACTGGGAGGCTGAATATTTCAATATGGCCTACGAAAGCCTTAGCCTGGGCAGTCCCCTGAACGCAGTGAGCAGCAGCGAATACTGGAAGATAGTGGGTCCGGATGATGATGCCGGTGCCCGTGTTGGTCTGCGATGGGACCAGCAAAGCGACATCAACCCGTCAAGCGTTGAAGGGGGAGCCGGCAATATCAGGGTGGCCGAATTTGACGGTGCCGGCTGGATAGCCAGGGAAAGTACCTGGGAGGGCACGGCAGCATCCGGGACAGTCCGCACTAGCGGTGATAACATCAATATTAAGAATACCACTCATCCTCAATACTACACTCTGGGATCGGTATCGGCGGTAACAGCCATGGCACGTTTCTCTTTTGAGGATGAGGCATGCCAGGGATCGTTCATCCCGGTGACCTTCTCGGGGGTGACCGCCGACGATCTGCCATATATACTGGATTATGAGGCGGGCGGCATTCCCGGTCAGGAGACCGTAAATACACTTCCCTGGCCCGGATTGACGGCATCTTCGGCCGGGACCTACATGCTCACAGGCTTTGGTTATGGCGATCCCCTTGAAACAGGCATTGTTACTGATGATGAGATTCTGGTTAATGCCATACCCGGCATTCCTGTTGCCGCGGATGTGGAAAGATGCGGTCAGGGATCCGTAGACATTATAGCCGCCGGGGCGGGAGCAGGCGAGGATTATATCTGGTATACCGCTGCCTCGGGCGGCACGGTGCTTCAGCCAGAGGGTGAAATTTTTTCCTCTCCTCACCTGAACACATCCTCCACCTATTATGTTGCCATTTACAACACAACCACCGGATGCGAAAGTGAGAGAGCTCCTGTTGAAGTGACCATCAAGCCGCTTCCGGTATTTGCTCTATCGGGTTCAGCTGAAGAGCTGTGCGAGGGAGAGGAGTTTATACTTACCGTCGATTTTTCATCTGTGCTTGAATCATACCGGATCCTTATTGACCTGAATGGTGAGGAGGAACATTTTGATGAAAATGCCTCCGGCAATCCGTTTCTGTATACGATCGAAGAGGTCGTGTGGAGCGGCGAGAACCCTGGAAAGGATTATTCATTCAGGGTTTTGGTAACGCAGGATGGATGCGAAAACCTGCCGGCACCCGAAGTTGATGTCAGGGTATGGAAGATACCTGAGACCGGTCCGCCATATCATATTCCCAATCTGTTTGGTTTGTAGGAGTTTAAAGGCCGGTCTGCTGCAATTACCGTTAGTTTTTCGGATAATGTATTACTTTTTCCTTCAATAATTTATATATTTAGCGCTTAATGCTATCCGGGTTCCGGCCAGGGATCTTCAATGACACTGCATCTTAAATATCAGTTGCGAAGGGAATTAACATTTTACTCCGCCAGTCAGCAGTTGTGGGTCATTAACACTAAATGATTTATTCATTAACTTTAGCGTTAATTATTCTAATTGGAGATTACATACCGGGTTTAAGAAAAAACCGGACTTTGTATAACAATAAACAAAAGACAAATGCAATCAGGACCCAAATCACCAGGCAGGCGTGAATTCATCGGTAAAGCTGCCGCTATTGGAGCCGTTGGGGCTATCGGAGCCGGCCGTATCCTAACTTCCTGCCGGTCATCAACCCAAAAGTATGTCCCCCCTGTTTTCCCCGAAAGGGCACCCGACGGACCGTTGCTTAAGGCCGGCCTGATCGGATGCGGCGGCAGAGGTACGGGAGCGGCTTTTAACTTCATTGACGCCGGACCCAATTTACAGGTAACCGCTCTTGCCGATGTTTTCCAGGACCGCATCGACAGGTGCAGGGCTTCACTCAAGGAGCGTCGTAATGTCGACATACCCGATAAGAATTGTTTTGTTGGATTCGATGCCTATAAAAAAGTAATAGATTCGGATGTGGATATAATTCTCGAGGCCTCCGCCTCTCATTTCAGACCCCTTCATTTTGAAGCCGCCGTGCAGGCACGAAAACATGTTTTTCTTGAAAAACCTGCAGGGATAGATCCCGTTGGCGTCAGATCTGTCATGGCATCGGGAAGGATGGCCGAGGCAGCCGGGTTAAGTGTCGTTGCAGGCACCCAGAGAAGGCATCAGCTGGATTATGTGACTACCTTCGGCATGATAAAAAACGGGGCGATAGGGAACCTCATATCTGCCAATTCATATTACAACATTGGCGGAACACCTCCGTTTATCAGGCAGCCCCAGTGGTGTGATATGGAGGCGATGCTCAGGAACCGGTCAAACTGGACATGGCTGACAGGCGATTCAGTGGTTAACCTGCTTGTCCATAATATTGATGCGGTATTATGGTTCTTTGAAAAGCATCCGGTAAGAGCTTCGGGCATGGGTGCCCAGCTTCGCCGGTCATCGGGCGATATGCACGATATCTGCAGCGTCGACTTTATTTTTAACGACCACAAGACCTACCAGACCATGACAAGGCAGATAGACGGGTGTACCAATTACAGGGATGATATTATATACGGGACAAAAGGATATACAAACTGCCGTAATACGATATGGGATAATGACGGTAATATTATCTGGCAGTATGAATACCCAATGGGTGAGGATGGGAGACCGATGGACAGGGTAGCGATCTCTCCTTATGACCAGGAGATAATAAACCTTGTAACAGCCATCAGGACAAACAATCCTGTCAATGAAACCCATAACCTGGCAGTTTCTTCAATGGCCGGGATAATGGGACGTATTACCAGCTATACAGGCAGGGATGTTACCTGGGAAGAGATAATGAACTCCAGCCTCAGTATAGGTCCCCGGGAGTACAAGTGGGGACCGGTTCCTGAAATTCATCCTGTTGCTGCTGTTCCCGGAACACCACCTTCAACATAATACGGCATATTTATCCGGCCGCTTAAATTTTTAAAGTTTATACTATTATCATAACAAATATTTCACATAGGAATGGAAAAAAAACCTGAACCTACAAGTAGAAGAAAATTCCTGGGGAAAGCCGCTGGATTAAGCGCTATAGGTGCGATCGGAGCAGGGCACCTTCTTTCTTCCTGCAGTTCATCACGGGACAGATATTCTGCCCCGGTTTGGCCCGCAAAGGCACCCGATGGACCGGTATTGAAAGCAGGACTTATCGGATGCGGACACAGGGGTACCGGTGCAGCATTCAATTGGCTGGATGCAGGACCTAACCTGCAGATCACTGCCCTTGGCGATGTTTTCAGCGACAGAGTTGAAAATTGCAGGAAACAGCTCAGGGAAAGACGTAATGTTGAAGTACCCGATGAAAATTGTTTTGTAGGCTTCGACGCCTATAAGGGAGTTATAAATTCAGACGTGGACGTGATCCTTGAAGCTTCTGTTTCCAAATTCCGCCCCACCCATTTTGAGGCTGCAGTGCAGGCAAGAAAACATGTGTTTTTGGAAAAACCTGCCGGAGTAGATCCGGTAGGCATAAGATCGATAATGGCCTCGGGAAGGATGGCCGAATCGGCCGGGTTATCTGTTGTAGCCGGTACGCAGAGAAGACATCAGCTTGATTATGCAACAACCCGGACCATGATACAGAACGGAGCGATAGGCGATCTTATATCTGCCAACATTTACTGGCTCAGGCTGGCACAAAATGTTACACCGAGGCAGCCGGGGTGGTGTGATATGGAAGCGATGATCAGGGACAGGGCCAACTGGACATGGCAGACAGGTGATTCAATTGTTAACCTGCTTGTTCATAATATTGACGTGATTTGCTGGTTTTTCGGCAAACATCCCATCCGGGCAACCGGTTTCGGAGGCAGACACCGCCGGCAGTCCGGCGATATGTTCGACTTTTTCGGTGTAGATTTTGCATTCGACGACAGAAGGACACTTTTCGGCTGTTCACGTGAAATTGACGGCTGTCACAACAAGGTTGAAGAGATAATATATGGTACCAAAGGTTATACAAATTGCCAGAATACAATATGGGACAACGCCGGGAATGTTGTCTGGGAATACGAATATCCCCGCGATGAAGATGGCAGGCCTACAAGAAGGGTTGCTATATCTCCCTACGACCAGGAGATCATAAATTTTGTAACATCGATCAGGACCAGCAACCCGGTTAACGAGGTCCAGGCTCTTGCAGAATCCTCGCTTGTAGGTGTAATGGCGCGCATCTCGGCTTATACCGGCAGGGATGTGACATGGGAGGATATGATGAGTTCTAACCTTGAGATAGGTCCCACGAAATATGAATTCGGGCCTGTACCCGATATTCAGCCTGTTCCGGCTGTACCCGGTACACCACCCCAGGTGTGACGATCCAGGGCATATGTAGATTTTATAT
>SLGC01000057.1 GCA_007123885.1 Bacteroidales bacterium | reverse complement strand
TGATTTACAGCGGTCTGCGATTTTAGAAGTAGCCTCACCAGGAATCGAACCTGGATCTACGGTTTAGGAAACCGCTATTCTATCCATTGAACTATGAGGCCATTTGAAATTTGCAGGCTTCTTATGTTATTGAAGCCGGATCAATTTATGAACCGCAAAAATAATGAATATTGACCTGAAACAAAAATCCTGAATTAAAAGTTTTATCTGGTAACCCAGATATTGTTATATTTATCGCGGCAAAATTCTTTCAGGATGCAATGAATGATAATGATGCATCCTCACATTGTAATAAAGCACAGATTGAATTATATAGATCCTGTTATTGTTATATTGCTGGTATGGGCATTTTACAGAGGCTTCACCCGCGGATTGATTGTCATGGTTGCCTCATTTGCGGCACTGATTGCAGGAGTATGGGGCGCAGTCAGGTTTTCCGAAGCCGTGGGTGACTGGCTTGTGAATACAATGAATGTTACCTCTCCATACATACATCTTGTCTCCTTTACCATAACTTTTATTGGTATAGCAATCGGGATCAATATCCTTGCTCATCTGCTGACCAGGTTTGTTGACATAATAGCCCTGGGATTCATAAACAGGCTTCTTGGCAGCGTATTCGGCGTCCTGACCATGGCATTCTTTTTAAGTGTGTTCTTTCTGATACTGAATGCCTTTAATGAAATCTATGCTTTTCTTCCCGAAGAACAATTGTCCAGATCCATCCTCTATAATCGTGTAGCAAATCTTGCACCCGGAATTTTTCCATTCCTGCGGAATATTCCCGCCGAAATTAAGAATATCCTCGATACTGTCTGATATTTTCTCCTGTATGACCCTTCCGGGGAATAAACCGGACGAAGCTATGTCCTTGTGTAAACCGGAACCGTTAGTACAGCCTGAATACCCACGCCCAGGCGTGGTAGTGTTTTCGGGCAACAGGATACCATATCTATAATGCGGCAAGGATCTGCACAAAAATTATCAGCAATACCATAGCTACAGGATATACTGTTGCATAGGCTATCTGGGGTGCATTGCTGTCTGTCATGGGATCAATGACCGCAAGCCCCGGAGTGCTTGTCATTGCACCGGTAATGGCGCCAAAAAGTGAGAGCAGGTTTGTTTTCATAATATAATGGGCAACAAAGGCAGCTATCAGCATCGGCAAAAGGGTTATCAGCATTCCGGCCAGGAACAACTGTAGTCCGTGATCCTGTAATGTTTCAGCAAGATGAGACCCGGCATGAGTACCGACGGCTGATAAAAAAAACAGCAGGCCGATTTGCCGGAGAAGTTGGTTTGCAGCAGCAGACATGGACCAGATGATGGGACCGGTCCTGCCCAGATTCCCAAGTATCAATGCAACTATCAACACTCCCCCGGCCAATCCGAAACTGAAGCTGATGTCTTCCTGAAAACTTAGTTCCATGCGGCCGGCCAGCACACCAAGAACTATCCCGGCGGCGATGGGTAACATATCGGTATCGGAAAGCCTTTTCTCCTGGTTTCCCAGGATCTTTGCAACAGTTTTCATATTCTCCTTGTCGCATGCAACCAGGAGTTTATCTCCGAAATGTATATGGGATGAATCACTTGGAACAATATCTATACCGCTTCGTCTTATCCTGGTAATAGTAGCATTGTAATTGGAAAAAAGGTTAAGTTCGCCGATTGTCTTGTTTACAATTTTCCTGTTGGTTACAAGAATAGAATGTACCTCGTAATTCTCACCCAGCGGGATTTGCTGATCCGTAGTGCTCCCAACCAGGTACCTGACCTTTTCCAGGGCTTCAGGAGTTCCGACTGCCCTGATAAGATCACCTGTATGAAATTTGGTACAGGGATTTGGAGTCACAGCAGTTCCGCCGGACATAACACGTGAAATGCTTGCTCCCGTCATACTCCTTATCTTCAGCTCACCAATGGTTTTTCCGGATATATTTTCATTTTCGACAATAAAATGGCTGCTCTGAACCTCAGGATATATGGTAAGAAGTTGTTTTCTTATATCCTCCTCTGCATGGTCAATACCAATATTTATTATACGCGGAAGGAGCCTGACAAAAAGTATCACACCAATTACACCAAAAGGATAGGCGATACCATATCCTATGGATGTCATTGGCGAACCGGTTACATCGATAGCTGCTGCCAGACCGGGCGTACTTGTCAGTGCTCCGGTAAAAAGACCAACTGCCATATCGAATTCTATATTGAATATCCAGGCAGTCAAAATTGTGGTAAATGCCGCTAAAATTACCAGGACCACGGCTACGGCTACAAGAGCCGCACCGTTTAAACGGAAAGACTGAAAAAAACCGGGACCTGCCTGCAAACCAATTGTGAATACAAAAAGCACCAGTCCAACATTCTGAAAATCGGCAGGTATAATAATGCCGAAATGGCCGAATAGCAGAGCCACAAAAATAACTGCAGAAATATCGAGTGAAATACCTTTTATCTTTATTCTGCCGATCATAAAACCTATAGCAATGATCAAAAAAAGAGCAAAATAAGGAGCTGCCAGAATTGACATGGTATAATTTTTGACGCGTAATAAAAGCAAAATTAAGAATTTAATGCTTTATTAACCACAATTAAATCCAATACCTTTAAGGATACATAGCGTATTGTGATGAAATTGCGCGGGACCAATTGTTAATGTACATTATGCCAGGGAAAAAATGATCAAAAAAAATTAATTAAACTATTTTATTTAAACAAAAATGAGTAAAATTGTATTGTTAAACTGATAATAATCCTGCTAAGACGTATGTGCAAATCCACCTTGGAACAAGAGATCCTGAAATGATGTATTTCACAAAAAAACTTGATTATATGCACTTCAAGTCTTAATTTTTCAATTAAAAACTTATTTTCTTCAATTAGAGATGAAGTCGAAAAAGCCGTCTGACGCCTTTCGCGAAGACAATGATTCTTACAGAGGGAAAAAAAGAAAGAAGCTCACCCCGGTCAAAAAACAAAAATCAAAAAGAACACAATTCCTTGATGAGCTTGAGGAATTTGAAGAAGATTCAGTTGATTTCAGAGACAGGGATTTTGAGGATCTTTATGATGATATTGAAGATTTTGATGATGAGGATGAGGATGATGATTATTGATTGACCGGCCCTTTGACCGGATCAGACACTAAAGCATTTTCCTTATATTCTCTGTTACAATATGGCCATCGAAAAGATGCACTATCCTGTTGGCCTTATCTGCATCTGATGGTGAATGGGTTACCATGATTATCGTGGTGCCTTCATTGTTCAATTGACCAAGAAGGTTCATTACCTCTTCGCCATTTGCCGAGTCCAGGTTTCCTGTTGGCTCATCGGCCAGAATAAGCCTGGGGCCTGAAACTACAGCGCGGCAAATAGCAACACGTTGCTGCTGTCCGCCTGATAGTTGCTGGGGAAAGTGTTTCCGGCGGTGAGCTATCTGCATTCTTTCCAGAACCTGTTCAACTTTTTTCTTTCTTTCCGATGCGGATACTTTAAGGTAAAGCAAAGGCAGTTCTATATTTTCAAATACAGTCAGTTCATCAATAAGGTTAAAACTTTGAAAAACAAACCCGATGTTGGACTTGCGGAGGTTTGTCCTTTTTCTTTCAGAAAACCGGGATACTTCAATTTCATTGAAATGCAGCTCCCCATCAGTTGGATTGTCAAGCAGTCCGACAATATTTAATAATGTAGATTTCCCACACCCCGAAGGTCCCATAACTGCGACAAATTCACCTGATTTGATCTCCAGGCTTACCTTGTTCAAAGCGGTTGTTTCAACCTCGTCGGTTCTGAATATTTTGGTAAGTTCGACAGTCTTTATCATTCTGTTGAGTTTTTGATCGTTAAATGAGCATTTTATAGCAATTATAAAACCCCAGTCCGTACCGGCTTTAACCAAAATTAACGCGTATAAATATACAAAACATTTTCGTATAGCAACCATATCATAATATAATACAGCAGGTTCAGCACCTTTTGATTATACCGGCCGGTTTTTCTTTATGCCTGGTGAATTATTTGATGATTTTTTTGTCATGTTAATCCACTTTTCACTATCTTGCTTTAAGGTTAAACAATTTCTGCCCCTACATGACAATTTGATCTGGCGCCGGAAGAACAAAAGGTATTTTTGATGAAGGAGAATAGTAAACTTATCTTTATGGTTGATGATGACAAGTTCATCCTTAACCTGCTGGAATATGTCTTTCATGGTAAAAACGGATATGAAGTCAGGACATTTTCAAATGGCGAATCATGTCTTGAATCCCTGCACCTGAACCCTGATCTGGTTGTTCTTGATTATATACTCGACCATAATGGTTCCGGAGCGATGGACGGACTTGAGATCCTCAGAAGGCTGCTTGAAAAAAATAACGAACTCCCCGTTATTGTGCTTTCTTCTTTTGTTGATGAGAAAATCCGCAACACTTTAATAGAAAACGGGGCAAGAATAGTTTTAAGAAAAGATGATTATTTTATAGACAGGCTGGAAAAATATGTAGTTTTTCAGCTAAATTAAAATATTGAATTCACATCCCCGTTCTATTTTTCCGTTTGAGGATTTGTATTTGTTCTATAATACGGTCCGATTAACCGGGGGCAGGCTGGCATTTAGTTACCCTCCAGCCCGATTTAATGGAAACATCT
>SLGC01000312.1 GCA_007123885.1 Bacteroidales bacterium | reverse complement strand
CTATTTTCGATTGATCATTCCCGAACTTTATCTATGGTTTTTTCTCTTTTCTGATTTGCCCAATCTATTTTCGATTGATCATTCCCGAACTTTATCGATGGTTCTCGTGTTTCTGCCGTTTGTCCAACCTGTTTTATATCCCGAAGCCTGAAGGTGATTTCAAAAATAGAACTAAAAAAAATTATCTTTGTAGCCTTGACAGCAATATAATCAGAAAGTGGTAATTGGACGCAATTTTATACTTACATCTGCAGTTTTTCTGCCAAAATAATTTAAAAATACTCTGGTGCAGTATACAAGAAATTTTTGCATAATAGCTCATATAGACCATGGAAAAAGCACTTTAGCCGACCGCCTGCTGGAGATGACCCAGACAGTCTCTGCCAAAGATGCCCGCGAACAGGTGCTTGACAGCATGGATCTTGAACGTGAGAGAGGTATTACCATCAAATCACACGCCATTCAGATGGATTATGTTTATCAAGGTAACAAATATAAACTCAATCTTATTGATACCCCCGGACATGTTGATTTTTCATATGAAGTATCCAGATCCATAGCCTCATGTGAAGGTGCACTTCTGATAGTGGATGCGACACAGGGAATCCAGGCACAGACAATATCCAATCTTTATCTTGCAATTGAAAATGATCTTGAGATCATTCCTGTTTTAAACAAGATGGATCTTGATGCCGCTAAGCCAGATGAAGCCAAGGATCAGATCATTGATCTTCTGGGATGTGAAGAGGATGATATTATCGAGGCCAGTGGGAAAACCGGACTTGGAGTGGAAAAAATACTGGAGAGACTTATTCTCAGGGTTCCGTTTCCCAGGGGCGATGCTGACGCACCTCTTCAGGCTCTGATTTTTGATTCCATTTTCAATCCGTTCAGGGGCATAATTGCATATTTCAGGATTGTAAACGGTTCTATAAAGAAAAATGACTGGGTCAAGTTTGTTTCAACAGGCAAAGAGTACCAGGCTGATGAAATAGGTGTCCTGAAACTTACACAACAGCCACGGGATGAATTGGCTGCCGGTGATGTTGGCTATATTATTTCAGGTATAAAAACTTCAAAGGAGGTCAAGGTGGGTGATACAATTACCCATGTCGACAGGCCATGCAGCAAGGCTATAGAGGGATTTGAAAATGTGAAGCCAATGGTTTTCGCAGGTATCTATCCTATCGACCCTGATGAATACGAGGAATTAAGAACATCTATCGAAAAGCTGCAGCTGAATGATGCTTCACTTACCTTCGAGCCCGAATCATCCGTTGCTCTTGGCTTTGGCTTCCGTTGCGGATTCCTGGGTCTGCTTCACCTGGAGATTGTCCAGGAAAGGCTCGACAGGGAATTTGATATAGGAGTAATATCAACCGTGCCTAACGTATCATACAAGGCGTTTACCAAAAAAGATGAAGTTATCGAGGTTCATAATCCATTCGACCTTCCCGGTCCTAACCAGCTTGATCATATTGAAGAACCATACATCAACGCCCAGATCATATCAAAATCAGAGTTTGTCGGTCCGGTAATGAATCTTTGCATAGGCAAACGCGGTATTCTGAAAAACCAGAGTTATCTTACAAGTGACAGGGTGGAACTTGCTTTTGAAATGCCACTGGGTGAAATTGTCTTTGATTTCTATGATAAGCTTAAAAGCATTTCAAAAGGATATGCTTCATTTGATTATTATCAGTCAGGTTACAAGCCATCCAATCTCGTCAGATTGGATATCCTTCTTAACGGCGAATCGGTTGATGCCCTTTCCAGTCTTACCCACAGGGACAATGCATATGAATTTGGCAAGAAGATGTGCGCAAAGCTTAAAGAACTTATTCCCAGGCAGCAATTTGACATAGCAATTCAGGCTGCTATCGGAGCCAAGATCATTGCCCGGGAAACGGTAAAGGCACTACGTAAGGATGTTACTGCCAAATGTTACGGAGGGGATATAACAAGGAAACGGAAATTGCTCGAAAAGCAGAAAAAAGGGAAAAAGCGGATGAGGCAGGTTGGTAATGTAGAAATTCCCCAGCAGGCTTTTCTTGCCGTACTTAAGCTTGATTCCTGATTTCCGTTTCAAAATGATTATTGGGATTGTATTCCTGTGACAAATTTCTTTTATATTTCTCCTGTAAAAACAAGAGTCAAAATTTCGTGAAGAAGTTACAAAATTTTGACGGACAGGAGGAACCGCTTCGCTTTTCCATAAAATTTTTTCATCCGTCTGTTTGTAATTTCGGATAAAAAAATTTCATGTACATTTATCTTTATTTTAATGATCAATTAAATTAAGAGGAATGAGATATTTTGGCAATCTGTTTTTATTAGCGGGACTTTTTTTTATTTTTTCTGCTGGGATCCATGCACAGGCCGGAAGGATTACAGGTTACTGGCTTACGGAAGAAGGAGAATCGCAAATTGAGATATACCGGGTAGCAGGAAACAAGTTTAATGGCCGTATAGTGTGGCTTGAGGAACCTCTTGAAGAAGATGGCAGGATAAAACGTGATGACAACAATCCTGACAGGTCTCTTAGGAACCGTCCTATCACCGGGCTGGAGATACTTAAGGATTTTACATTTAATTCCACAAAGCAGGAGTGGGAAAAAGGAACAATTTATGATCCCCAGAACGGAAGAACTTATGATTGTGTTATACGTCTTGACGGGAATACCCTCAGGTTAAGGGGATTCGTCCTTGGCATGAGGTTTTTGGGCAGGGAAACCACATGGACTCGCGAACAGGAGTTGAGAGAATAGCCATTATAATGATCAGGAAATATTTCGGTGCGGGATCAATTGAAGCATACCGGACCATCTAAGATATAATGTGAAATCATGAAGATATTATTCAGCCTTTTAATTTTTGGTTTTTCTCAGCCGGTTTATTTGCTGCCAGCGATTAATGTAATACCATACCCACAAGAGGTTACCATCATGGGTGATGATATTAAAATTACCAACGGATTTATCATTGAGGCAGATGAAGAATTCAGCGGGATCAGGAGTTTTCTTGAAAAAAGTATTACTGAAATTGATCCTGTTCTTTCCGGAGCTACTGGTCTGCCAGGGCAAGGGGCATTTCCCATATCATTAAGGAAGGATCAATCGCTATCTGAAAGAGATGAGTCATATATCATTGATATTTCAGAAAAGGGAATTATAATCTCCAGCGCCACCGAAAAAGGTTGTTTTTATGGGGTGCAGACGCTCAGACAATTGATCAGCGTCGATAACGGTTACCTGAGCATTTCCTACGTCAGGATATATGATTATCCTGATTTCTCCTGGAGGGCTTATTTGCTGGATGAGGCCCGGTATTTTTTCGGGATGGAGTTTGTTAAAGGATTGCTGGAAGAACTGGCATCAATGAAATTTAATAAATTACACTGGCATCTTACCGATGATGCCGGATGGAGAGTGGAAATCAAAGAATATCCGCGACTAACTTCCGTTGGTGCTTTCAGGAATGATACTCAGGTAGGCGGATGGGGTAGCAAGGAACGTTCAGGGAATCCGCACGGTGGATATTATAGTCAGGATGAAATCAGGGAAATTATTGAGTTCGCATCAGCCCTTCAAATAGACATTATTCCGGAGATAGAAATGCCCGGACATGCCAGTGCAGCTATTGCAGCCTATCCATGGATTGGTATTATCGGGGAACTTACTGAAGTTCCCGCTGAATTCGGGAAATTGCCGGATAGCTATAATATTGCAGATCCAGCGGTGGTAGAATTTCTTCAGCATGTACTGGATGAAATAGCAGAGCTTTTTCCCTATGAGGTAATTCATATCGGGGGAGATGAGGTCCTGTTTGAGGCCTGGGCAGAATCAGCCGATATGCAGTCTTATATTAAGGACCATGATCTCCTGAGTCCCGCTGATGCTCAGATCCATTTCACCAATCATATTTCCAATTATCTTAATGGAAGAGGAAAAAGAATGATGGGGTGGAATGAGATCCTTGGTGACAACCTGCACGGCTTCGATGAGAATAATTACATAACAGGCGGCGCAACTTTATCAAGGGATGCCATCGTCCATTTCTGGAAGGGAGATATTGAACTATTGACCAGGGCAGCGGAATCAGGATATCATATTGTTAATTCCTTACATAGTGAAACATATCTCGATTACACCTATAATTCCCTGCCCTTGAAAAGATTTTACGGGTTTGAGCCCGTGCCAGCTGATCTGGATGAAAAATACCATGAATATATTATTGGTATCGGTACTCAAATGTGGACTGAATGGACACCCACTTATAAAGATGTAGAATATCAGACCTTCCCCCGGGTTGCTGCCATAGCAGAGATCGGATGGTCAGGCAGGAGGGATTATGATGATTTCCTGAAGAGGTTGCTAATAATGGCTGAAAACTGGAAACGAAAGGGTATTAACTTTCCATTCGAACAGATTAAGTGAACTACCCATTAGCTAAAGACTAATGGGCTTCGGAATTCACAGGCTTGTGCTTCTTTTCAGAAGTCTGATCTGAGCCTCCATCCGTGTAATCGGAGAGTCCCGCCCCGATAATTCTTAATCCTTCTGCAAGGATATTTTTACTTGCATTTATGTCCCTGTCCAATATATGACCATCCCCACATGTCCATGTTCTCTCAGAAAGGGTTAAGTCGTGATAGATATATCCACATT
>SLGC01000421.1 GCA_007123885.1 Bacteroidales bacterium | reverse complement strand
CTGTCCGAATTCAAGTCCCACATAACTGGCACCTATAATTATAAGATGTCCGGGAAGCTTTTCAAGCTGCAAGATCGACTTATTTGTAAGATAATCCAGCTCTTTGAAGTCGTCCGGAATGACCGCCCTGGCACCGACGTTTATGTATATTTCATCAGCCCTTAGTTCGGTGTTGTTTACAGAAATGGTTTTTTCCCCGGTAAAACGGGCTTCACCCTTAAAGAATGTGATATTGTCATTATCCTCCACGCCCTTGCTTATTCCATCAACGGATGCCCTTACGAGAGCATCCTTTCTTTCTTTTACTTTCTTAAGGTCGACCGAAGCTCCTTCCGGGATCGTTATCCCAAGATCTTCACCATGCCCTGCATCCCAAATTCTCCGGGCACTGGCCACGTATGCCTTGGTAGGAGTGCAGCCATTATTGACACATGTGCCCCCAAAATGCTCCTTTTCAATAAATGCTACTTTTCTACCAGCAGAGGCCATTTTAAACACCAGCGGGGTACCCGATTGTCCGGAGCCGATAATTATCACATCAAAGATTTTCATTTTTTCAATTGATTATTGAATAACAGTGCCGGATACCCGGCTTTCATAACCCTTCATTATAAAAAGATATTTAATTTCCGAAAGCCATGGCCGGATATAGAGTCATGCCCCCGTCTACATATAATGTGGTGCCGGTAACATAATCAGAATTATCAGATGCAAGCCAAACGGCTGCTTCTGCAATATCTTCAGGTTCAGCCATGCGCCCGTAAGGCATCTTCTGCTCCAGTTCGTCCCAGGATCCTTTATTTATGGGTGTTTTTGTAGCTCCCGGACTGATACTGTTGATCCTGATCTTGCTGGAAGCGACCTCTATGGCCATGGATTTCATTAATAACATAATACCCCCTTTTGATGCAGCATAATTTGCATTACCAGCCCAGGGTATCTGATCATGTACGGAACTGATACAAATTATTTTTCCTGCTGCCCTGGAAATATTCTCATCAATACCCCTGCGCTTGAATTCTTTAATGGCTTCACGGGAGCATAAGAAAGTCCCGGTGAGATTCACATCAATTACTTTCTGCCATTGATCCAGACTCATCTCATCAACTGCTGCTTCATTTTCTATGCCCGCATTATTAACAAGTATATGGATTGTGCCGAATGTTTCTATGGTATCGCGGAACATCTTCTGCACTTCATCCTCGTTGCTGACATCGGCCCTGAATTTCATGGCGTTGCCGCCGGAATCCTTTATGTTGTCAACTACCTTTTGTGCTTCGTCAGCGTCAGAAACATAATTGACTACCACATTGGCTCCCTCCCCGGCCATTTGTATGGCAATGGCTTTCCCTATGCCCGAGCCTGCACCGGTAATAATGGCTGTTTGGCCCTTTAATCGCGGGTTACCTGATTGTTTCATAATTTTTGTTTTATTGATTTACAAATTTCCGTCTAATGTCAAGCCGTTTTATTCGGAATAAATCCCACCTTCTCTTACTGCTTCACGCCTTTCCCTAACCGGCTTTCCATGTCCGCAGGGATGCGTCCCTGGAAACCATACCTCATCAGGACTATTTTACGTGACCGAAATGCTGGGTTACCACCTATTTTCACCCATCTCTATAATTCGGTTCCATTTCGGTGAATTCTTAATCAATCTTTTTTTTAAATTTACAATGACCATTTTGTTTTCATTTCCGGCAGCTTAACACCATCAACAAAAACTTCCTCCAATCTCTCAGTAAAAAACGCTGCCATGTTTTTTATTTCAGATACTTCCGTATTGGGGAAAGGATAAAACCAGGCAAGATTTTGCATTTTGGGTTCGGTCTTACCCCTTACCGAATAGTACGAAGCCGTGCCTTTATATGGACACTGGGTCTGGTGACAGGTTGGCTTCAGCATATCCATTCTCACATTGGTTTTGGGCATATAAAACCGAACCGGTAATCCTGTTTCAAAAAGCAGCACCGGACACCGGCTTTCGGCAATAATTTCACCGGATGCCAGGATCTTCACATGCCTGGAACTTCTACAAACATCGAGACGGTGGTATGGGTCCCTCGGATGAACCCTCACCTCTTCATCTTCTTCCAGCCAGATATCCATGGCATCCCATTTAAATGCAATGTATTTTTCAATATCACGAGGTGCACTATCTGCAGGTTTCTCAAAGCTCCAGGCTGCATTTCCTGCTTTTTTCCCGTTTGTGCTGATATGCCAGGTTATTTTATCACCCCATTTGTCCGGCTGACCACCACGGGCATATTCCTTAAGCATTTCCATATTGACATCCTTCCGGGGAAAATAATAATGCATGGGAAATCCCCGCTTTAGCATAACACGGCGGCTGCTGGCAATATATTCATTTCCAAAGCCCACCCGTATCCACTTGGCAACGGGAATCCAGTCCGGCTCCGATATTCGGGGAGTTTGGAAGAATGAAATGACTGCCGGTGTTTCAGGATCAATGTTCATGATTTAACCGTTTCTGTAAAGTAATATGCTGATCACAATAAAGCCTATACCCGTAAATACAGGGGGAAGAACGCCAGCCCTTAATCCCAGGATGATCATTATTATGGCAATAATTATCAGCAAAATCAAGAGTATGTTTTTCATCATAATGATTTTGTATGTTCAATGTATTTCAGAATTCTTTGTTGGCTTACCAAAAGCAACGTTAAAATCGATTGCCGCACCGATAAATGAGGCATGAACAAAGCTCTGGGGAATGTTCCCCAGCATCATATCCGACTCCGGATCGGCCTCTTCGGAAAATAGTCCGAGATCGTTTTTATATTTCAAGGCGGCATCAATATAATTTTTGCTTTTATCGTAGTCATCCCGCATTATCCAGTACTGTGCCATCCAGAAGCTGGCGGCAAGAAAAGCCCCTTCCTTCCTTTCATCAAACAGTAAAAGGTTTCTGTATACCAGGTTATTTTTACAGAATCCTGCTTCAAGTTCAGCAATGGTCTGAACCATTTCGGGTGTATCGGCTTCACAAAAAGCCCATTCCGGGAAAAGGGCCGAAGTTATATCCACCTCCTCACTGCCGGCAAAAACTGCGTAGGCCCCTGATGAAGTAATACATTCCTCTTGTATAAAATCCCTGATCCTGGCGGCAGTTTCTTGCCAGAGTTGTTTTTGCCCTTTATCGGTGGAATGTGCAGATATATATTCCAGGGCCACCGCCATGATCACTTTACTGGATGTAAACTGCCTGGCAATATCCTCTTCCCATATACCGTAATCGTCCCTCTGCCAGTTACTGACCAGGAAAGATGAAATTTCCTCCACCGTATCCCAGTGACTTTTGATATTGTAGTTTTCATAGATCAATTTGGCAGCCAGAAGGATATTGCTTCCAGCATCAAGCTGCAGTTGTTCATTTGCATTGTTCCCGATGCGGACCGGTTTGCTGTCCATATATCCGGAAAAATCAAGATACTGTTCTGGTGGTGCAGGCTTCCTGTGGATTGTTACAAAGGGAGTCGTCGAATAATCCTGAATATTCTCCCTGGATGAACAGATAAAATCCAGAAAACTTTTTTCATCATCCCCTTTACTGCCTGCACGGGTCAGTGCACTGACGATCATGGAGGCGTCCCTGAGCCACACGTACCGGTAATCATAATTACGTTCGCCACCCGGGATTTCAGGAAGGGAAGTGGTAAGGGCAGCCACGATACCGCCTGATTCCTCGTGAGTCAGCTGCCTTATTGCCCTCAGGGAATCATAAACCTCCTCCTGGTATGGTCCCTTGTAAGAAACATGAGTGGCAATTTCATCCCATGCTTCACCTGTTTTTTTAAGCGATCCTTTTATTTTATCATCCGGCTTTTCTCCCAGCTCTTTTCCTGATAATACCGCCCAGGCCTCTTCACCGGAAGGCAGGTCAAAAAAAATATTTTCGTCACTTATCCGTGGCTGGTGCGAAAAGGTCAGGTAATATTTGTCATTAACAATTATAGAATTATCGCCATTCCATTTTAAGGAAACTTTTTCCCGGGCGTATCCGGGAGCAGGAATGATCCTGTTGGTTACCTTAAGCGATGTCGGTGAAAAAAGACGGCATATCCCTGCAAAATCATCTTGCATTGGCATCCAGTCGGTCAGGATAAAAGAACCGGAGCCGGACTTAAACCTTGACTCGATGATATTGCTGTTTCCGATGTATTTTCTCTTTACTCTGAATTTTTCGTTAATCTCCAGAGACCAGACACCTCCCTTTTCACCGTCCAGCAGGGATCCAAAAAATGAAGGAGAATCAAATTGTTCCGGGCAATACCAGCATATGTCGCCATTTATATCAATCAGCGCACCGCTTTGTCTGTCGCCGATCATTCCCAGATTCCTGATTTTATAATCCATAAATCGATATGCATTATGATTATTTAGATTTAATTAATTTAAGCACTGATAATCAGGTGCATACCCCGGGTTCATACTTACAAATGTTAAATAGATTTGTTCAAAGGTTCAGGTACCTGGAAGTAGCATAAAAACACTTTTTAGTTTAACATGTAAACCCGCGTCCTCGGGTCGCGGTAATGTCCTGGCGGGGCTTTGCCCGAAAGGCATGTGCGATTAAAAAAATTCGCGGTGCGGAGCAAAAATCGGGGTAAAAGCCACCTCCTCCGGTGGTGGATAGTCCGATTTTAG
>SLGC01000206.1 GCA_007123885.1 Bacteroidales bacterium | reverse complement strand
TTTCCAAGCATATGTTCAAGTCCCCAGGGGTTCGGCCTGACCGAACCCGGTAACTGTGTGCGCGCCTCACTGTTTTCATTGTAAATAACGTAGCTGTTAATGACTGTAGTATCAACTCCGAAAATCCGGTTCCATAAACGGTCGCGGGTAAATTGCCTTGGATTCCCTTCAAAGAAGTAAGGACCTGTAGTTCCTGCCCTTGCAGCATATTCCCATTCGGCTTCCGTTGGCAGGCGGTAATTTTTGCCGGTTACCGCCGAAAGCCACCTGGTGTATGTTGCTGCAGCATGATGTGTCATCGTAATAGCGGGTCGCTGGCCCATTCCCCATCCCTGGTCAGGTAATCCCCAGGGTGGAGTGGGACCGGTGATTGCATCAACCTCGCCCAGGTCTGTTACATACACATTATCCATCCTTCCTTCTGCAGCCGTCTGGTTATAGAAGGCCAGGAACTCATCCCATGAAACCTGTACACGGCCCATGAAAAACTGGCTGACCTCTACTTCTCTCTGTGGCCCTTCGTCTTCTTCCCGGTATGGTTCATTAGAAGGACTTCCCATAAGGAAAGCGCCGCCGGGTATGGCAACCATATCAAAACCGACCGTGGTTCCCGGTATTGTTTCAGTAAAGTTTTCAAATACCTCGACTGTCGCAGGCTGAGTAAATACTTCCACGTCTACAGGCTCATCAACACCGAATATCAGATCAGGCTGAACCAGATCGGAATAATGCCCCGTATACATATGGCAATTAAGGCAGCTAAGATCATCCTCGTTCTGAGAATAGTAAAGATGCGCCTGCTGCCCGTCCCTGCTCAGTTGCAGGGGAAAAAGGTTCTGGTGACACCTGACGCACGATTCATCATAGGTGAAAGTAACGGCCCTTTCAACAGTCCTTTTTGCTTCCCAGTTTACGTTTTCCGGACCTGTGAATATCTGGTGATAAACATCATTCGCCCCGTGTTTTGCCTTGGCCAGCAGGTATCGCAGATTTCCAGGAGGAGGAAGGTGACATTCCGCACATTGAACATGCATTCCGCTTCTGTTATCGTAATGAACTGATTGCCGCCATGAATCCTCAGCATGAGGGTGCGCATGACAGGCAAAACAGAATTCATTTGTAGATGTGTAACGGACAATACGGTCACCAGCATAAAGAAACAACACTGTAAGAACAGCAGTAAGTATAATGATGTATTTCCTGCTCCGCTTGAAAAACAATTTTTTGCTCATTAATAAGATTATTGAAATTCTAATTTATAGTAGACTAGGTGAAGTTCCCAAGTAAATATCCAATCACCGGCCTTATAAACCTTACCATAATCTATTCCACCCTATTTTGGGAACGGGCAAGTATAACCTGTGGGTCAGACTGTTCCGCAATTAGCTGTTAGCTGGTCAAAATATCGAAAATGGATCATGGGCGGTTCATATGCCAAAAGACTGCTATTTTTTCAGCTCTTTTTCCGGAAGCAATTATAAGAATTTTTCAGAAAAAAAAAGCTAATTATTATCAATTATTTCCATGCTGCACAATTTACCGGCTTTTCCTGTTACCGGCAGGAAGGAAGATCCATGGTTTATGCCGGTAATTGAGCCGTTACCTTATCCAGGTCTGATCTGATGAGATACAGCCTTCCTGATGGCCCGTCAAAAACACCCCGGGAAAGCGGTACAAGATAATCCGGCATTATTGCCTGACAAACATTTTCTCATAATGAGGCATGGCATCAAAAATCCCCCCTCCGGTGCTGTAAAATTCATCATCCAGATCATAGACACCTTTTCTTGCCCTGACCCATGGTGCTTCCTTGCATGGATGATAATTCATGATAGATTCCCAGTTTTTGTAATTCTGGTGCCCGTTGCTTTCCATCAGTCCGATATCGCCTATCCCCGGAAAAGGTTTCAGCCTGGCGGCAACATTCTTGTTCCATTCAACCAGTACAGGATTCACGGTCAGATCAGCACAAAAGCAGGGAATATTATGCCTGCTTGCAACATCGGCTATCTTCAGTGTCATGCTGAGAGTCTTGGCTATAGCCTTCAATGCGATTGATCCGTAACCCATCTGGATGCGTTCCACGGCATCCATATCGGTATGCGCGCTTTCATCTGCTGCCAGGTTGACGGGAATATCCTTCACATCTGATTTCATCCCTTCCGGAAAGGGCTCCTCTATTAGTGCTATCTGATCAATGGCACCTATAGCTGCAGCGTGATCGAGCAGCCTCATAAGCGTTTCCTTCTTTTCATAACGACCATTGGCATCGAAATAATAGGGTAGTTTTCCGTTTTTGGTATACTCTGTTTTTACATTCCCTATCGCTTTATGGATGGCTGCCAGCCTCTGTTTATCTTTTTCGAGCATCTCTTCCTGGGTGCCCGGCTGGCCGATCTTGATCTTGATAAAGAAATATCCCTGATCGACAGCGTCGATAATTTCATTTACAGGTATGCCATAGGACATAAGAGGTATTCCCGCAACTTTATCATGCCTGTTTGAAAGAGCCGCCCTGTAGCGTTCCGGTATTATCTCATCAAAAGTATTAAAACCATTTTCCCGGGCATAAAGAATCCATGCTGCATTATCGAGGCCTACAAGCGCGTTGAGGATAAAAGTCTTCCGGAGTTGTGGATTGCATGTTATCATTTTGGCATACTGCTCCAACTCAGGGAAAATATCTTCCAGCAGTTCGACGGGAGACCTGAACTTCATACCTTTTACCATCTGCAAGGCCCGTTCAGTCAATGCAAACATCAGTGCATTGCCGCCGCTTTCGGAATGATTTGCAAAAACTTTTCCATCTGACCAAAGCACACTCTGGGTACCGAGCCCTATGCTGTGGATTCCTGAACTGCTTTCAAGATATGACACCGATTGCCATATTTCTGTGGTAAACCCGCCTGCAAACCCGAACGGGCGTATAAGCGGGTCTCTTTCAAAATCACTGTTTGTCTTCTCGATCAAAATATTCTTCAATGATTGATCATTTTCATTCGGTGCCGGCCGGCTGCGTGGTCCGGTGATATTGTCTTCGCTCATAAGTAAAGTTATTTAAGTCATTGCTCTTTGTATCTTATCATGATCGATCTGACCATCAGTCGAACCTGCTATAATTTATCCGGTGGCTTATCCTCAATGCCCCATAATTAAGTCCGGTGTGCAAAAATCAGGACAAGAGACCCCGTATAAATCTCACATCCTTTTCAATTATCCTGACCATGATCTTTTGTTTCTCCAGGAGCGAATAATGCTCCTGGGCGGGTGTCAGCAGAGGATATTCAACATGAAGAGTGATAGGGGTACCAATTAGGTTCAGTTCTCTCAAAATGTCTGCATACTGGCTGAAATTTACCACACCTTCTCCAAGCGGCACATTTACTACACGTGCCCTACCTTTTTCAACCAGCCATGTAAAATCTTTAATTGCAAGAGAACCGATATTATTGGCCAGCAGATGCAGAACAAACCTCCATGAAGTGTTACCCTCGACTGTGGCGTGGCGGATATCGAATTGGCTGCTTATGGTTTCAGCGGACAAATCTTTTATAATTTCCCATACATCCCAGACAGGAGAACCAACCATTCCGCCGCTGTGATTCTGGTAACCGGCCTGTATGCCGTACTGGCGGTTCATTTCAGAAAGAGCATTCAGCCTGGGTTTTATCATTTCAAGTGTTTTGAGTATTCCGGCTGACATGTCATAGCGATAGTACCCGAGCCTGTAATGTTTAACTCCAAGTGAAGAAGCAGTTTTCAACACCTCCCCGGTCTGCCTGTCCTCAGTTCCCGTAATTGCCGTTACCATCAGATCGGTGGCAAGATCGTACTTATTCCCAATCTCAATTACCTTTGGCAACTCGTCGGCAACCCTGGAGGGATCTACCTTGCCACCGGGCCGCACCGTCAGATCAAGACCATCAACCCCTGTCATGGCAAGAGTTTCAGCCATAAACTCAGTCTCATAACCATCCAGATCCTTAGTGAAATAATAGATGCTGGAAGGATTTGATGTTACTTTCTCCGTTGCCAAAGCATGGGCAAAAGGCAGGACTGCGCCGGAAACTGCAGCTGCTTTGATAAAATTGCGTCTGGAAAGTTTCATTTTTCTAAAATTTATTAATTCGGGTTTAACAGGATGCAATGAAGGTAAATGTATGGATTTATTTTCAGAATAAGAAAAGCCTGCGGGACTTGCTTGAACCCGGGCATGCAGCGACCACTATGAAGCAGCCGGATCCAGCCTGGACCGGGCTGTTTTCAGAACAGGTCCCATCTCGTTGATCAGGTCAGATTTCATTGCTGAAAATTTTGATGCAAATTCCCTGTCTTTCAGGCATATACTGTTAAAGATCCCGTTTTTTTTCAGTTTTGCAGCAAACCTTGAAATCCGGCAGCTTAAAACTCCTGACAACGGCATCAGAAGAATGAATATAACTGCATTATGGACATGCATATGACTGAATGCAAAAAAACCGGCAATAATGTAATTCAGGGGAACCAGGAGAGTTCCCAGGATGTACTTGAAGGAACTTATGAACTGGCGATCTTTCAACTTGCTTAAAACCAGATGGATTATTGCAACCGGCAAAAGATGAACCATAAATCCTGCCAGAAAAAAAGGAAATGCCACCACCTTCACCAGTGAAAATAAAAAAATCCTGGCTTTACTGTAACTTACAGTATATTCGGGTGAGATCCCGTATGAGGTCATAAGCTCCAAAAGCCTTTCACTTTTTATCCTCAGCTCTTCTGCTTTATCGGGATGATTGTCATAATATTCATACAAAGCCTGACAAACTGCCCTTTCGGTTAAGAATTTCCTGTGATAGCTTCTTTTTTCACCTGGATTTTGTTCAATTAAAAATCTGCTGCCGGACTTAACTAATAATTCATCCTTTTCATAGTTTTTCCTGTCCTTTATGTCAATCATCAATCTGCTCAATTCACGGGCAAGATCATCTTTCATTGCATTATATCCTTTTTGGTGATGTTGCTTAAAGAGCGCGGCGTAGGAAGAAACGTGCAGGGGCTTTCCGTAGTTTACAACAATACCGCCAAAGAATTCTGAAATATCAGTGTAATCCAGACCTACCGGGATTATTTTAACTTCAGGTTCTTTACCGGCATCACCGGCAGCCCTGAAAGCGATCCTGAAGATCCCTTTTTTAAGCTTCCTCAGTCTTTTCATTTCTTCCTGGTTTCCTTCAGGCATAATTCCTATACATCCTCCTTCATTTAATACAGAAACCGTGTTTTCAAAGGTAGACTCGTTATAACCCATTGAATCAACACCATCGGTAAGCCTGTAGACCGGAATTATTTTCAAAAAGCGGAGTATGCCGGCTGTGAGCGGGTTGCTGAAAATATCTGCCCTTGCCAGGAAAACAGGTTGATAATGGTTTGTAAGCAGAATAGCAAGAGCATCCATCAGGGCATTACGGTGGTTGGCGGCGAAAATTATTCTTCCCCCGGAGGGTATATTCTCCGTTCCTGTAACATGCAGCCGGGGATAATATATATGGAAAGATATTTTGGCCAAAAACTTTATCACTGCATATTTCCATGACCAACGGCCTGTACCTGCATCTTTGTTCATCGTTTTTATCATCGATAAGACTTTTTCAAACACTCAACAGGATGTCAGCGAAATGAATCAGCCGCTTCGCCGGTCATGCAATCAGGACAGTGAAATCCAATGTCTATTTTATTGGTCTGGGGGGCAATATAGCAAATATTGCAAAAAAAGCAATCCAATAACATTCAATATTACTTCGCATTTTATTTTACTTTTTTATACATTAGCCCCCTGAAATTTAATTATATTAAACCACCAATTTATCTGCATGATCTATCATTTTAAAGAATTTCAAGTAAAATCCCTGGATGTTACTTTTTTAATAAATTTGCGCACAATTAAACGGCAATTCTGTCAGAAAACTACAGAGTCCATGTATGGGTTCTGTATTTTGCCTAATATAATATGAACATGGTCAGGCCGATTAATAAATTAAATATTACTGATGAAACCCTCAAGATATGTCATAGTAATATCCATTAAGACCACTGATTTTATTTAAATCTTTACTTATGAAAAAGTCTATTCCAATCCTGCTGATTTTATCAATATCCCAGCTATTTGCTATATCCCCACTCTTTTCAGCCACAGAGAATAAAGGGCCGGAAATTACCGGCAGTGTTTATTCAATATCACTGACCGATACTGAATTGGCTGAAGTAACTGATAATCCTATCGAAGCATCTTCAGAAAATGCCGATGCGGAAAAACAGGAAGACGAGGAGGAAACAAAACCCTCGAACTGGAACAGCGGAGGAAGGGCTTCCTTTAATTTCCAGCAAATATCCCTTTCAAACTGGGCTGCCGGCGGACAAAATTCAATTGCATTTAATTCGGGGATGACTGCTTTCATGAACTATAAAACACCCGACAACAGGATAACATGGGAAAATGCAATTGATCTCGCATATGGATTGATAAACCAGGAGCATCAACGTACCGCTAAAAGTAATGATAAAATTGATATATCAACAAAATTTGGCCGCAGGGCCTCTGAATTCTGGTCATACAGCTCACTGTTAAGATTCAGGACCCAGTTTGCACAAGGCTTCAGGAGACCTACCGATACGATCAAGATATCAGATTTTATGGCCCCCGCCTACCTTGATATTTCAGTAGGTATGGACCATAAGTTTGACGATAACATCAATTTCTATATCTCTCCCCTGGCAGGAAGGGTAATTTATGTGCTTGACGATGAGCTTTCCGAGCGTGGTGCATTCGGGGTAGAGCCCGGTGAAAACAGACGATATGAATTCGGTGGTTTTTTCAGGATCCGTTTCAGGGCAACACTGATGGAAAACATTACGGCCGATTCCAGACTTGAATTTTTTTCGAATTACCTTGATAAACCACAGAATCTGAACGTGGACTCAGATACCAAGATAATTATGCAGATAAACCGGCATATTTCAGCTGAACTGCAGATTCAGATCAGATATGATGAAAACACTGCAATAAGGGTTGATACAACCGGCGATGGCACCCTTGACAGCACAATCGGCCCGAGGGTCCAGATCAAACAGGTGTTTGGCATGGGCCTTCAATACCGGTTCTGATCCCGGTCCAGTTTCTCTTCATGAATCCGGTACCTTGAGCTGAGCTCTGCCAGGAACCGTATGAAAAGGTTTATTGCTTTTTCTGTTTCTTCACTCACAGGTTTTTTGCCCAGGCGCATCATCATAAAAATGTATACCGCATTGAGGCAAGTTTCAATTTCGTTTTCCGAAGTCCATTTTTGTTTGGCATTCATCTCGCGGATGAGCGGCAGGATGGTTGCGAACATCCCTGAATAATTGCTCTCATCTGGCTGATTAAGTAAAGAAAGATGAAAATTATAAAGTTCATAAACCACATTTTTAAGGAACTGTAAATGACCCGAATGTTTTACATTCTCATTGATCATGAGAGCAGCAAGATTTTCATACCATTCTTTCACTTCTTCCTTTACATGGGCAGGCTGATCATACTTGCCAATCAGCTCCTTCTCCAGTCTGCCGGTATCAAATTCAAAAGCTCTCAGGGTATCTTCAACCTGCCACATATATAATATATATTCGGCAATATTGGTCTTTCTTTTTTCTCTTGATATTAACATGAGAAAATCTTTAGATTAATCCGGCTTCCCTTCAATCCTGATCCTTAAGCCTGTCAATAATACGTCTTTCACGCTTTGTAGGCCGGCCTGCACCACGGTCGCGGCGTGAAAAGATCATCAGGTTTTTATGTATGGATTTCTTTACCTCCTCTTCCGGCGTAAGATTTTCCAGGTATTTTTCCACAAGACTTGCGGACTGCCGGTTTTCGACAAGGGCTTTCACCCTGTAGGTATGCATGGAGGGCGGCCGGCGAATATTAATTAAATCTCCCGGCTTAATTATCCTGGAAGGTTTGACAGGCTGACCGTCAATAAGCACCCTTCCTTTCCTGCACGCTTCAGCTGAAAGATTTCTGGTCTTGAACAATCTCACCGCCCAGAGCCATTTGTCGATTCTTATGTCTGATTTTTCCCGTACTTCTGTATCCTTCATCCTGGATTAAATTATATATATTATATATATAATACGATACATCCGATCATCTATTTTATAAATGGGTCAGGATAATTTATTTATTGTTGTAAAGGTTCATTGTTCGTTCAATTCCAAGAGTTACAAAACTATGAATTGCCCCTGTCACCTTTTCTATCCTTTCCGGTAGTGCAAGCTCTTCTTCCCTGCTCCATTCACCAAGAACATGATCTACCTGCATGCCTTTCGCGTACTGATCGCCTATACCAAAACGCAGCCTGGAATAATCCTGCCTGCCAAGCACCTGATTTATACTGAAAAGTCCGTTATGACCGCCGTCACCTCCTTTTGCCCTGATGCGGATGGTTCCGAAAGGAAGGGCAAGATCGTCAACAATAACAAATAAATTCTCTATGGGAATCTTTTCCTTCTGCAGCCAGTAATTAACCGACCGCCCACTCAGGTTCATGTAAGTGGTGGGCTTGAGCAAAATACAGGTGCGGGAACGGTAGCGGTAATTTGCAATAAATCCATATCGTCTGTCCTCAAAAGAGATACTGGATGCCCCGGCTAATGCATCCAATACCAAAAATCCTATATTATGCCGGGTACCGAAATATTTTTCTCCAAAATTTCCCAGTCCGGCAATAAGATACTTCATCCGAACAAAATACTTATGAAAAATCGCTACTGCTGTGCTTCCTCACCGGTTTCTCCGGCTGGTTCTTCGGCAGAAGGTTCCTCACCTTCGGCAGCTTCTTCCTCAGCCTCTTCTTCAATTACCCCCCGTGCGGCACGGGTAAGCTTAACTGATGCAACTACATGATTGGGTGCGTCAAGAAGCTGGATGCCGGGAAACTTCAATTCGCCGACCTTGATCGATTTACCCAGACCTAACTGCGACACATCAATTTCAAGAATGTCGGGCAGATCGCCGGGAAGGGCACGGGCCTTGAGTCTTCTTGCTTCAATTGCCAGCTTTCCGCCGTGCCTTATACCTTCGGGAACCCCGTTAAGCTGAACAGGTATTTCAACGGACACGGATTTGTCTTCGAATACCTGGTAGAAATCCATATGCAATATGCTTCCGCTTACCGGGTGAAACTGAATGTCCTGCAAAATAGCATTATATTTTTCCCCGGATACATCAAGTTTCAGCAAATATACATTGGGTGTATATACCAAATGCCGGAAATCATTTTCCGGTGCCGTAAAATGTATATTTTGGCCTCCCCCATAAAGCACACATGGTACATTTCCTTCTTTTCTCAATTTACTGGAATCTTTTTTTCCAACTTTTTCGCGCTTGCTGCACTTAATTTCTAGCGACTTCATTAAAATAAATTTAACAATTAATAATGGGTGCTACTTAGTTCCGGTTCAAAAGACCGGACTCCATCACACCATTGACTGCAAAATTTTTCGAGGTGCAAATATACAAACTTTAAACAATAAAAGTTGAACTGATAGATTGATAATTATAGACTTTCTCAATCACTGTGGCAAACAAATCTGCAACAGTAAGAACCTTTATTTTACCGGAATTGTAATTTCTGGGTATAGTATCTGTAACAACTACCTCTGAAATGGCCGATTTTTCGATCTTTTCCACTGCCTGGCCGGATAACACAGCATGAGTTGACACGGCACGTACGGATTTCGCACCTGTCTGCATCATAAGATCAGTGGCAAGAAGCATAGTTCCGGCAGTATCGATCATATCATCAATGATCACAACATTCTTGCCTTTAACATCACCAATAATGGTAATCTCATCGACATAATTGGCTTTTTTTCTCAATTTATAGCAAATCACCAGATCTGAATTGAGAAACCGGGAATAGGCATTTGCCCTCTTGGTCCCACCCATATCGGGTGCTGCAATTACCAGATCTTCCAGGCCCAGGTTCTTTATATAGGGAACAAATATTGAGGATGCATACAGATGGTCGACCGGTACATCAAAAAATCCCTGTATCTGATCAGCATGCAGATCCATGGTCATAACCCTGGAAACTCCGGCCGTAGACAGGAGGTCAGCAACCAGTTTTGCACCAATGGATACTCTGGGCTTGTCCTTTCTGTCCTGTCTGGCAAAACCAAGATAAGGAATGACGGCCACAACCTTATATGCTGATGCACGTTTGGCTGCGTCGATCATCAATAAAAGTTCAAAAAGGTTATCAGCAGGCGGAAAAGTTGATTGAATTATAAATACTACGCATCCACGCACTGACTCATCGAAACAGGGCTGAAACTCTCCGTCACTGAATTGCAGAACCGAGGATTTTCCAAGTTCCATTCCATAACTTTTAGCTATTTTCTCAGCAAGATATACAGATTCCCGGCCGGAAAAGAATTTAATGGGAGCTTTATCAGGCATAAATTGAACGTTTCATTTAATAAATATTTTTTTTTGCAGAGCTGCAAAAATAACTATTAATAAAGGAATCTGGAAATATTTGCTTTGTAAATTAATCACGTTTTAGTCGCCAGCCCGGCATTTGTTTCATTTATAAAATCCAGCACCTGATCTTTTCCTGTCTGTTTTAAGGCAGAAGTACAGAAATATTGAGGCAGGTTCTCCCATTCTTGCTTCAGTACACCAAGATAAACATTAATGTTCTTTTCCAGTTTTATGGCCGGCAACTTGTCACATTTTGTGAATAGTATAACAAAAGGGACCAGGTTTTCGCCCAGCCAGCGGATAAAGTTCATATCTGAGGTAAGGGGAGCATGCCTTGAATCAACGAGCACGAACAGGCAAACCAGATTCTTTCTGTTCTCGATATATTTCATGATCAATGTACTGAATTCCTTTCGCATTTTCCGGGAAGCTTTAGCATAGCCGTAACCGGGAAGATCTGCAAGGTACCAGGAATTGTTGATAAGAAAATGGTTGATCAGTTGAGTTTTACCCGGAGTTGAGGAAGTTTTGGCAAGCTTGCGCTTTCCTGTAAGCATATTTAATACCGACGATTTCCCGACGTTTGAGCGACCTGTAAAGGCATACTCAGGGAATTCAGGAGGGGGACACTGATCTGCTCTTGCAGAACTTTTTACAAATTCGGCACTTTTTATGACCATATAAAGAATTATAAATTTCAAATCATTTTATGTAAACCTCAAGAATTCTTGCATCCGGCTTGCCGGAAAGGATAAATTCGCCAATGGATGCCGGCAGCAACAGTGTATCGCCCTTTTTCACCCTCGTTGCTCCATCCCGCCATTTCAGCGAGAATTCCCCGAATGTACAAATATAAATTACAAACGAGTCAACCAGGGTGTAATCTCTTTCTATTGTTCCCTCAAGCTCAAGGAGACTGGTTGTAAAATACTGACATTCTGCAAGCAAAACAGGATTGTTTCGTCTTGGTTCAACAACAGTCTTGTAGTTATCGTAAAAATTGAAATCAATGACTTCCATTGCCTCTTCAATATGAAGTTCCCGGGATTTCCCCCGGGGGTCTTTCCTGTCCCAGTCATAAATCCTGTAAGTACTGTCGGAAGTCTGCTGGATCTCGGCAAGAATGATCCCTTTTCCTATGGCATGTACTCTTCCTGCAGGCATAAAAAAAACGTCTCCCCGGTTTACCTTTTCAACGTTCAGTAAGTCAAGTAACTTTCCGCTTTTTAATTTTTCCATGAATAACCCGGGGGATACTTCCTGCCTGAATCCCGATATTAGCTCGGCATCAGGTTCTGCCTCCAGCACATACCACATTTCCGTTTTCCCGCTGGCATTGTTACGCAATGAAGCCGTCTCATCATCAGGATGCACCTGAACAGACAATACTTCGCTTGCATCGATGAATTTTATAAGCAGGGGGAATTCCAGACCGAACCTCTGGAATATTTTCTCCCCCACAAGGTCTCCCATATAGACTTCGACAAGTTCCTCAATGGTATTTCCCTTCAAATGCCCGTTTTCAACAACTGATATGTATCCGGGGTATGCAGAAATTTCCCAGCTCTCACCGATTTTCAGATCGTTCCTGAAGTCCTTGTTGAATTTATTGCGCAACCTGTTGCCTCCCCATATCATCTGCCGGGGTATGGGCTTAAACCTTATCGGATACAAATTATTCATTTTAATACCTCTTTTAAAATTAACATTTCATTCCCCTCTCTCACCCGGCAAAACGCCTTAATACATCAATGAATGCTTCAGGTTGTTCGGCATGCAGCCAGTGTCCGGCACCGGAGATTGTTTCCAGTTCCGCAGAGGGAAATATCTTTTTGATAATATCCATATCCCGGTCAAGAATATAGGGTGAATTCTCTCCCCTGATAAACAGGACCGGCAAACTTCCGGGAACTGCCCCTGGTTCGAAACAGTTTTCATTGATATCGCCCATGATATTATCAAGATCCCTTAACAAAACGTTAAGGTTGAGTTTCCAGAAATATCTGTTATCGTCAGTTTTGCCCAGATTTTTCATTAAAAAGGCCCTGATCCTTCTCTGTTTTATTACAGGTGCAAGCATCCGGTCCACTTCTCTCCTGCCGGATATACGGGTAAAATCGACTTCCTTCATGGCTTTCAGGATATCATAATGGCTGGGTACTTCCTTTCGGATCAATATCCTGTATGATTTTGGTGCCATATCAACTACAATAAGCTTTTCAACCCGGCCGGGAAAATTTGCAGCAAAGCACATCGCCGTCTTTCCGCCCATTGAATGGCCTGCCAGGATGATCCTGTCAAGGCCGGCATCGGTCAGGAAATCCAGCAGATCATTTCTCATTGCTTCATAATTATGCTGATCATCATGAGGGGAACGTCCATGATTTCTCTGATCGACGAGATAAACCTCAAAATCATCTGCCAGTGCACGGCCTATGCTAATCCAGTTATCGGACGATCCATAAAGCCCGTGTAGAATTACCATAGGCCTTCCTGATCCGAATTTTTTGTAAAACAGCTTCATGCTTTTTTAACTTTTACCAAAACTATTTTCCAGTGTACACCCAACTCAGTTTCCCGGGCAACATTCCCGCCCATGTTAACCGGAAATTCAGAACTGATCCAGGCCACCCGGGCTGACGGGCCATGTTCCTGTGCAGTCCTCTAAACAAAAATATATAACAGATTCAGCCCCGTTCTGTTTAATGCGGGCCTGATATCAGACATCAGATCCGGCATACGGATTTTTCTTACTCCAGCTGTCTCAAATACAACTGGATAGTATTTTCAAGTCCATAATACAAGGCATCCGATATAAGCGCATGCCCAATGGAAACTTCCAGCAAACCGGGCACTTTATCGTTAAAAAACTTTAGATTATCGAGATTCAGGTCATGTCCGGCATTTAACCCCAATCCAAGTTCACCGGCAAGGACCGCCGCCCTGACAAAAGGTTCAACAGCCAATTCGCGATCTTTGGGATAGTCTCTTGCGTATGGTTCTGTATACAATTCTATACGGTTTGTACCCGTCTTTGCAGCATGTTCAATATACCGCACATCGGTACCCGTGAAAAGGGATGTGCGTATGCCGTATGACTGGAACATGGCAACTATATCTGAAAGGAATGATTGCCGGGAAACTGTGTCCCATCCCTGATTGGAGGTAATTGCACCGGGCTGGTCAGGAACCAGGGTTACCTGATCAGGAAGAACTGACAGTACCAGTTCATTGAAGGATTTGGAGGGATATCCTTCTATATTGAATTCGGTTTTAACGATTTTTTTGATATCGCGAACATCATTATATCTTATATGCCGTTCATCAGGACGAGGATGAACGGTGATCCCCTGCGCCCCAAACCTTTGGCAATCTATTGCTGCTTTTGTAACATCGGGAATATTCCCTCCGCGTGCATTCCTTAATGTGGCAATTTTATTTATATTTACGCTTAATCTGGTCATGGCATGTTGTTTGTTGTTATTTTGACATAATGCAAAATTAACGCATATTTACAGATTAGAAAAAAAAGGATGATTGCGAGAGATCTAATATCAGATGTAATTCCGGTCCTGAAGACTTCCGATACCGGCGCACGGGCTTTAAGCCTGATGGAGATATTTCGTATATCCCACTTGCCGATAATAGATAATCAGGAGTTTCTGGGTTTAATTTCTGATACCGATATATACGATATGGGTATCATGGATGAACCTCTCGGTAACCATCGGCTCACCCTCTTCAGTCCTTTTGTTCTGGCTGATCAGCATATCTATGAGGTAATTGAAATTGCATCCCGGATGAAACTGACCGTAATACCGGTACTTGATGAAAACAAGCATTACCTGGGGATCATAGGTTTATCTGATCTTGTTTCCCATTTCTCCGATATTACAGCCGCACATGAGCAGGGAGCAGTATTTGTTCTGGAAATGGATCATCATGACTACTCCCTGAGCCAGATTACCCAGATAATCGAAAGCAACAATTCAAGGATATTGAGCCTTTATATTAAAAATGTCGAAGACAGCAACAGGCTTGATGTGACCATTAAAATAAATAACCGTGATCTCACTTCCATTCTGAAGACTTTTGACCGCTACAATTATCATGTCAAAGCATCTTATATGGATGACGAAAATCTCAGCAGTTTTTATCAGAACAGGCTGGAACAGTTCATGAGGTACCTTGATGTATAAAGCCCTCACCTGCCTCGGCAGAGCAGGTTATATAATACTTAATCCATAAACCTGATTTAATCCAATGAAGATCGCTGTTTACGGAAGGCAGTTTGGAAAGCAGTTCGTTCCCTATGCTGAAAGACTGTTTGACCGGTTAAAAAAAAACAATATCGGGCTTAGCATTTATGGTCCTTTCTATGATTTCATCCGAAATAAGGCCGGTCTGGATCCCGAAATTGACAAGATTTTCCACTCTCATCAAGATATCGACAAGACAAGCAATTTTCTTTTTTCCATAGGAGGAGACGGGACTTTCCTGGAAACCTCTTCCATTGCAAGGGATTCAGGGATCCCTCTTGTAGGGATCAATAGCGGACGTTTGGGCTTTCTGGCAAGCATATCGAAGGAAGATATTGATATGGCTGTTGATTCACTGGTATCGGACAACTATTTTGTTGAAATGAGAAGCTTGCTGGAACTGGAAAGGCCAACAGGTGTTTTCGGCGATTTCGGATTTGCCCTCAATGAATTTACTATTCAGAAAAAAGGTTCGGCAATGATAACAATACAGGTATGGCTGAATGATCATTTTCTAAATTCCTACTGGGCTGACGGGCTGATCGTGTCAACACCAACTGGTTCTACAGCATATTCGCTGAGTGTCGGCGGACCACTGCTTACAACAGATACGAGAGGCTTTATTATCTCACCAATTGCTCCCCATAACCTTACTGTGCGCCCTATAGTTATTCCTGATAACAATATTATCAGGCTAAGGATAAAAAGCCGCAATAATGAATTTCTGCTGTCAATGGACTATCAGTCCGAATTTATCCCGGCGAGCCGTGAAATCATACTTAAAAAGGCCGGGTTTACGATACCCCTTATAAGGCTGAAAAATCAGGATTTCTACACAACCCTTCGCAGCAAGCTCATGTGGGGTGCCGATAGAAGAAACTGAAACTATCTGTTTTTTGCAACAAGTTTTAACGGTTCATGTATAATACATCAAATGCTGTTCACTATTATTAACCCTAATACACTATATTGCAACCATGCTGCAATTTGTAATTGTGCTATATTTTTCTTTAAATTTGTATGATCCCAAAGAATAAGACTACGGAGATGCATAAAAGAGCGTTGTACTTACTTCTTTTTCTATTTACTTTCTTGACTGCTGAAGGTCAATCCTGGAGGACAACCCGCTGGGAAGCATCAGGAGGACTCATTTTAGCCAACTATTTTGGAGATATAGGAGGTTCTGCAGCAGAAAATACCTGGTTTGGGATACGGGATCTGGATCTGACAAGGTCGCGTCCGGGTATGT
>SLGC01000101.1 GCA_007123885.1 Bacteroidales bacterium | reverse complement strand
CGATAACTGATTTTATGCTAACCATGCCTTTCAGGCCTGGCCGCAATTTCCCTTTGTTTGTACTATAATTAATATTATGTTAAATTGGTATTTTTAATCAGGGTTTTTAACTGAGGTGAATGAAGAATTTGGAATTACAAAGTAATCAATGCTGTGCCCTATTCGGTCTGATGATAAATTGGAGCAAATCCTTTAACCATTTTCATAAGATCATTCCCAGGCTATTATAAATCATTTTTTGACCGGAAAAATAAATATGGTACGGCCCTGAAGTGAGAATGAAATGGTTCGGGATCATATTTCTTCTTGCTTTAAGAATGATCTTCGTAAAGCAGTCATACCGTAAGCATGCAAATAAAAAGACCGGACTATGCCGGTCTTTTTATTAAGTAATGGTTATGTTGTCTATTCTAAGGGTTCCCTGCCAAGTTTCCTGTTCATTTCCTCAAGTTTCTGTTCCATATCAAGTCTGTAATAGATGATGCGCAGGGTTTCCATTGTAGGCTCATCACCCGGGTTCAGGCTGTGTGCATGTTCAAGGTATGGAATAGCTTCTGCCAGTACTTCAAATGCCTCGTCCCTGGCTTTTTCATATTCCCTGTTATCCATAATTTCATTGGCTGCCTCAAGCATTTTTACTGCCCTGTTAAAATATACCAGACCAAGGTTATAGTTGGTGTTAAAGAAGTCAGGATCAAGCTCCAGGGACCTGTAATAAGCTTCCTCGGCTTTGTCCAGCTCTCCCATCTGATCATAAAGAGCTCCCTCTGCATAATGGAATGTAGCATTATCAGGTTCCTGCTCTTTTGCAAGTTGCAGGTAATTCAGTGCTTCCTCTTCATTTTGGGAATGGATGTAAAAGTTCACAAGATCTACCAGCAGTGCATTATCATCAGGATATCTTTCGAAACCTTCCTGCAGTGTTCTTTCAGCACTCAGAGAATCACCCAGTTCGATATGAGCGTCTTTGATAAGTACATAAATACTCCCATCACCATATCCCATATCTCTTGCCCTTGTCAGATAATGCAGTGATTCCTCGGGTTTACCTGCCAGACCAGCTACAAAACCTGTATTAAAAATAAGTCCACTGTCCAGAGGCTCAGTGAAGTAAGGTGAATCTGCGACATCAATAGATCTTTGAAAGGAATGAAAAGCTGCTTCAAAATCACGTTCTTCGTATTCAAGAACTGCCTGGCTAATAAATTGTCCGTGAAGACGCAAAAATGCATCAGTTATCCTGCGTTCCTGGCTGCCGCCAAAAATTCTGCTGAAAAAACCTCCGCTTTCACCTTTTTCTTCAAGCTCGATAGCTTGCTCAAATGCCTGGTAGGCTTCTTCAAGCGGATTATTATGGATTACTTCAGTTTCATTCCAGCCGGTTAACCTGCCTCCTTCAAAATACACTTCAACATTTTCATATACCAAAACTTCCCTTACACCCAGCTCAGTTTCTTCTGTACGAATTTCCTTAGGATCACCCATGAAAAGTGTTGTTTCGTCCTTTGGCATCCCGAAATAGAGATACTGAATATTTACATCGAATGCATCTTGTAATATAATACCCCTGTCAACCCATGTCTTAGGCCTTTGACTGTGTTTTTGATGATCTATCCGATTTTCATTTCTTTCCAGTCGACGCTGGATCGATTCGGGTGTCAGTTCCTGCTGTTGTTGTGCTTCTGCAATAAAGGAAAAACAAAGAACTGTAAATAAACCAATAAAAAAATGTTTCATAATAATATAAGATTTAAAATTTAATTGGAATTCAAATACTCAAAATATTAAATATCAAAGGTACAGCATTTTTAAAATATCTCAAATTCCCTGCCAAAACGTATCCGGCGTAAATTAATTGCTATCAACTATATCTGCATCCACAATTATTTCGCCGCCCGAATTGTTTTTTTCCACTACTGCAACTGATGCAATGGCCTCTCCTTCCCTCAGATTTATTAAACGCACTCCCTGGGTTGTGCGCCCCGTAGTTCTTATATGGTCTACTTCCAGCCTTATAGTGGTTCCGGATTTTGTGATCACCATCAAATCATTCTTATCGGTCACACTTTTTATATTGATAAGATCTCCGGTCTTATTTGTGATATTCATTGTTTTAACGCCTTTACCTCCCCTATTTGTTATCCTGTAATCATCTTTTCGTGAGCGTTTGCCATATCCATTCTCCGATACTACCAGGACATCTTCATCATCCTGCTCAAGACAAATCATTCCAACTACTATGTCATCTTTTCCTGCAAGAGTTATTCCCCTGACGCCGCCGGCAGTCCGGCCCATCGGCCTGACACATGTTTCATTAAAGCGGATTGCCCTCCCGGATTTCACGGCGATGATAACTTCTGCCGATCCTCCTGTAAGTTTGGCTTCAACCAGATAGTCCTCCTCCCTTATATTTATGGCATTAATACCTTTTGCCCTTGGACGGGAATATGCCTCAATAGAAGTTTTCTTAATAGTTCCCCGGGCAGTACATAATAGAATATAATTATTTTTAATGAATTCAGGATCAGAAAGATTCTTTACATTAATGAAAGTTTTGATTTTATCATCAGGTTCTATGTGGATAACGTTTTGGATTGCTCTTCCTTTTGAAGTTTTGGATCCCTCCGGAATCTCGTATACCTTTAACCAGTAACATTTGCCCTTTTCAGTGAAGAAAAGCATGGTATTGTGCATGGTGGCTGTAAAAAGGTGTTCAAGAAAATCTTCCTCACGGGTGCTGCTGCCCCTGGCACCCACCCCTCCCCTTTTTTGTGTTTTGTAATCACTTAGAGCTGTGCGCTTTATGTAGCCAAGATGAGAAATTGTAATTACTACCTCATCGTCAGCATAAAAATCTTCAGGATTAAATTCTCCTTCATCAGGAACAATATCTGTCCTCCGTTCATCACCGAACCGTTCCCTGATATCAAGCAATTCGTCTTTGATAATCTGCATTCTCATATCTTCACTTTCAAGAACTTTTCTCAGGTAGTCAATGAATTCCATTAATTCCCTGTATTCTTCCTTAATTTTATCCCTTTCCAATCCTGTAAGCCTTTGCAGTCTCATATCAAGAATTGCCCTGGCCTGCACATCCGTCAGACCGAAGTTTCCTATTAAGGCTTCTTTGGCCTCATCAGGAGTTTGAGATGCACGAATAAGTTTAATTACTTCATCAAGGTGGTCAAGCGCTATCAATAATCCCTCGAGGATATGCGCTCGCTTTTCTGACTGCTCCAGTTCATAGCGTGTCCGGCGTACCACAACTTCGTGCCTGTGTCTGACAAAATAAGAGATGACCTGTTTCAGATTCAGTACTCTTGGCCGGCCATTGACGAGTGCAATATTGTTAACATTGAAACTGGTCTGCAGCTGTGTGTACTTATACAAATTGTTTAAAACAACGTTCGCAACCGCCTCTTTCTTAAGTATAATGATAATCCTCATTCCTTTACGGTCCGATTCGTCATTTATGTATGAAATGCCCTCGAGCTTTTTATCATTTATAAGATCTGCCGTTTTACGGATCAGTTCGGCTTTGTTAACAAGGTATGGTATCTCGGTTACAATTATTTTTGCCCTTCCACTTGCAGTAGTTTCAATTTCAGTTTTTGCCCTTACAACAATCCGCCCTTTTCCTGTCTCATATGCATCTTTTATGCCCTGGGTTCCATATATTATAGCTCCGGTAGGAAAATCGGGACCAGTGATATGTTGCATCAGTTCAGCTATTTCAATATCCCGGTTATCGATATAGGCAACAATGGCATCAATAGCCTCAGACAGGTTATGAGGGGGCATATTGGTGGCCATACCTACCGCTATTCCAGAGGTACCGTTTATCAATAGTGTTGGTATCCGGGTAGGAAGGACAGTGGGCTCTTTAAGTGTATCATCAAAATTAAACTGAAAATCAACGGTGTTTTTATCCAGATCGGCCAGTGTTTCTTCGGCAATCTTCCTGAGCCTTGCCTCTGTATACCTCATGGCAGCAGGGCTGTCGCCATCGACAGAACCGAAATTCCCCTGACCGTCAACAAGCGGGTAGCGCAGGGACCAGCTTTGGGCCATCCGTACCATTGCCTCGTAGACCGACGAATCTCCATGAGGATGGTACTTACCTAATACTTCTCCTACTATTCTGGCTGATTTTTTATGCCCTCTGTTTGAAAGGATTCCCAGTTCCGATATGCCAAACAATACTCTTCGGTGCACTGGTTTCAATCCATCCCGGACATCGGGCAATGCCCGGGAAACTATTACCGACATTGAATAATCAATGTAGGCAGATTTCATTTCCTCCTCGATATTTACTTTTATTAATCTATCTTCTACCGGCATAATTTATTTTTATAAAGAGATATGAATTTTCAATAATAATGCAAAAACCCCTACATGCTATTAAAATGTTAGTCTTTTTTAACATTTAATACAGATAAGAAGGGTTTCAATTTTCGAGCGCTAATTTAACATTAAATTGTTTAAAATTGTTTCGAAAATCTCATAAATATCAACATACATTTCTTTATAATTTTATTTGTAACTTTGTGTTATACATTTTAATTGAGATTGAATTTCTGATAATTAGTTGAATTATGGATGCAAAATTTTCACAGAGAGTAAAAGATGTTTTGTCATATAGCAGAGAGGAAGCTATCCGTTTGGGAAATAGAAATATAAGTTCCGAACATATT
>SLGC01000187.1 GCA_007123885.1 Bacteroidales bacterium | reverse complement strand
TGGATTACTCAAGTGCAAACTTCCAATAATTGGTTTCACTATCCTTTAAATGAATATCCAGGGTCTGGCTGGTCCCGTCGCGCCTGGTGGCAACCACCTGATAGGTGCCGTAAAACCCCCTGAATGAAACCTGTCCGTTTTTATCGGTTTTCAGATTCAGGTCTTTTGTCATCCACTCCTCCTTTATCAGCTTCATCAACCGGTTATAAACTGGTTTGGGATTATACTCTTCATCCAGCAAGCCTCCGCCTTCAAGCCAGATTCTTCTGTCAGTGAATCCCCACCAGGTAATTGAAGCAACAGCAGGGTGACCGAAAGCCAGCGTGTAAAATTGTTCTGCAAATTCCGCCTGGGCTTCTTCTGTCCATGTGCCACCGCGCCATCCGGTAATGTCTTTTCCGGAGGACTGGGGTATGAATTCAGTGATATGGAGGGGGAGTCCGAACTCTTTGTAGAGGTCAAAGGTCCTGAAAACTTCAATTGGTGAAAACCACATTTCACGGGGTTCGTGTCCCTGGATACCGATGCCGCTTACCGGGGTATTTCTTTTTCTAAGCTCCTCGAGCAGATCGTTGAAACGATCCCGTATTTCAGGTATTGCCAGCGTAAAATATTCATTGAGAATATAATTGCCATCGGGATTCGCCTCGAAGGCCCATTTAAAGGATTGATCAACCCAGGGAGCAAAGTCACTGGTTCCGTATCCCCTTATATTATATCTTAAATCATTATTGTTCTCTTTATCCTCCAGGGCTATATCCCATGGCACGGTATTTACAGGCTCATTAACCAGTATCCACGTGTCTACTTTACCCTTGTATCCGATAACATGATTATATAGCCTTGCCTTGTACAATTCTGTGGCTGTTTGTTCAGGAAGGTCAAGCAGCCATTGAGGTGTTCCGTGGGGACTGGTCCATCCCAGCGGAGTTCCTTTGCAGGCGATCCGGTTTTCCAGGGCCCAGTTCAATGCATCCTCTTTTTTCTTCCATTCGGGAGTGCTTGCAGTTCTCTCATCTGCAGCCCAAAAGAATGGGAAAACAGCGAAATTAAACAATGCTTTATATCTTTCCTTAAACTCATCCGCCCTGGCTTTTTCTTCCGGATAATTCAATATAAGTTCAAATAATTTGTTTCCGAACAGGAAGTCCTGGGTAACCTGGTTTATTTCCACCCGAATATTTTCAAGCGGCTGACCGTTTTCATTCACGAAGGTCAGGGCAGCTCCGCTTTTCCTGTAATTCTCAATGTTATGCCGGGCCTTTTCCAGATAATATTCTTCAACCTGAAGTTTAACGGATAGCAGTTCTTCCGTTTGACCGGAAATTGATAAAGCTTCCATTTCCCTGATCATTTCTTCGGTCGGTTGTCCGTAAAGATGTCCTGTTCTTAAAAGCAAGAGGCCCAGGAAGGCTCCTGTGATGTAAAATTTCGCCATTCAGGTATCATTTATTGGGTTGGGTCTTGCAAGATAAAAATATATAATTGATTTTGACCCCCAAATCATATTATTATTGTATAATCCGTACTGTTAGGGCACTCAGTTAAAGTCGGGGGTGATTTTACGATACCGGCTGCCGGGTTTTATTATTCGTGCCGGAGCGAATCTGCAGGATTTGTATATGCTGCTTTCAGCGACTGGGAACCGGCAGCCACAAGAACAATGACTGCCGAGATTAAAGCTGCTCCAGTGTAAACGACAGGATCCCACAGGCTTATCTTGTAGGCAAACGGGTCGAGCCATCTGTCCATAAAATAGAAACCGAGAACCCACGCGACAATATTGGCAAGCAACAGCCACAATCCGAACTGCCTGAAGAAATCAAACATTATCCTGCCGGCAGGGGCGCCGAAAACCTTCCGGATTCCAATTTCACGTGTCCGGCTGCCTGCCATGAAGGAAGCAATGCCATACATCCCCAGGGAGGCAATCAGAAAAGCCAGTATGCTGAAATAAGTGAATATCCGGCTTAATTGACGTTCTGCCCGGTAGTGTATGTCATAGGCATCTGAAAGCATGGTGAATTCAAACGGCTGGCCGGGGTTTACCTCATGCCAGGCAGATTTGATCCCGGACAGGGTAACCGGAAAATTTGCCGGAGAAGCATGTATAGTCATATATCTGGGCAGGACATTGAGGTGGTGCACTACCAGCGGTTCCACCTTTCGGTGAATTGAACGGAAATGAAAATCACCTATGACACCTATAATCCGGTACATCTCAGCACCTTCATCTTTTCCCCTGGTGATGGTCATGTTCAGCGGATCGGTCCATCCAAATTCACGTGCGGCTGTTTCAGTCACCAGGACCGCCATTGAATCAGTGGGAAAGGCCGGATCAAAATTCCTCCCTTCGATAATTCTGATAGCCATCACATCGCTATAGCTGTGATCGGCCCACATGAAATTTACAATTATGTCCTCATCAAATCCATCGGGCCTGTAAACAGTGGCGCTGAACTCCATCCCCGGATATGAGCTGGACATTGTAATATCCATGACCCCCGACACACCGAGGATATGATGTTTGATGGATGCATGCCTGGCCCTTTGCTCATTTGAGATCAGCTGGACTATTATCTTATTTGATTTGTCAAATCCAAGGTCCTTGCTGTTGATAAAGTCAAGCTGCTTCCAAACAAAGAAGGTGCTTATCATAAGTGTTATGGAAATGATCAGCTGAAAGATGATGAGTCCGCTCCTGAGACGGGATTTTCCCGATGGTGCAACAGATCCGCCCTTTATGATTTTAAGCGGGTTGCCGGCAGACAGGACAAAGGCCGGATAGCTGCCTGCGATGAGACCTGCTGCAATTACAAATAGTGGCAGTATGATCAGTATATGCAGGTTTGACAGTGAAAAAAAAGAAAACTCCTGGCCTGTTATGTTGTTAAAATAGGGCAGACCAAGCTGAATAAGGGGTATTGCAACCAGGATTGCGGCCAGGGAGAATATTATGGATTCTCCAAGGAATTGACTGATCAGATCACGCTTTGAAGCGCCGTTTACTTTTCTCACTCCGACCTCTTTTGACCGCATAGACGCTCTGGCGACGGACAGGTTCATAAAGTTAATGCAGGCAAGGATCAGGATAAAAACAGAAATTGCCAGGAAGATGTAAACGGTGGTTTTGTTCCCGGGGGCCGAAAGTTCGACTATCATATTTGAACCCAGATGGATGGCGGTAACAGGCTGCAGGAACGGGTCAAGGGATATGCCGAATTCCCGTGCATCAGCACCGTACCGGTCTTCAAACAATTCTTCAAGTTTGGAAAAAAACCTGTCACTGTCATAATCCCGGTTAAATTTCAGATAGGTAAAATAGGATATGTTAAGCCACTGATCCATGGATCCCGGCGGATAGATCCCGTAAAGGGAACTGAAGGAGGCAACACCGCTGAAGGCAATGTGGGAATTGGAAGGGGGATTTGCAGAATCTGCAATCAGTATAAGCGACTCGGTGTAATGCTCGCTATTTACTGTTACATTCACATTTTCAGGAACATTTATTCGTACCGCGTCATCAACTTCCGGGAAATCGGTTTTTAAAACACCTGCCAGGGGAGCCATTGCCAGCGGTGCCTCAAGCGATGTGCCCAGCATGTCGATCCGGAAGCCCATCCGGCTTATGTCCCTGTGATCAGGATGGAACCTGTCGTATCCCAGTTCATGATAAACCCACATGAGGATCAGGATGCTGCAGGCCATTCCTGTGGCGAGACCGGAATTTTTCCTTTCAGAAGTAGATCCTGTAGGTCATCATCGGCATAAATCCCATCTGGTAATAGGTGGCCACTTCCTGTTTGCCGGTGTCCCAGTTCTGTATGAAAATATTTTCACGGTTGGTCATGTTCTGCAGATCAAGCCCCCATTCATGATCGAAGCTTTTGCGGTTGAGCCGGTAGGTGATCCGTCCGTTGAGCCTGAAGTAATCGGGGAATCTTTCATCATATGCCTCGCTCCATTTATACCTGAGAGCATTTTCTTCTAACGACTTCTCCTCATCTATCGGAAGTTTCCGGTGGCCCCCGGCATAAACCATTTTCAGGTCGACCGCCAGAAGGGACTTGCGCCCCACCCGCCATTCATAACCGCCCAGGGTATTGAACACGAAGTTATTGTTGAAGGCGGAATTACGCCATACTCCGTCGTAACCGCGGTATCCTGCGTCGAAGATTGATGCGGTTACCAGGTAATAGAATCCCCTGTTCAGGAATTTTTCGAGCGTAATCTCAATTCCCTTGTTCTCCCCGGTACCAGAATTTTCCATATTATCATACAGAAGGAAGGAATAACCCCCGCCCTGGTTCATGAGAGAGAACTCCGGCCTGCGCCAGGCCACGGGGATGCTGTAGAGCCTCTGGTAATATACCTCCAGTTTCAGCCTGTGATCATGTGCCAGGAGCCGGTCATATCCGGCAACTACATGGATGCTGCGCGACAGATCAAGATCCCGGTTGGTCATTTTGTATACCATGTTCAGTGTGTCGGTAAGCCGCTGCGCAAAATACACAGCCCTCATTTGTGTCTGACTGTGCATTCCGGCGCCAAAGTTCAGCGATTGACCCCTGGTAAACTCCCATTTCAATCCGAGACGCGGTTCAATGGCATAGCTGTTGTTCAGAAACAGCATCGAGTTGTGCAACCCTGTGGAGACCGACAGGTGGTCTGAAAACCGGTGCTGCCATTCGGCGAACAGCTTGACCAGC
>SLGC01000293.1 GCA_007123885.1 Bacteroidales bacterium | reverse complement strand
TTTCATTTTTCATTTCTTTTTAAAAGAAGCTTCCGATATAACCTAAACCTAAACCTGCTTCTTACGTGAATACTATTGAAAAAAATATCCTGAAGGAATTAAAGTATGGGAGTAAAAAAGCATTTGAATATGTTTTTAAAACCCATTATGATGCTTTATGCAGGTATGCCCGGGAAATCCTCAGGGATGAGCATCAGGCCGAAGATGTTGTGACAAATCTCTTCGTGATAATATGGGATGACAGGAAGAAGATAGATATCCATACCTCTATCCGTTCGTATCTCTACAGAAGCACCTATCATGCCTGCCTGAACACATTGAGAAAGAAAAAGTCGGAAAATAAATACAGGGATTTTTTCCTGCACCACACCGAGTTTGAAAAAAGCCATGATTACGGTTCACTATCCTTTCCCCTTTCGGGGATAATAGAAAAAGAGTTAAACGGCGAAATCGATAAAGTTATCAATGATCTTCCCCCCAGGTGCCGGAAGATCTTCCTTATGAGCAGGTATGATGAGCTTTCACACCAGGAAATAGCAGAAAAGCTTGATCTTTCTGTTAATACCGTAAAGTGCCAGGTGATGAATGCCCTGAAAAGGATACAGATAGCCCTTAAAGACATAATAATCTTTATAATGGGATTTGCCCTGACCAGACTGATGTAATAATGGCTTCCCACCATATATAATAAACTAACACTTATTCCGGTAAAAAAATACAAACATTTTGATTACCACTAAGCCCGGTATTGTTAGGGTGCTGATAAATTCCCCGGGGGCTAATATGATTACCGCCAATCCAAACCACCAAAATCAGTGCATACTGCACTAATAGGAAAATGGACAGTACAATTTGGGAGCAAAATATTAAAGCCGGAATTAAAAGGGGGAACGAGAACGCTTTCAGGTTATTGTATGAAAAATTCTTTTGCGGCTTGAGGATCCTGGCCTATAAGTATACCGGCCAGACTGATGTTGCCGAAGAAATCGTCCAGGATGCTTTTATGAAAATATGGGAGACCAGGCATGAAACGGATATCAGGGGCAGTTTACACACCTACCTGTACACAATCGTACGCAATAATTCCCTCAATTATCTGAAACATCTGCTGATAGAGAGGAAGTACTGCGCAGACCGGATAAGACAGTTACAAAAAGCTTTAAATTACCTGCAATTAAGTCAGGAGGACGGGTCCTCAATCCTGATCGCAGAAGAAATGGAGAGAAGCCTGAAGGATGCCATTGCATCGTTGCCTCCCAAATGCAGGGAAATCTTCCTTCTTCATCGGCAGGATGGAATGACATATTCTGAAATAGCGGTGGAACTTGGTGTTTCAATAAACACGGTTCAAAAACAGATCTCCATTGCCCTCGATAAGCTGCGCGACAAACTGATGGTTCACATCCGGTCGTAAATATATGCTGACTTACAGCGGCTTAATAATTTTGTTAAAAAAAATTAAAATTATTCTTTACTGACTACCGTCATTTGGTTGTCTATATACAGATTTTATAAAAATGAAGGAGAAAATTACTAACATCATTGACAAGATTCTTGCAGGAGAATCTTCTGCTGAAGATGAAATTTTCCTCAACGAATGGTTGGGTGAAAATAGTGAACATCTTAAAGATTTTGCCGACAGGGAAAAATTTTGGAATGCAATTGAAATTGCATTAAAACGGGAAAAATTTGATACCGCCACTGCCTACGCGAAATTCAAATCCTTGATTAATAAACCTGTCCGCAATAAATTGCCGAAACAGGGAAGAACCAAAATTTCAATCAGAAAAACACTCCAATGGGCTGCCATCGGTATTATTCTGTTATCTGCCGCATCAATATCCACTTATTTTGTTGCTGACCTAATCAGTAACAAACGTATGACCGAGCAATACGTATATAAGGTCCCTGCAGGTTCCCGGGGCAATGTTACCCTTGCTGACGGATCTACAGTCTGGCTTAACGCGGAAAGCACGCTTACCTATAGCCAGGGTTACGGCAGCAATGAGCGTACAGTATATCTGGAAGGAGAGGGATTCTTCAATGTTGCATACGACCCCGCCAACACTTTTACGGTAATTACATCACAACTCGAAATAGTAGCGCTTGGCACATCCTTCAATGTGAAATCCTACCCTGAGGAAAATATCATACAGGCAACCATTATATCAGGATCAGTAATGGTAAACAGGAATGAATATAAAGCGTATGAAAAGGGATTGGTACTGGAACCAAATCAGCAGATCACCTTTTTTAAGGATTCACGGGAACTGTCCCTGACCCACGACATTATTCATGATGAGGATGAAGCTGCTTTAACGGACAAACCAAAAACAGAAACCAGGGAACCTCCGAAAATTATTCTCCGGAAAGGAATTGATCCGGAAATATTTACCTCATGGAAAGATAACAGGCTCATTTTCGATAAAGAACCTTTTAAGGATATTGCCGTGAAGCTTGAAAGAAGGTTTGGCACCAGAATTATCATAATGGACGAAGAGATAAAAAACAAACAATTCACGGGAAGATTTGATGAGGTTACTGTCGAGCAGGCGCTAAACGTGCTGAAATTCGCATCCCCCTTCGAATATCAAATTATACACGATACTATTTTCATCACAAATCAGTGAACAGAAGAAACCACATAACCTGAACCTAAAAAAGATTGCCTATGTAAATAAAACCAATTTAAAGTGATCATTATCCTGAAAAGGATATTGAATTAAAGACCGGGTAATGACGCCCATCATTACCCGGTACATAACAGCTAAAAATTCGCCAGGATCGGAAAATTCTACCAGGCGGGAATGTTTAACCATTATTTACAAACTTATGAAAAATAAAACAATTAATTACCTGTCATCACTTTATGGTGCTAATAAAAAAACATTACAAATTATGAAACTACTGGTATTGTTTCTTTTAGTATCCGTTTTTAATGCGACTGGCTCCGTTTTCTCCCAGAAAACAACATTCAGTCTCAGCTATGAAAATGTGAGCGTGGGAGAGGTACTGAACGAAATAGAAAGCACTAGTGACTATAAGTTCGTGTATCGGAATGACTTCATTGATCTTAACAGGAAGATCAATTTACAGGCTGATAACACATCGGTCGAAGAACTCCTGGGAATGATATTTCCCGCCAATGATGCTTCCTTTAGATTTTTCGAAGATAATCTTATCGCAATAACAACTTCGAGGCATGTGAAAATGCAGAATGAAGTACGCGGACAGGTTACGGATGCCCGGACAAACGAACTACTGCCTGGTGTCAACATCATGATATATGGTACATCTACAGGAACAGTTACCGATTCTAACGGCGAGTACAGGCTTGCCGTAGCGGATCCTGATGCAATTCTGGTTTTTTCTTACGTCGGTTATCAAACAGTACGGGGTGCCTTAGATAACCAGCAGGTGTTTAATGTTACAATGACAATGGATCTGGCTGCACTTGAAGAAGTCATCGTAATCGGGTATGGTACGGTACGCAGGAGCGATCTTACCGGTTCGGTGTCCCAGGTGAGCGCGTCGGATTTTGAGAGAGTGCCGGCCACCTCGCCGTTAATGTCGTTGCAGGGCCGTTCCGCTGGTTTGCGGATAGTTCCCGGATCGGGCGAACCGGGGGCATCTGCAAGCATTCGTATCAGGGGAGAACAGTCAATCAGCGGGACAAACAGTCCTATTTTTGTCGTTGACGGGATAATAACCACTAATATCAACCATATAAACAGCGATGATATTGAGTCTGTATCAGTGCTTAAAGATGCATCTGTGGTTGCCATTTATGGAGCAAGAGCTGCAAACGGTGTGATCCTGGTCACCACAAAACGGGGTGAGGCACGCCAGGAACCCTCAATTTCTTTCCATACCTACCAGGGAATTCAACAGCAAAGTAATTTAAGGATACAATTGCTGAATGCCGGGCAATGGCTTGAATTATGGACTGAAGCATATGAAAATGCAGGAATCGCGCGTCCATGGTCAGATGAAGATTTAACCGCCTATCAGGGCGTTGACACTGACTGGCTGGGTTCAATAATGCAGACCGGATATTTATCTAACTACAACCTTTCTGTAACAGGCGGTTCCGAACGTTCAAACTATTATGTTTCTACGGCGTACCTGAATAACCAGGGTATGGTACAGGGAATGAGCTATGACAGGTTTAATATAAGACTTAATACTGATCACAATATCAGGGATCGTATCAGGTTCGGGAATTCCCTGAATATTTATTCTTCAGGTCAGGATGCCTCTGTTGACCAGTATGTCAGGGCTTTGCAAAAAATACCCCTGACCAGGATGTATGAAGAGGATGGCAGTTGGGGGAAAATCCGTAATACCACTCTGGAACATATGCATGCTAATCCCCTGTGGAAGGTAGAAAACGAGGCAAACAGAAACGAGAATAAGGGCTTAATGGGTAATCTTTACCTGACTGTGAACCTGCTGGATGGATTGAATTTCACAGCACGGGGGAACCTGGAGTGGAACAATGATTACAGGTCAGGTTTTGCAGGAGGGGTAGATCCATTATTTCAGTGGGAAGGAAGTACTATTAACGCTTTAGGAAAAGACAACCGTGAAACTCTTCACTGGATAACCGATTATATCCTGGATTTCAGCAGGAGTGTCGGTGAAGTTCATAATTTCACTGCACTGGCAGGTTATTCCCGGGAAGAACAAACTTATGAAAGATTACAGGGCCAGATAAACGGAACCCCGAACAATTCAATCCGGTTCCTGAGCGCCGGAGACCCGGCTACCCAGCGCACTCTCAATACCTATTCCGACTGGGCATTTGCTTCAGTGTTCGGCCGTGCAGGTTATACTTATGACAATAAGTACATCATTTCTGCAACAATAAGGCGTGACGGAACATCCCGCCTGTACGGAGAGAATAAATATGGAATTTTCCCTTCAGTAGCCGCAGCATGGCGAATAGCAGAGGAAAGCTTCATGGATCCTTTCGACTGGATGAATGAATTGAAATTGCGTGCCAGCTGGGGTGAAACCGGCAATGCGCTGAGCGTAAGCACTTACGGAACAAGATCTGTGCTGTCTTCGCTGAATTTTCCTCTTAACCAGTCACCTGCTCAGGGTTATGGAATGACTACGGCGGTTAATACAGATCTGAGATGGGAAAGCACCGAAAAGAAGAATCTGGGCATTGACCTGACCGTGCTTAATAACAGCACATATTTGATTGCAGATGTATATATCGAGGATACTCGTGATCTTCTTTTTACCCAGCCTATTCCCGGATCAACCGGACTCACAGGCAGTCCTTATATAAATGCAGGACATATCCGAAACACGGGAATCGAACTTGAGCTTGGATTCAGGAGAAGATCGGGCGACTGGTATTATAGTGTCAGCACAAACCTGCACCATTTCAAAAATGAGGTGATAGACCTCGAAGGAAGGGATCTGAGGACTTCCGGAATTGTGGAAGGTTACCCGTTAAGGTCTTTCTTTGGATATAGATCCAATGGTCTGATCAGGACACAGGCGGACCTTGATAATTATCCCCATTATGGTAATAAGAGTATTGGAGATATCTGGCTTCTTGATGTTGACGGACCGGATGCCGAAGGTAATCTTACAGGTACCCCCGACGGAGTTGTTAATGCCAGCGACCGTGCAATACTGGATGGCAGGTATCCCAACCTTATATATGGAGGGATGGCAACAGTGGGTTACAGGAACTGGACACTACAGGTGCAGGTTCAGGGCATACAGGGAGTCATGAAAGATATCAGGGGAGGTATGAATATGGGTGTATTGAATTATTTCATCAACTTCGCACAGAATCATGATGTTCTTCTCCTGGATCGCTTCCATGAGACGAAAAACCCTGACGGGGCCTATCCCAGGGTAAATAAGGCTGACGCAGGTAATAATGTAGGTCTGTTTTCAGATTTCTGGTTACATGATGCTTCTTATCTCCGTATTAACAATCTCAACCTGAATTATGAAATACCTGCTGAATTCAGCCGAAGAATCGGCCTGAGCCAGCTTTCTGCCTACACAAGCGTGCAAAATCTCTACACATTTACCGGTTTTTACGGTCCTGAAGTCGATTCAAATGCAGATGTTCTGACCGGCGTGCCACAACCCAGAACCTGGACTATGGGCGTTAAGGTAACCTTTTAAATAACAGAACATTAAATACCTAAAATCAAGAATGATGAAAAAAAATATAATATACAGTCTATCAGCGATTATTATAATGACAGGAATATTGTTCACTATATCATGTGATGATGATAAGTTTCTGGAGCGTTTCCCGCTGGATGCCCCGTCTCCTGAGATATTCTTTGTTGACGAAGCTTCGGCAAGAATGGCAGTTACAGCCGCTCACCGGCCCTGGCGCGTACCCTATCAAAGTTACAGACGTGATCTCGTATTACAGTTGGACGCGGGTTCGGATGATGTCTATCACAGGCCGGCAAGGGCCTCCTCCATTCAGTTTGCCGACTGGAATTTTGATGCATCCCACATCCATCCGAATGCCTACTGGAACATGGCATTTCAAAGCATAAATCATGCTAATTTCGCTATCGCTAACATTCCAGGCTTACTGGATAGAGGCCTTTCCCAGGCACAAATTGATCCGTACATTGCCGAGGCCCATTTCATGCGTGGTTTTTCCTACCTGTTCCTTGTTTCCCTTTTCGGTGAAGTACCACTTCACGACAAGCCCCGCTCCTCATTTGATGAGTTCGACCAGCCAAGGGCACCCCTTGCGGATATATACGGGCAGATATTCGCTGATTTCACCCTGGCAAGGGAAAAATTACCTGAGCGGCAACCTGCTGCATATACCGGCGCGCCTACCAGTGCAGCTGCAGCCGCTTTTCTGGCCAAGGCATACCTTTACAGTGAGAGGTGGAACGATGCCGAAACGGCTGCCCGCACCGCCATAAGTATTGCCGAGGGCTCGGGCTATCAACTTGTAGATGACTATTTATCTATTTTCAGCATTGAGAATGAAGGTAATCCTGAATTACTCTATTACATAACGTTTGTTGAAAATGACAGGGATTTTGGCAACAACTATTCAATTGGGGTTTTAACACGTGCCAATCCACCACAATTCAATCATGTACAGGGAATGGCCGGATGGGGATATCTGTTGCCCACCCGTGATTTGTTTGATGCCTATGAACCTGGTGATCCAAGGAGGGATTATACAATCTTCTATCCGGGTACTACAACATGGGGGGTCTATAGTGCTGATCAACCTTTTACCTATACTCACAGGATCTTCAATGAGGCAGGTGAGTTGGAAGAATATGAAAGAACCTATACTGCAGGCACCCCTATTGAATATGATTACAGGTGGTCCGAAACAGGTATGAATACCAGAAAAACAAGGCGATTTATGGGTAACGTGCAGGATGGCCATTCCTGCGGACTTGATGTGCCTGTGATGCGTATGGCCGAACTGTACCTTATTCTTGCGGAAGCTCTCGCCGAGCAGGGAAAGGATGAAGCTCTTGATTGGGTGAATAAAGTTCGTGCACGTGCTTCGGTAGACATGCCGCCCAAAACAGCTGCCGACGGCACACTCCGGGACCTGGTAAGACATGAGCGCCGAGTTGAACTTGCCCTGGAAGGACATCGCCTGTACGATCTGTTCAGATGGAGGACAGTCAAAGAGACATTTGGTGATGGCACCAGGGTTAAAAAGCATTTTTTCTCTGATTACCTTACCGATATGGACAGCAAGTATAAAAATCCAAAACTTGATAATTATCCCGGTGATCTGGTATTGTTCCCGGTTCCTCAGAATGAAATTGACCGGAATTCACAGATCTACACCAATAATCCGGGATATTAATTGACTTATAAGGCTGCAACCTTTTAAATATGCCTTATTGCCTGGTAATGTGATCACAATGCCCATTCGGGAGGGATCTTTAGCCTGACCGGTTTTAGGGGATCCCGTGATATGAAAATTGTTGCTGGTAATGTGATCACAATGCCCGATCGGGAGGGGTCTTTAACCTGACCGGCTTTCGAGGATCCCGGGATATGAAAATTGTGCTGGTAATTAAATCAGATTACACCCGGGGAAGGCTGATTTCTAAAAATAAGTAAATCGAAAACTCAAAATCATGCAAAATTTTCCGAGACGTGAATTCATAAAAAAAACCGCGTCTGCAGCCGGAGGAGTAATTGTTGCTCCGGCCTATATCAGGAACATGGTTACCAACAGTCCAAATGAAAGGGTTAATGTTGCGGTGGTGGGCATTGCCGGAAACCGTGAGCGTGTCAGATCGATAATACTGGGACAGGGCAGGCAGCATATAAGGGGCTATGCAGATATTCCCAATGTAACCGTCAAAACAATATGTGATGTCGACGAAAGTTTATTTCCCGGGGTTTCAAAGACGGTTGAAGAATTATACGGAACCAGGCCCGGGACGGAGTTTGATTTCCGGAATGTTCTTGATGACAAGGATATAGATATTGTGTCACTGGCTACACCCGATCACTGGCATGCACTACAGACAGTATGGGCATGCCAGGCCGGCAAGGATGTATATGTTGAGAAACCTGCCTGCCACAATATTTCTGAAGGCCGTAAAATGGTGGAGGCAGCAATGAAATATAACCGTATTGTGATGTGTGCAGGCCGCGATGCCAGCAGGGCAGTTGAGGAAGGCATAAAAATGGTCCATGAAGGGAAATTGGGTAAGGTATATATGGCCAGGGCTATCAGATGGGCATACAGGGGAAGCATAGGACATACTCCTGACAGCCCGGTTCCCGACGGACTTCACTGGGATATGTTTCTTGGTCCTGCCCCGTACCGCCCTTTCAGTCTGAACAGGTATCTTTATAACTGGCACTGGTTCTGGGAATATGGAACGGGGGATCTTGGGAACCTGGTTATCTATCCTATAGATACGGCCCGCCGTGCCCTGGATAAAACTGTTCATCCTGTAAAAATCCAGTGCACCGGGGGACTGTTTGGCCGCGATGACGACCGTGAGGTCCCCAATATCATGACCGGCCATTGTGTATATGCCGATGGAACGATTTTCCAGTTTGAAACCAGGGCCCTGCCTACCAATCCTGAAGGTATGCCTGATGATCCCGGACTTTCGTTCATTTACGGTGACCAGGGATGGATGTCCCTTGGGGGTGGCGGCTACAGGACATATTTTGGACGGGGAAATGAGCCGGGACCTGCCAGATCTGAAAGTGAGTTCCCGCCGGAAGAAAGGGTAAATGTATGGAAAAACCTTATAGACTGCGTGAGAAGCAGGAGGAGGGAAGACCTTCATAACCCTGTAATAAACGGGCATTTGTCAGCAACTATCGCGCATCTTGGGAATTTATCATGCCGAACAGGCAGGGAATTGACCTTTAATCCCGGGACCGAGAAATTTGTTAAGGATCCGGAAGCAGACAGGCTTCTTACAAGAGTTTACAGGGAGCCATATGTCATGCCCGAAAATGTTTGATCAAAAATGATTTTTGCAACCTAAACATTAATTTTAAATAAAAATGTGGAAAAATAATTATTCAAGACGTGAATTTATAAAGAAAAATTCACTCACAGGTCTTGGGGCTGTAATCGCCCTGAATGCAACTACCTCAGTTTTATACAATTGCGCCAACGGCGCATCTGATCCCGCCATTCTTGGCGGAATACCCGTACGGACTGAACCCTGGCTCAGCTGGCCGGTATGGGATATGGAAAAAGATGAAGAACAGGTTATGGAGATCCTCCGGAGTGGCAGATGGTGGCGGGGAGCCGGCAGGCCCAGCGTTGTTGATGAATTTGAAAAAGAATGGGCGGAGACATTGGGAGTGAAACGTTCTCTTGCCGTGGTAAACGGTACAAATTCACTCATTATTTCACTTCGGATGCTGAACGTGGGAGCAGGAGATGAGGTTATCGTGACTCCCTACACATTTATCGCAACCACACATGCAATACTTGAAACAGGTGCCATGCCGGTTTTTGCCGATGTTGACAGGGAAACCTTTCAGATCGATCCTGAAAAGATCGAAGAAAAAATAACTTCCCGTACCAGGGCTATATTGCCTGTTCATATTCTGGGTTTACCCGCTGATATGGTAAAAATTATGGAGATTGCCCGTGAGAATGACCTGGTAGTTGTTGAAGATGCCTGCCAGGCATGGATGGCTGAAATAAATAACCAAAAACTTGGCACTTTCGGAAATGCAGGCTGCTTTAGTTTCCAGAATTCGAAGAACCTGCCGATCGGGGAGGGTGGTGCTATTGTGAGCAATGATGATGATCTTATGGACAAATGCCATGCTTATCATAATACGGGACGTCCTGTCGGCAGGATGGTCGACCTTATCGGGGGAAATCTCGCACTTATGGGGAATAATCTCCGGATGACGGAATACCAGGCAGCTATCGGGCTGGCCCAGCTTAAAAGACTGGAACAGCAGACAGAAACGAGAAACAGGAACGCTGCCTATCTTAAATCCAAAATTTCCGGCATACCCGGTATTATACCATATAAATTGTATCCGAATGTAACAAGAGCTGCCTTTCACCTGTTCCCATTCCGCTATCAGCAGGAAGAATTTAACGATCTTCCCAAAGAGGCATTTCTGCGGGCTCTCAGGGCTGAAGGTATCCCTGCTTCAGGGGGATACACCGGACTGAATGATAAGCTGTATCTGAAGGATGCATTCCAGTCAAAAAATTATCAGGCCATGTATCCAAAGGAAATGCTTGATTTCGAAAAATACCTTGAGGAGAATAAATGCCCTGAAAATGACCGGTTATGCAGTGAGGAGGCGGTATGGTTCTCCCAGAATATGCTGCTCGGTTCAACTTCAGATATGGATGATATATATGATGCGATAGAAAAGATCCATGCAAATTCCGGCAGAATAAAAGATAGTAGAAATACCTGAGGCCGGTTTGAATTATGGCACTAACCCCCGGCTTAAGGTTAAGTTTCATTGTTCCCTTCAGCAATGAGTATCGACTTCCGGATTGCACCGGAACAAAGGGTTACCCTGCAGACTTCAGGTCACCACCGGATTTGCCGGTGGTGACCTTGCCGGGATAATAAAAGAAAAAATGTCCGCTAAATATGATATACATGGCATAAAGCCGGTCGATGCTTATTTAAGCGGCCACCAATAACCAGAATAATAACCAGAATAATAACCAGAATAATATGCGATATTCAAACTATTTGCTTCTTGCGTTACCCGGAATTATATCCTCATGCCAGGTCCAGGTTCCTGATATTCCGGAAAGGCCAAACATCCTGTTTATATTCAGTGACGATCATGCCACACATGCCATAGGCGCCTACGGCCCTAAAAATAACAATCCGGAACTGTACAAGCATGTAATCACTCCGGCAATTGATCGTCTGGCAGAAGAAGGCATGCTGTTTGAAAATGCTTTTTGTACAAATTCCATCTGCGGCCCGAGCAGGGCAGTAATTCTCACAGGCAAGCACAGCCATTTCAACGGGGTGCTGCGCAATAACATTGCTTTTGACGGTTCACAGCAAACATTTCCTAAACTTCTTCAGGATGGTGGCTACAAAACAGCATGGATAGGCAAATGGCATCTGTTTTCCGACCCCACGGGTTTTGATCACTGGGCTATTCTGACCCGGATAAACCAGCAAGGCTCTTATTATAATCCTATATTCGGTACAAGTGAAGGAGAAGAACCTGAGACAGGGTATACTGCTACTTTGATAACTGACCGTGCGATCGAGTGGATGGAAAACAACAGGGATCCGGATGAGCCTTTTTTCCTGGCCTATTCTCATAAGACCCCCCATAGTGAATGGGTTCCGGGTCCGGAGGAATATGACCTGTACAAGGATATTGACCTGCCAATGCCGACTAATTTTTATGATGATTATTCATACCGGTCAAGCGCTGCAAAAGGACAGGCAATGGAAATTGCAACTCACCTTACGAGCGAAAGGCTTTTGAAATTTGTTCCACCCTCTTATCTCAATGAGGAACAAACTGCCAGATTTATGGAAGCCTATGGTTCGGAAAATGAAGCTTTTTTTAAGGCAAACCTGCAGGGCCGTGAACTTGCCGAATGGAGATATCAGCGGTACATAAAGGATTACCTGAGATCAATAGCATCGATGGACAAGGAGATCGGAAGAGTGCTGGATTATCTTGATGAATCAGGCCTTGCGGAGAACACGGTAGTAATTTACAACTCTGATCAGGGATATTTCCTGGGAGATCATGGCTGGTATGATAAAAGATGGATGTATGAGGAGTCACTGCGCTTGCCGCTTATCATTCGCTGGCCGGGAGTGACCAGACCCGGTTCACGAAATAAATATAAGGTGCAAAACCTTGATTTCGCCCCAATGTTCCTCCATATGGCCGGCCTCGGGATACCTGAAGACATGCAGGGAGTAAGTCTTGTCCCCCTGTTAACAGGTCAGGAACCTGAAGAATGGAGAAAATATGTCTATTATCATTATTATGCTTATCCGGACTGGCACATGGTGAGACCTCACTACGGAATTCGTTCCGACAGATATAAACTGATACATTACTATACCATAGATGAGTGGGAGCTGTTTGATCTTGAAAAGGACCCTGATGAGATGAAAAGTGTTTATAAGGAACCGGAATATAAGGATCTGCTGAGTTTCATGAAAAAGGAACTTGAAGCTACCAGGGTAGCCGAGGGTGATACTGTTGAAATGAGCGCCCCTGCACCTGGATGGTGATCCTCTTATGGATGAAGTCACATCTAAAAAATTATTGCTAAATTAACAATTTTTGCATGTGAGTTCGAACGAAGTTTCAATTAAACATGAGAGATCCATAGATGGAAAGCAAAATATCCGGATCACTAAATGGTAACACGAAGTAAATCAATTTAATAACTATAATTTATAAGAATGGAACAAAAATCGCTTAATGACATCGTACCGAAAACAGTTGAAAAGGAATTTCCCTGGCCTGTTTTTGATGAAGCAGATATAAATGCCGTATCAGAAGTTTTACGCTCCGGAAACTGGGGCAGTCCCAATTGTGATGATCTGGTCGAATCGTTCGAAAGTGAATTTGCCGCATATTGCGGTACAAAGTATGCAGTCTCCTGTGTCAATGGTTCGGTAGCACTTCGGATTTCACTGATAGCCTGCGGTGTCCGTCCCGGAGATGAAGTAATAGTTCCTCCATATACTTTTATCGCTACTGCCTCGATAGTTCTGGAAGCCAACTGCGTACCTGTTTTTGTAGATATTGATCCGGATACTTATAACATTGATCCTGCTGAGATTGAAAAGGCGATCACTAAAAGGACTAAAGCCATCATTCCCGTCCATTTTGCCGGACAGGCATGCGATATGGATGAGATTATGGCAATTGCAAAAAAGCATGATCTCATGGTCATTGAAGATGCCTGTCACGGACATGGTGCTGAATATAAAAGAATGAAACTTGGCAGCATTGGTGATACGGGATGTTTTAGTTTCCAGTCATCAAAAAATCTCACCAGCGGCGAAGGAGGCATTATTACTACCAACGATGAGAAGCTCTTCGATATGATGAACTCGCTGCGCAATGTAGGGCGCGTAAAAGGGGGGAAATGGTATGAACATCATAATCCGGGCTGCAACTACAGGATCACACAATTGCAGGCCGCACTACTTTCAAACCAGTTAAAGAGACTGGAAGAGCAGACAAAAAAGCGTCATGAAAACGGGACTTACCTGAACTCGCTTCTTGAGAACATTGAAGGTATAAAGCCCCTTGCCAGAGATAGGGGGGAGACGTTGCACAGTTACCATATTTATATTTTCAGGTATGACAAATCAAAGTTTAACGGTCTGTCAAAGAGCAGGTTTGCCGAAATGCTTGCTGCAGAAGGTGTGCCATCATTTATGGGATATCCGCAACCATTGTACAAGCAACCTGTTTTCCAGAATAAGAATTTTATGTGTTATGCCATTCCTGAAGAGGTTGATTATTCCGGTGTTTCTTGCCCTGTTACGGAGAAGGCATGTTATGATGAGGCAGTATGGATATTACAAAATGCAATGCTCGGCGAAAAGGATGATATGGATAAATTTGCTGAGGCAATAAGAAAAATTAAAAAAGCAGTCAGTCCATGAATCTGACCCTGCTTATTTTGATTTAGCAAGTGTTGCCCGGATCAAAAAAACCTGTTTCCAACCCAATAGTTACTTTTCATAAAATGATAAAAAAACTATTCTTAGCTTTATTTTTTGGAATTATCCTTCTATCTGTCACGATCGCTGCAGCAAAATCTGTTGAGCAGGTGCATAGCAGAGGCTGGAAAGCCGGTCTGGCTACAATCATAATTACTCCTGAAGAACCTGTTTGGATGGCAGGGTATGGTATCAGGGACCGTCCTTCCGAAGGCATTTTGCATGACCTGTGGGCAAAGGCCCTGGCACTTGAAGATGCACAAGGAAACCTGATAGTACTCATAACTACGGATCTGCTGGGTTTTCCCCGAAAAATATCAAACCGGATAAGAGATCAGCTGGCAATTCATTATGGACTTGAGAGGTCTCAAATTGTGCTGAGCAGTTCACATACCCATGGTGGCCCTGTTCTGATGGATGCTCTTTTTGATATTTATCCCTTTGGACCGGAACATATAGAAGTTATCAGGAGATATTCCGAAGATCTCGAGAAAAAGATTGTGGAATTGACTGGTAAAGCTATAGATTCGATGGTGCCCGCCGGTTTATATTCTCAAAATGGTGTTGTCCGGTTCCAGGTGAACAGGCGCAATAATCCTGTTGCAACACTATTCAGGGAAACGGAATTAAAGGGTCCCATCGATCATTCGGTACCTGTCCTGAAGGTGACCGGGCCATCAGGAGAGTTGATGGCTGTTGTGTTCGGCTATGCCTGCCACCCTACAACACTGGTTGGATACCAGTTTTCCGGCGATTATGCCGGATTTGCGCAAATTGAAATTGAGAGGCTTCATCCCGGTGCAGTTGCAATGTTTTTCCAGGGGGCCGGTGCAGACATGGATCCGGTTCCCCGCAGAACAATTCCACTTGCCCGGCAATATGGAAGGGAATTGGCAGCAGCTGTTGACAGGGTACTCCAGGAGGAAATGAAAGAACTTGAGCCTGCAATCTTTACGGCATATTCGGAAGTGGATCTTATGTTTTCAAACCCTCCCGGCAAGGAGGAACTGACAAAATTGAAAAATGAAGAGACCGGGTACCGTCAACGCTGGGCTGCTAATCAGCTTGCCCGTCTCGCAGAGGACCAGCCATTACCCTCTTCCTATCCTTACCCGGTTCAAATATGGAAACTTGGAGACCAACCCATAATGATCCTTGGCGGAGAGGTTGTGGTTGAATATGCGCTTGAACTGAAGAAATTATTCGGTTATGAAATATTCGTGATGGGCTATGCAAATGATGTCATGTCCTATATACCTTCTGAAACGGTCTTGCAAGAAGGTCGTTATGAAGGAGAATCAGCACAAATGGTTTATGGGATGCCGGCCACCTGGGAGCCGGGCCTGCAGGATAAGATACTGAATAAATTCATAAAAATGGCCCGGGGAACCGGGAGTTTTTAAATGGAAAATTATGAAAAGAAGAGTATTTTTAAAAAACAGTGTTGCAACAGTTGCCGGGACCATTATTGCCCCAACAATTGTTCCCTCTTCTGTCTTTGGTAAAGATGCCCCCAGCAACAAGATTAACATAGGGCAGATTGGTTGCGGACGCATCGCCAGAGACCATGACATTGCCGAGACGATTAAATTTGACAGGGCTCGTTTTGTTGCAGTATGTGATGTAGACAGTAACCGGATGGCTGACGGAAAAAAGCTGATCGAGGATTATTATAACAACAAAAAAGGGAGCAATGGATATGTTGATGTGAAAATGTATGAAGACTACAAAGAGATGTTGCAAAATCCCGATGTAGATGCTATAATAATTAGTACACCTGATCATTGGCATGCCCAGCCCGCAATAGAAGCTGCGTTAAAAGGTAAAGATATTTACCTGCAAAAACCTAATTCTTTAACCGTTTCAGAAGGAAGATTATTAAGTGATGTTGTAAGTCGACAGGGGGTAATACTTCAGATTGGAACACAAGT
>SLGC01000235.1 GCA_007123885.1 Bacteroidales bacterium | reverse complement strand
TATAAGATTGTAAATCATGCATATATATTTTGCATTTAAGTTATTTTGGCATTGCATAGGGATGTATCCCCTTGTTTATTCATCTCTTTTTGTCTGACGAAGTCTGATGGGGATTCATGAGAAAATATTTTTAATTGAGGTTGGGATACTTTCCTCCCGACTAATACCTGAAATAGCCTGTTTTCTTGAAATTGCATCAAGCAAGGTAACAAATCCGTTATGGAGGATCAAATAATTTTTTCAAAAACAGAATATATTTTTAATCCGGCAGACAATGTTGGGCTTCAATTTCATATCCCTTATGCACGACCTGTAGCTTTAAAATTATATGAATTATCATTTAACGACTTGAACCAAGTACCTGCTAATTTGTTTAAACAGCACTATGTATAACTAAAATCTATTAAAATGGCTGATCTTGGAACCAGTTTTATGGGAATTAAAATCAAAAACCCAATTATTGTCGGGGCAAGCAACCTGTCCCAAAATCCTGAAACTCTTGTCAAACTTGAAAATGCCGGAGCAGCAGCAATTGTCTATAAGTCACTGTTCGAAGAACAAATTCAATATGAAAGGGTTCAGCTTGATGAAAACCTGCATGAATTTGATGATCGTCATGCCGAACATATAACAATGCATCCCAAAATGGAGCATGCCGGTCCAAAACAGCATCTTTTGGCTTTGAAGAAGGCAAAAGAAACTGTATCAATTCCGGTTATAGGCAGCCTGAATGCAATCTACAAAGAGACCTGGATTGAATATGCTCAGTTAATCCAGGAAACCGGCGTTGATGGGATTGAACTTAATTTTTATTCTGTTCCAAAAGATGTTGAATCCGATGCTGCTAAACTTGAAAATCACCAACTTGATATTCTTAAGGCAGTAATAGAGGTAATTAACATACCTGTTTCCGTTAAGTTAGGACCGTTCTATACAAATCCCCTTAGTGTGATTTCCCGTATGGACGAAATAAATGTTAACGGGTTCGTTTTGTTCAACAGGTTATTTCAGCCTGATATAGATGTTGACACAGGAAACCATATTCTCCCGTTCTACCTTAGCGAAGAAGGTGATTACAGGCTGCCCCTGCGCTTTGCCGGAATGTTGTACAACAGGCTCAAAGGTGATATATGCAGCAACACCGGGATTTTCTCCGGCAAGGATGTGGCCAGGATGATACTCGCCGGGGCTGATTGTGTCCAGGTTGTCAGTGCTATTTATAAATTCAAACCGGATCATATAATAACCATGTTATCCGAACTTGAAAAGTGGATGGAATCCAAATCCTACAAATCGCTAGAAGATTTCAGGGGAAAACTTTCAAAGGCAAAAACAAAAGATCCCTTTGCATATTCACGTGCACAGTATGTGGACATTCTTATGAACCCCGAAGAAATTATTAAAAGGTATACAACAGTATAAATCTCACCAGGATTTTTTGTTTATCCTTCTTGGCGCAGAATTACCTTACGGGGAATTATCCGAAGGTGGTGTATGATAGGGAGAGTGATCTCCCTTTTTTTGTGTGGTTTGTCCGGTTGGTATTAAATTTGTAAGTGAATGTTTGTTTTCCGGTCAGCGAATTGTAGCTTTCTGACTTTCGGCATAATATTATTTTTAAATTTGTGTTTATTTTTTTATCATAATCTTTTTACATGGGCAGGATTTTGGGAATTGATGCAGGTCAAAAGAGGATAGGGCTGGCTGTAACCGATCCTCTCAGGATCATTGCGACCGGGCTTGATACTGTGCCGGTGGCTGAGGTTTTCCGTTACCTGTCTGATTATACCAAAAAGCAGAAGGTCGATTTTTTTGTTGTGGGTTATCCTTTGAATATGGATAATGTTTCCTCTGATGCTTCAAGGTATATAGAACCTTTTATTAATAAACTTACTGAGACTTTTCCGGAAATTCCTGTTTACCGGGCCGATGAACGGTTTACCTCCAGTATGGCAAAACAGGCCATGATAGATGGAGGGCTTCGAAAGATGGCAAGAAGAAATAAGGCTGTGGTTGATAAGATCAGTGCCGTAATAATGCTTCAGTCTTTTCTTGATAAAAATAAAATATTGAAATAAATGATATATCCCGTTTTTTTATATGGTTCGCCTGTGCTCAGGAAAGTTGCGGCAGAAGTCCCCGAGGATTATCCCGATCTTGATCATCTGATTGACAGCATGTTTGAGACAATGTACCATAGTGAAGGGATCGGTCTTGCTGCCCCGCAAATAGGTAAATCCCTGAGGATTTTCGTAATTGATGCATCGCCCCTTGAAGAGGATGACCCTTCCCTTAAGGATTTCAAAAGAGTATTTATCAATCCACAAATTATTTCCTATGAGGGAGAACCCGAAAAATATAACGAAGGTTGTCTCAGTATACCTGAAATACGGGAAGATGTTGAGAGGGAAACATCGGTCATGATCCGCTTTTGTGATAAATATTTCCGTTACCGGGAAGAATATTTTGAAGGAATAGCCGCACGGATCATCCAGCATGAATACGATCATCTGGAAGGCAAACTCTTTATTGACCGTATCTCGCCATTAAGAAAACGGCTTCTTAAAAGAAAGCTTACATCAATCAGCAAAGGAAAGGTTGATGTCAGGTACCGGGTAAAACATGTCTGACATGTATTGCAAATTTTAAGATTTTCCTGCCCTTTCATGACCGCCTTATCAGCCGGTAATCCTAAAAATACTTGCGCCCTCCCGGGCGTGGTCATGTCCCCGGGGCTTTGCCCGAAAGGCATCTGTGGTAATAGTGGTGGATAGTCCGGTTTTATCGAATTTTTTAGTTGGAAAAGTTATTGGTATTGTCTATATTTATTTACTGTACTACCAATTAACAGATGAAATATTACCGGCGACTTAACAGGCTGCCCGTACTTCGCCTGCTCATGCCTCTAATGGCAGGCATAATTCTGCAGTATCATTTTGCAATACCCTGCCGCCTGCTCATTCCGATGGTAATATTTGTATTCCTGCTGCTGGTTTTGTTATTCCTGAACAGGCAAAAATATTCAGGTTTTGATTCGGGCTGGAAATACGGGCTGCTTATCCATATTTTCATTCTGCTGCTTTCAATGGCATGGACCGGCAGGATAATGGAGTATCCATCCTTTATGGATCATTCCGGCCAGGGGGATCGTCTTGTGGCAGTGATCAGGGAGAATCCACAGGAGAGAGAAAATACTATCAGGATAATTGTTGAAGTCAGCGGGGTTATTTCCGGCACCGGATGGATAAATACATCTGGCAGGGCAGTGGCCTGGCTGGAAAAAGATATTATGGCGGCTGATCTTGATATTGGCGACCGTATTGTTATGCCGAACCGGGTACAGGAAATTAAAAATGCCGGCAATCCTTTTGAGTTTGATTACAGGCGCCACATGTATTTTCAGGGTGTTTACGGTCAGGTGTACCTGCCTGCAGGTTCCTGGTTCCGCATTGAAGATCACAGCAGGCGGGAGTTGGAACTTATACCGGCAAAACTGCGAAACCGCCTGCTAGAAATATTACAGTCCACCGGTCTTACAGGAAGGGAATATTCCGTAGCTTCCGCTATGCTGCTTGGATCAAGAGACGAACTGGATCATGAAACAAGGCAGATCTATTCCGGATCGGGAGCGATGCATATTCTTGCCGTATCGGGATTGCATGTCGGTATAGTATATATATTCCTTATTTGGATACTGGGCCCCTTTAAAAGGATACGATATTTCAGGGTCATGACTGCCGTGGTTATCCTTTTGGTGATCTGGTTCTATGCCATGATAACAGGTTTGTCACCCTCTGTAATCCGTGCTGCGACCATGTTTTCCTTCCTGTCTTTTGCCAGGGCGGCCGGTAAGCAATCCGGCACCCTGAATATACTGGCCTCAGCTGCATTTTTTCAGCTTCTGGCTAATCCGTTTTCTCTTTTTATGGTTGGTTTTCAACTTTCTTATCTTGCCGTTGCAGGAATCATATCATTTCAGCCTGTTATATATTCCTTGTTCCGTTTTAAAAATATGCTGTCCGGCAAGCTGTGGGCTCTGGTATCCCTGTCTGTTTCCGCCCAGATCCTTATTTTCCCGCTGATTATTTTTTACTTTAACCAGTTTCCTACCTGGTTCCTTTTAACAAACATTGCAGCAGTGCCCCTGGCCAGTCTGATCCTGTACAGCGGGTTGTTTTTGTTCCTGTTTTCATTCGTTCCTCTCCTTTTCTTTTCATTTTCCTTTATTCTCAACAGCGCACTCCTTTTATTGAATTTCATAACAGAATCAATAAGCCACCTGCCTGGCAGTAAGATTTCCGGTATCACTTTGAGTATCCCGGAGGTTTTAACGGTATATGCAATTATTATATGCGTTATAATTTTTATTTCACTAAAAAAAGTCCGGTTCTTTAAATATGTCTTGATATCCATAGCTGTCTTGCTGGCATTCAGGGCCGATTCAACGATAAGAACTAACAACCGGGATGTTTTTATAGTTTATAATGCAGGTAATACTTCATTATATAATTTCATCTCAGGTAAAAACAGTATTATAGTTTCCGGTCCGGCAGGCGGTGAAACCGAAGTGCCGTATGTTGCCACCTCCCCTGCAATGCGTTTGAAAGCATCAGATTTTTATCTCTTATCGCATAATGAATTTTTCCGGAAAAATTTATCTCCGGTTCCTTCAATTATCCTGACAGAGGGAAATTATGTTTTTTTTGCCGGGAAAAGGATAGTTTTTGCAGATAGCAGGGAAGTGGTTTATCCTTTGGATTCCGATATCCTGGTTGTCTCTTCACTCACATTGCCGGATATATCTTCCATCTGTCTTGCCCTTTCGCCATCTGTTGTGGTTATAGATCCGTCTGTTCCTTATTTCAGGAAAACACGAATTATGGAGCAATGCATTAACCTGGGAATACCCTTTCATGATGTAAGAGAATCGGGTGCATTTATGATGCATATGCCGAGGTAAACAGCCGGTGACGATTTTACGGATTTTATTTGATTATAATTTGCCGTCATTATTAAATTAAAATACATTTGCGAGTTATTTAATATGGCAGATCATGAGGATAATTATTGCAGGTGCCGGTGATGTCGGCACCCATCTTGCAAAAATGCTTAGCAGCGAATTTCATGATATTGCAGTTATCGATCCCGATCCCGGGAAACTACATTACATAGAAACCAGCTACGATCTTATAACTGCACGGGGATCGGTCACATCCTTTCAGGTATTAAAGGATGTTGAGATCCGGCGATGCGACCTCTTTATTTCGGTCACCCAGTTTGAAGATACCAACATAACAGGGGCCATACTGGCTAAAAAGCTGGGTGCCAAAAAAACCATCGCAAGAATCGATAGTTCCGAATACCTTCTTGCCCATAACAGGGAACATTTTACTGCCCTTGGTATTGATTATCTTATATACCCCGAACGTATAGCAGCAAAAGAGGTGATAACCCTCCTTAACAAGACGTCAACCACCGATTTCGTCGATTATGCCGGAGGCAAAATGGCCCTGTATGCAATAAAGCTGGATAAAAATGCGCCGGTCATTAACAAGTCATTGATGGACATAGCCAAACAAAATGTTAATGCCGACTTCCGGGCAGTTGCCATTACCAGGGAGGGAAATACCATTATTCCCGATGGCTGTGATAAACTCCGGCTAAATGATCTGGTTTATGTTTTAACCAGTCCTTCCGGCATTCATGATATTCTTAAGTACAGTGGCAAAGAGGATATACCTGTAAAGAACCTCATGATACTTGGAGGCAGCAGGATCGGCATTAGAACGGCAAAGGACATGGAGAGGCGCTGCAATATAAAGCTTATAGAAATAAACAAGGAAAAGTGCAACTCCATTACCGAGGTCGTTGAAAATACACTGGTAATAAATGGTGACGGACGCGATATTGATTTTCTAAGGGAAGCAGGCATCAGTAATATGGATGCCTTCCTGGCAGTTACGGGAAGTTCCGAGGCAAATATTCTTGCTTCACTTACAGCAAAGAAGCTTGGTGTAAAGAAGGTAATATGCGAAGTTGAAAATTTCGACTATATATCCTTTGCCGAGAGTATGGGCGTTGATACTATCATTAACAAGAAAATCAGCGCTGCCAGCCGTATTTTCCGGTTCACAATGGGTGGTTCGGTATCATCTATCAAGTTCCTGACCGGGACCGATGCCGAGATACTTGAATATATTGCCCGTCCCGGCAGCCCTATAACCAGGGGACCGCTCAAAAACCTCGACTTGCCCAAAGATGCAATGATAGGCGGTGTAATAAGGGGAAAGTCCAGTTTTATTACTCACGGGAACACCCAGGTAAAGCCCAATGATATTGTTATTGTCTTTGCACTTCCCTCAGCCATATATAAACTTGGACGTTTATTCAGGTAGTCATGTTGAACAAAAAAAGGATCATCAATATTGTTGGGCTGCTGGTGATAATCGAAGGGTTTTTTCTCTTAATTTGTTTGATTCCTTCCCTTGTTTATGGAGATGGGGATTTCCCGGCACTTTCAGTTTCTGCTGTAATTATTTTTGCGGTGGGTCTTGCTGCATGGTTTTTTACCAGGGATGCGGACAAGTCGGTCGGAAAGAGGGAGGGATTTATAATAGTCGTTCTGGTTTGGCTTATTTTTAGTCTTTTCGGTAGTTTGCCTTTCCGGATCGGTGGACATATACCAACCTATACCGATGCTTTTTTCGAGACGATTTCCGGTTTTACCACCACCGGGGCAACCATACTCGAGGATATTGAAGGTCTGCCACGGGGGCTGCTGTTCTGGAGGTCGCTTACCCAGTGGATGGGGGGAATGGGCATAATTGTACTTTCGCTTGCCATACTGCCATTGCTTGGAGTAGGGGGTATGCAGCTTTTTGTTGCCGAAGTTCCCGGTCCCACCAAGGAAAAACTTCATCCGCGGGTTAAGGAAACAGCCAAAAGATTGTGGGGAATATACATGATCTTTACCCTTATGCAGATTATTTTATTGATGCTCGGGGGAATGGATCTGTTTGATGCTGTATGCCATTCATTCACAACTATGGCAACAGGTGGTTACTCAACAAAACAGGATAGTATAGCATTTTTTGATTCACCTTATATACAATATGTAATAATCCTTTTTATGTTTATAGCAGGAACCAACTTTGTCCTTTCCTATTTTGCATTGCGCCTGCGCTTTGACAAGATATGGAAAAATGAAGAATTCCGGTTCTATTCATTCCTGGTACTTTTTTTTACCGGTGTGATTGCAGCAGGATTATTCATTACAAAGCAGTACGGATACGAGGAATCCCTGAGGACTGCAGCTTTCCAGGTAGTATCTGTCATTACTACAACAGGATTCATCACTTCCGACTATATGATATGGGCACCACAGCTTACTATCCTGATAATTATGCTGATGTTTTTCGGAGGCTCGGCCGGTTCTACCGGTGGAGGCATAAAGATCATGAGAATACTGCTGATCCTGAAAAACACCTATCTTGAAACAAAAAGACTGATCTATCCCAATGCCGTGATACCTGTCAAGCTGAACCGCCATAATGTTTCACAGGCAATTATGGGAAAGATTATGGCTTTTGTTTTTATCTATATAGCAATTATTGCTGTCAGCATGGCTTTAATTTCTTTGATGGATTATGAAATGGATACTTCCCTTGGTGCCGCCGCGGCTTGCCTTGGAAATATCGGCCCGGGAATTGGTCTTGTCGGACCGGTTGAGCATTATGCACATTTCCCCGTTAAGGGAAAATGGTTCCTCTCTTTTTTGATGATGCTGGGCAGGCTGGAACTTTTCACCGTGCTTGTATTATTTGCACCATCTTTCTGGAAGAAATAAGCCGGTACAATGGCAGCGATTATCAGTATTGAAGGTCACCCATTCCCTGCCGCAGGATCAACGGCTGATCACCTGTCAGATCAACCACCGTTGATGGTGTATTGTTTCCGTAACCCCCATTGATTACCACATCAACCTGACTTTTGAATTTTTCAAATATAAGTTCCGGATCTGTTGTGTAATCAATGACCTCATCCTCATCGTGGATGGATGTGGTGAGGATCGGGTGACCGAAATTTCTGACGATCTCCAGTATTATCGAATTATCGGGAATACGGATACCAACTGTTTTCTTTTTGGATTTAAAAAGTTTCGGGACATTGTTATTTGCCGGCAGGATGAAAGTAAAGGGACCGGGCAGATTCCTTTTTAAAAGCTTGAATTGCATACTCCCGAATGGTCGTGTATAATCGGAAAGCTGGGAGAAATCATGGCAGATAAATGAAAAATTGGCATCCTTTAACTTGACTCCCTTTATCCGGGCAACTTTTTCAACGGCTTTCTGATTGAATATATCACATCCAAGTCCATAAACAGTATCAGTAGGATAGATGACAATTCCACCCTCATGCAGGATGTCAACTACTTTCCCGACAGATCGTTGTGCCGGATTTGCAGGATGAATTTTAAGAAGCACGGCACAGGTGTTTTAATCATTCAATTTACGGTGATCGGAAAGGAACTTCTCCAGGCCGGTATCTGTAAGGGGATGATTGAGCAGGCCGGTTATTACATTAAGTGGACAGGTTACAACATCAACACCGGTTTCCATACATTTCAGCAGATGGTTGGTGTTCCTCACAGATGCGGCAATGATTTCTGTATTGAAACCATAAACATCAAATATATGTACCAGTTTTTCAACCAGGTCCATGCCATTTTCGCCTATGTCGTCAAGACGTCCGATAAATGGTGAAACATATGTTGCACCTGCCTTGGCGGCAAGAAGTGCCTGGCCGGGATTGAATATGAGGGTACAGTTGGTTCTTATTCCTTTTCCTGTAAGATAACGGATAGCCCTGATCCCGTTTTCGGTTACCGGGATTTTGACCACGATCTGGTTGTGCAGGGCGGCCAGTTTTTCTCCCTCGGATATCATCCCCTGGTAATCTGTTGAGATAACTTCTGCACTTACATCACCATCTACTATTTCACAGATTTTCAGGTAATGTGCAATTATATTATCTTCCCCTTTTACTCCTTCTTTAGCCATTAATGAAGGATTGGTAGTTACACCATCAATGATTCCCATCCAATGGGCTTCGCTGATGTGGTCAATGTTTGCTGTATCTAAAAAGAACTTCATCAGAAAGTATTAAAGTTATTGGTACTGATTATGTTAAATTGTGATCAGGCAGAAGATTATAAAAAGTTTGAAAAAAAGTGGGTAAGCTACTTATATCGCACCGCTCAACCATCTACCCTTGCTTCCTTCCGGACCTGGGGGAGTTCAATGGGAGCTGGCCGTATAAGACTTACCCGCTGTAAAGATAGCTATTACAATATATTTTTCCAACTTATGCAATAGCTTATTCTAAAAAACGATATATTTGCTGACAACCGTTAATTACCGGAAATAATGAATGAAAACAATCCGCCTGTACTTAAAAGTACTTTAAATTACGGTGTCATGCTTGGTTTGTCACTGGTTATGGTCCAACTTCTTTTATGGATGTTTGATGCCACTACAAACCAGGTTCTTGGTCTATTGTCAATTCCAATTACCGTTGCAGGTATTGCATTGGCTACCAAGAGTTTCCGTGATCATGAACAGGAAGGGTTCATTTCCTATGGACGTGCTCTTGGTATCGGAACGCTTACGGTAATGTTCTCATCTGTAATTACCTCTGTTTTTACCTACCTTTTATATACTGTTATTGATCCCGGTTTAATGGACAAAATCTATGCCGCTACAGAAGAAGCATATTATGAATCCGGCCTGCCAGAAGATCAGATAGAAATTGCAATGCAGATGGCCAAAAGATTTTCCAATCCTGTTATAATGTCGGTTATGGGCTTTTTCGGGGGCACGTTTTTCGGATTTATTTTTTCACTAATTACCTCTATTTTCATAAGAAAAGAAGGTGATCCCTTTGAACAGGAATTTGAAGAGACAGATTGATTGCAGAATGGACATTTCCGTTATAATACCACTATACAATGAACAGGATTCCCTGGAGGAACTTACTGACTGGATAGCCAGGGTGATGAATAATAATTCCTTTTCCTATGAGATCATCTTTATTGACGATGGAAGCACGGATGATTCATGGGCTGAAATTCAAAAACTTGCTGCTGGGCATAAAGAGATAAAAGCTTTGCGCTTTCGGCGGAATTACGGCAAATCTGCGGCTCTTCATTCGGGTTTCGGCATTTCGGCTGGTGATGTGGTGATCACAATGGATGCTGATCTACAGGATGATCCTGAAGAAATACCTGAATTATACTATATGATCAGACGGCAGGGTTACGATATGGTTTCCGGATGGAAAAAAGAGAGACAGGATCCTGTAAGCAAAAAAATTCCCAGCAGGTTCTTTAATTATACTGCCCGTATTGTAACCGGCATCAAGCTTCATGATTTCAATTGCGGATTAAAAGCTTATGCTAAAGAAGTGGTAAAACGGATCGAGGTTTATGGAGAGATGCACAGGTATATCCCGATCCTGGTTAAAAATGCAGGTTTCCACAATATTGGCGAGAAAGTGGTGAAGCACCACAAACGTAAGTATGGCATTACTAAATTTGGTCTGGAACGTTTTATCAATGGATTTCTCGATCTTCTTTCACTTTCGTTTGTGTTCAGGTTTGGCAAAAGGCCGATGCACCTTTTCGGGGGACTTGGTACGGTGGTATTTATTCTGGGTTTTATATCGGCACTTTACCTGGGAGGAACAAAATTGCTGCTCCTGAGCAGGGGTATCAGGACGCCTCTGATTACCGATAGTCCATACTTTTACCTGTCGATAGCCGCTATGATAATCGGTACGCAACTGTTTCTTGCCGGTTTCATAGGAGAGCTTATATCACGGAATTCTCCGTTCAAAAATTTGTACGAGATTGAAAAAAAGATAAATACCTGACTTTGAAGATAATTTTAACAGGGCCATCTTTCCCTTTCAGGGGAGGAATTGCCAACTTCAATGACTCACTCTATAATGCACTGGTAAACGAACATGATGTTCAGATCATCGGTTTTTCATTGTTGTATCCCGCTTTTCTGTTTCCTGGTAAATCACAGTATGAGAATGGTTCGGAAAAAGCTGGTCATGTATCCGGGCGGCTGATCAATTCGATTAATCCTCTCAGCTGGTTTTCAGCTGCAGGCGAAATCGCGGGAAAACGGCCCGAGTGTGTGGTGATCCATTACTGGACTCCCTTTCTGGCACCGGCACTGGGAACTATTGCAAGACTGGTAAAAAGGAGATCTGATGTAAAAGTCATTGGTCTGATTCATAATATAACTCCTCATGAAAAAACGCCTGCCAGCCCTATACTCAACAAGTATTTCCTGAAATCGTGCGATAGTTTCATTACCCTGTCATTGCCGGTACATGATGAATTGCAAAGTCTTGGAATACAAAAGCCGGTCAGGGTAATTCCTCACCCCCTCTATGATATTTTCGGGGAGCCTGTTTCCCGTCAGGTAGCATGCAGGCATCTGGATCTGGATGAGCACCAGTATCATATTCTTTTTTTCGGAATGATCAGGCAATACAAGGGATTGGATCTTTTCCTGAAGGCTGGTGCCAGTTCCCGCCTGGAACATCTCAACCTTAAACTGATTGTTGCCGGAGAATTCTATGAGGGAAGGGATAAATACTCCAGGCTGGTAAAGGAACTCGGACTTGAGAAAAAGGTAATATTTACAGATGGTTTTGTCCCCGGAAGCGAGGTGCCTTACTATTTCGGCGCAGCAGATCTTGTGGTGCTGCCCTATAGATCAGCAACACAAAGCGGGGTTACAAAAATCGCATTCCACTATGATAAACCGGTTCTTGTAACTAATGTGGGCGGATTAGACCAGGAGATTGCAAATGGAGTAACCGGATATGTTTGCTCAAAGGATCCCGATGATATAGCAGTTTCAATTGCTGATTATTTTGATAATCGAAGGTCAGATGAATTTACGGAAAACATAAGAACGGTGAAAAAAAGATATTCATGGGAAGAGCTTGCCAGAGGGATAACTGAACTTGCCTTATCTGACTAAGGCAGGTATTGCAATATACATAACCATCAAGTCGCCTGAAAAATATCATGGGCCCGGCAGGCAATGGTGGGAAATAAAAAAAACAGCAGGAATCGTCTTTTCTATCTCCATCCTCTTACCCCGCCTGCAATCAGGCTGATCAGGAAAAGGACCAGGAAAATATAGAAAAGCACCTGTGCAATAGAAGCTGCTCCTTCAGCTATACCGCCAAAACCAAAAACAGCAGCAACAATAGCTATTACCAGGAAAATTAATACCCATCTCAACATGAAATAATTATTTTAGTGATTAATAACGTAGAGTTCCGGTTCAGAATCTCAAACCAACATAAACCTGGAAAACCCTGTTTCTTGCATCTCCCAAAAGGGGATCAAGTGCCATTTCATCATCGGCAACCTGTGTCAGTCCGAGATTGTACCTTAATCCAAGTTTTAAATTTCCGATATCCATTCCGATACCGGCTGCCAGTCCGCCATCAATACTATTAAAATGCCCGGTATCTATGTCGTCCTGGGTTTCAATCTCTATAAAATTCAGTATTTCTGTTTGTGTTTCAAAATCTGCGCTAAGCAAAAAACCAATATAGGGCCCGAAATGAATGTTTAATCCTTCAACCAGGCTGTAAACCATCATTACGGGAACATCAATATAATGAAGATTATATGATGTTTCTCCTTCAGCAAGTGTAATGCCTAAGAATTCTGCATCGTATGTTACATCTGTACCTTTTGTGGAATAAAGTACTTCCGGCTGAACTGCAAATCTTTCTGTCCATGGCAATCTCAGGAATAATCCCGCATGAAAGCCTGCTCTCATATCGGTATCTCCATCAATTGACAGGTCAGAAAGATTCAGCCCTCCCTTTATCCCGAATTCAGGCAGGATAACCTGTTGTCCCGTTAAAGTAGTTGTGCTGAATCCAAAGAGAGTCAGCATAAATAAAACTATCCATTTGCGTGTCTTCATAATTTCCAATTTTCAAGGTTAAACATCTTTTTTTCATCTTCATCTCACCTGGAAATATTATTTATATTTCTCATCTCACCAAAAGAGATAACCAGGGGAAATCATCTACATTCGATTGCCGGCTGTTCTCCTTCCGGAGTTCATCATGACAATGCCGATCACTAAAATTAATGCACTTACTATTACCGGAGTCCAGTTAGCGTCTGATATACCGAGCTCGATCCCGAAAAAACTCACGGTCTCGGTCTGCTGTATCGCCTGTACACCAAACACAATGGTTCCGACAATTCCTAAAATCAATAAAACAATTCCTGCTGTTCTCATTTCACTTAAATTTTAATACTATACTGTGCCCTTTGAAAATATATGAGCCAAATATCTCATGTTCATCATATAGTATGGTTTATAGATAATTTCTCCTCCGGATATCCTGCTTTACAGTCCAGGCACCTCCATTTGTCAAAGTGACTGCTGGAGGTTTAAGACATCATCATTTCTATTTTGCAATGGCTTTTATAATTTTAACAATCAGCCAAATTACCAGTACTGCAACAATTGCAGCAATAAGTCCGACCCAGAAGCCTGCCTCAAATATGTCTTCAATTAAGGTGCATCCTCCGGATAAAAAGACGAGTATGGTTAATACCTGGTATAATTTTTTCATATCATTATATGCTGTGGACTTAATCCTTATATTTTACAACATCATTAAGTGCCAGTTTGAAAATAAAAGTTGCGAGAAAGACATAAAAAAGGATCTGGGAAATTGAAACAGCGCTGATTGCTATGCCGATATACCCGAATAGGGATGCAATAACCGCAACTGCCAGGAAAATTAAAATAAGTTTTATCATGATACTGATCTTTATATTTAGAATCTTAATGCAAAATATACCTGCAGTAACATGTTTTCTGCATTTCCAAGCAGGATTCCGGGAATCGTATTTTCGACAGCTACTCTGGACAGTCCAAGGTTGTACCTCAGGCCAAAACTGTAACTGTAAAAATCCATACCCAGTCCTGCAGATATTCCGTAATCCCTGCTTTTGAAATCCCTTCTTTGAATTTCCCCGGCATCATTTATATTAAGAAATTCAAGAACCCCGGTTCCGGCATCCACTTTCGCATTCAGAAGAAATCCCATGTAGGGTCCAAAACTGACAGAAACCTGGTCATAGAGCCTGAATGACAGACTCAGCAAAATATCGATATATGCTAGGTCAAATATTGATTCCGCTTCTATAATATTAAACGTCTGGGCAGAGAGAAATTCGTCATCATATATTATCCTTGCCCCCCTTGTTGAATACATTATTTCCGGCTGGAATCCGAATCTGCCAATTAAAGGAAAGATGTAGAAAATGCCGGCATGAAACCCGTGGGTCAAATTTCTTTCACCCCTGCCCTGAACACCCAGGCCCGCAACATTCAGTCCGCCCTTGATGCCGAACTCAGCTCTTGACTCCGGCTGACTCCTGATTTCCGTGTATAAACCCGTCAACAGAACAACCAGTATCATTTTTGATCTTATTCTCTTCATGCCCTTTCTTTTGGTTGCTGTCTGAAAAGGCGGGCAGGGTTTATCAATACCTGCCCCCTATTACGGATACAAGTATGGATATTACCGCAAGAACGAGTAGTGCGTGGATCAATGCTCCTGCCGACCATACAAAAAATCCGAAAAGCCATCCGATCACGAGAATGACTGCTATTAAATATAATATTCCCCTCATATTACATGTCGTTTATTTCCGATTTAAGCTGGTCTTTTGATTTACCGGTTTTCTCCTGCAGCCTTCCCAGGAGTTCGTCTTCCTTACCCTCTATATAGGTAAGATCGTCATCGGTAAGGTTGCTGTACTTCTGTTTCAACTTGCCTTTGATCTGGTTCCAGTTGCCTTCGATCCTTAACTTATCCATAACCTTTTGTTTTTAAGTTCTGATATCCTGTTTTTGTCTACTTTCCTCTCTTTATTAAATAAGATTTATATTAACTTAAAATATCATGCCACTTATGTTGAACAAGGAAGCAATGAGATTAATCAGTTTTAAACGGGTTTTAAATCAGGCATTTGACGTGAGATCACCACGTTTTTCATTATCTAACAAGCGGGAATATTTACTCACTTTCCGGGTAAAAAATCTACAAGCAGGAGAAATGTACATGAATTTTTTTTATCCGAAAATACACACAGACGGATGAAAAAAATTGACTTCGTCGATTACATATGCCCGTGCCTTGTGTTATTACAGGAGAAATGTTTTTGGAAACTGTCAGGTATTTGGCCGGCTTATCTCCCGGAGTTACCGGATAGTAAGTTTCAGGGAAATATAATTTAAGTCCTGCATATCAAATCATTGAACTATTGGTATTGTTTTTGGTTTCTCATGTATGTAATAACAGGATCAGATGAAGGAAAAATTAAAGGCAGTCCGCAAAATACTGGCACGTTCTATCAAAGGGTACAAAAGCGATGATCCCATAAAACTTGCCGGTACAACGGCTTATTTTACGATATTTGCAGTTGCACCAATATTCATTATCATTATTTCAGCCATCGGGTTTGTTCTTGAAGAGGAGACTGTCAGAGAAAGGGTTTTCGAAGAAGTTGATTCGCTGATCGGTGCGCAGGGAGCGGATTTCGTGGAGACGATCGTTGAAAATTTCAGGGACAGGGACCAGACTGTAACGGGGACGATCATAGGGATCCTTATATTCCTGATAGCTTCAACAACTTTTTTTACCATACTACAGAATAATTTAAATTTTATCTGGAGGATAAAGGCCAAACCCAGGAATAACTTTGTTAAAGCCCTTAAGGACAGGCTTTTGTCTTTTGGGTTGATATTGAGCATAGGGTTTATTTTACTGGTAATGTTAGTCATTGATTTTGCACTGGCATATTTCACGAATTTCCTTGAAAGGTATATTGATGAATTTGCCCTGGTAATAATCAGGCCTGTAAGTATTGCATTTTCATTAGCAGTCCTGGTACTGATTTTTGCCCTGATCTTTAAATATTTACCAGATACCAAAATCAGCTGGAATGTAACCTGGACCGGCGCTATCATCACAGCTATTTTGTTTGCTATAGGCAGGTATTTAATAG
>SLGC01000367.1 GCA_007123885.1 Bacteroidales bacterium | reverse complement strand
CCCTTCAAGGGAATTAATGATGAGCTTTATGCTGCTGCAACTGTTTTTAATGATGGTATCAACAAGGCAGCTATTATCACAGCCGAGGTCATCTCTTTTTCGCATCAGTGCTGGGAAGAGCTGACAAGCAGGATTGAACAGGAAACCGGGATTCGACGGGAATTTATAATTCTTGCCCCGGTTCACACTCATGGCGCACCGTCTACGAGGATCCACGGTGATAATGTTGATAAGGACCTGCTTGAATATAACATGGCGCTCCGGGACAAGCTTGTTGCTGTCACTGTCGAGGCAGTCAATAATTTGCAGCCTTCCCGTATTGGTATGGGAAGTGGTATTTGCAGAATGAGCATGAACCGCCGTGCGTTAAATGCCAACGGCGGTATCAGGCTGGGAAAAAACCCTTACGGAGCCTGTGATCAGGAAGTTGCTGTGGTAAGGATTGATGATCAGGAAGGAAACCCTGTTTCGATTTTTGTCAACTGGCCCACACATGCAACTGTAATGGGAGGAGGAAATTACATGGTCACCGGCGATTGGCCCGGCGCAGCCAGAAGATATGTTGAGGGGGAGTTTTCCTTTCCATTAATTGCCACAATAACTGCAGGTGCTTCTGGAGACATAGATCCTATCTACAGGGTGAAACCTGATTTCAGATGGGGTGAAATGGAAGAGATAGGAATAATACTTGGCAGGGAGGTAATAAGAGTTGCCGGAGAAATCACCACCTGGCCTGCTGGTCCAATCAATGCAAACCAGCGGCTGATCTCCCTTCCGGGGAAAGAACCCAGCAGAAGTAATCAACCCGAAGAAGTCTATAAGCCGGGCCCTGACGTTGATGTAACTCTTTCTGTATTAAAGGTCGGAAATATTGTTTTTGCAGGTATTTCAGGGGAGGTATTTACAGAAATAGGGATGAGGGTTAAGGAGCTTTCTCCCTATAAGAATACAATAGTAATTACCCACTGCAATGGTGCCAGCGGATATCTTATTACCGATCATGCCTTCAGCGAAGGTGGATATGAGGTTTCGGTAACAAGGGCGATGCCCGGCGGAGAAAAGATCATTGTCGACCAGCTTACAGAAATGATCAATTCACTCGGCTCGGACTGATAAAGAAACCAAATATTGAACCTATATGGGAAAAATTTTCTTCAAGATGTGAATTATTAAACAAAATTCACCGGCAGGACTGGAAGCTTAAAACACAAAACAAATATAATAGAAAGCGTGACATTCTTTCCAGGATTTACCCCCGGCTCAAGGTAATAAATCCCTGAAACCGAATTTACCAGCCGCAGGCACAGTCAAGAATGTTACTATACTACAGAGCGCATATCACCGTTAAATATTCGGATAATGTTGCGGAACTTTCATCCGGAATTCCTATTTTTGCAGCAGTTCAGAAATTGGTCGCGTGGCCGAGTGGCTAGGCAGAGGTCTGCAAAACCTTGTACGGCGGTTCGAATCCGCCCGTGACCTCCACCCCCGGATAACCCCCTGATAATCACAGGGGGTTTTTTCGTTATTACATCTCTTGAAATCACCGGTTATTATATATCTGAAAGTAACCAAAGGATTAAAATGTTTTTTATATTGCAGTTAATAGTCATTATAATGAACAGTATTTTCAGTAATGAAAGAATATTTGCTTTTGTGATCAGTATAATAATGTTAAAACGAAATTTTACAAAATCCGCAAGTATTTATGCATTGGGGAATAGTTAAGTTATTCTAATTTGAGAAGAGGCAGGAAATATGGACAAGAATAGTATTGTTGTTATCACAGGTGCAAATTCAGGGATTGGGAAAGCGACTTCCATTGAGCTTGCCAGGACAGGAGCAGTAATAATAATGCTTTGTCGAAGCAAGAAGCGGGGAGAAGAAGCTCTTCAAGATGTAAGAAATTTAAGTGGAAATAATTCTGTGGAACTGATGATCTGCGACCTGGGTTCCTTAAAAAGTATAAGGGATTTTTGTTTAGAATTTAAGAAAAAATATCAACGGCTTAATGTGCTTATTAATAATGCAGGCGTTATTTTACCTGGATACCATCAAACAGCCGATGGATATGAACTTCATTTTGGAGTTAATCACCTGGGTCATTTTCTTCTTACTAATGAACTGCTTGACATTCTTATTGCAAGTGCTCCTGCAAGAGTTATCAATGTTACATCAGGTATTCATAAAACCGGTAAGATATATTTTGAAGATGTCAATCTTAAGAAAAATTATACATTTTGGCGTGCCTATGCACAATCAAAGCTAGCGAATATTTTATTCACATATGAACTGTCAAAAAGGCTAAAAGGAACCGGTGTTACTGCAAACTGTTTTCACCCCGGTGCAGTTGCAACCAGACTGGGGATTAACAGAGATACTGGCTTTGGTACATTTATCACCCGCCTGTTAAAACCTTTTTTCCAGACTTCAAAGCAAGGGGCAGAAACGGCAATATATCTTGCAACTTCCAATGACATAGAAGGAGTAAATGGGAAATATTTTTATCGTAAAAGATCAGTCCCGTCTTCAAAAAGGTCATATGATAAAGCTACTGCAAAAAAGCTTTGGGATCTAAGTAAAAAAATGGTTGAATCTGAGATAGAGTAAGGAAATACTTTCCCCTCGTGACCTCCACCCCTGGTAACCCCCGTTAAACTAACGGGGGTTACTTATTAACATGCCACTCCCGTGGTGCCGGTTAAGGTAATCCTTTCCGCCCAAACATTGGTTCAGAACAAGGGTTTTAATAAGTGCTTTAAATTCTAATAGAAGCTTGATACTGCATTATTTTAGTCATTTACTTGACTTTGCCTGAAATATTTTCATACATTTACTCAAATGTGTTAAAAAGGCATACCAACCAATCCCGCCAACCAATCCCTCACCTATGAAAATAAAATCTACTCTTATCATCATTACGTGTCTTCTTTTTTACGGGAATGCATCCCTATCCCAGACAGTGCTTTCAGGAGTTTATGAAGGTGAATTAAGCTTAACGCAAAGTAATTCACCATACCTCGTAGCCGATTCAGCGATATTCGATTGCTGGCTTTACATTGAACCGGATGTAATCATCACATTCAAATTTCACCCCGATCCGGCAAAAAAGGCTTACATACGCTTTACCCGTCCCGTTGAAGCCCGCTCCGTGATCTTTACTTCGGAAAGGGACAATGAGCCCTTTGACCTGAACGGGGATGGCACTGCTACCCGTCCCGCAGCGGGCGACTGGGGATATATTTATTTTGATCCGCAGGACCCTGCAGAAGGAGGTTATTTACTGGGAAATGCCACCATACGATATGGTGGAGGAAGAAGATTTAAAGATGAGCCTGATCCCGGTAAGTATCCCATGGTAGTTGTCTCTGATTATAACAGGCATTTCCAAAATTACCAACGGGTGGAACTGGCGGGATGCACGATCGAGCATTCTGCCGGCACAGGCATCCTGGCCGGCATGCTTCTGCTGGAGAACAGCGTGGTTAGAAATAATAATTACGGGATAAGGATGATTTCTTCCGATGCACGTATTATTACTACCGAAATAAGCAATAACAGGATTTACCCCTTATTCCTTAACAGCCCAATATTAAAGGCTCACAGCATTCCTCATTATTACATTCCTTTAATTAATCATTTTGCGGAAAACCGGGTCTTTGGTAACAGGTTGGATTGTGATTGCACTGGAGGGCGAAATAAGGATTGCAGAGGAAGAAGGTGTTACCGTACCCCGATTGATAGCTGTTGAAGATCATCAGCTCCCTTACCTTATTACAGATGATCTTTCCGTCGATTCACTTGAACTGTATATAGAGTACGGAAACCTTGTCAAATTTTTGCCTGAAATTTATACCGGAAGGCCATTGAATATCCTTGTTAAGGATAATGCCAGTTTATCAGTTGGAAGTGAGGGTATGAAAAAGACGGTGTTCACCTCCCTTCATGATTATCATTACGACAGCCAGGCGACTGTCAATACGGGACCGAAACCTGTTGCGGGCGACTGGGGAATAATTGCTGGCAGGAATCTTACAATGGAAAATACTGTTTTCAGGTATGGCGGAAAGTACGTTAGTAAATCGGGCAATGTAGTCGCTGATTCGTCTGCCGTATTGCACATTTACGGCGCAGACCCCGAGGAAGGCTGGATAAGGTACTGCATATTTCGTGATCTCTATGCTCATGGCGTATTGGTATCGGAAAACGCGATAGAGGATTGGATATACCTTAAAAACAATACATTCCTGATCAGGCAGAACAGTTATGGCATTATAACCCCTGGGGGGCTTGGGCCAACTGAAAATAAGGTGCAGGCTCCAGGGAATTTCTGGAATGGCGGTCTCGGACCTTTCCACCCGGCTTCCAACCCCGGGGGAAATGGATGCAAGGTGGGCGACCACGTTGACTTTTCCGGTTTTTTGACGGATTCCGATGAATCTCATGGACTCGCAAGCTCGGTCCTGAGGGGCGTTGTCAGCAACTCCGAAGGTTTCCTGGAAAAAACACTAGTAAGGTTAGTAAGCAAAAATCCACGTGAAACATATACCGATGAAAACGGAAGCTTCTATATTGGCAACGTACAACCCGGCACGGGATACCAGCTGCAATTTATCGCCGCTGCTCATCGCGATTCTATCATATCACCCCTTGATATCCCTGCCGATACCAGCATGTTTTTCACGGTTACGCTGGAACAATTAACCATTGATTACCTGGTGGATACAACGTTTAATATTAACCCGGAAAT
>SLGC01000319.1 GCA_007123885.1 Bacteroidales bacterium | reverse complement strand
TCCTTCCTGCCCAAACGGCAACCCAGCCGGCAGGAAACGGGGAATCATGGGATCCTTATGAAATATCTTCTCTCGCAAATCTTCACTGGATATCACAAAATTCTGATCAATGGGACAAGCACTACGTACAAACGGCCGACATAGATGCCTCTTCTACGGTATACTGGAATGGTGGCGAAGGGTGGGTGCCTATAGGCAACCTGGACGAAAGCTTTCGCGGATCATACGACGGTCAGGAGCATACAATCAAAGGGCTGTATATTAACCGGCAGCACAGAGACCAGGGATTATTTGGTTTATTATCGGCAGCAGCCAGGATTTCCAATCTCGGTTTAATTGATGTGAATATTACCGGAAGCAATATTTACACGGGAGCATTAGCCGGCTATGCATATGCGGTTATTGATAATTGTTACAGTTCGGGTGTTGTTACCGGAGAGACTTATTCCGGGGGCCTTGTGGGGGCAATAAGCCTTGGCAGTATTACCGGAAGTCACAGTTCTGCAGTGGTCTATGGAGAAAGAGGTGCTGGCGGTCTGGCAGGGCATGCAAGTAGTGCAGAAATTGTAAATTCTTATAGTGAAGGAACTGTCAGCCCCGTTGATAATGGAGGAGATGACCTGAGAAATTTCGGGGGACTTGTTGGTCTTGCCCAGAACAGCACAATTGAAAAGAGCTTCAGCAATAGCATCGTATACGGAGATGAGAGCACGGGAGGGCTTATCGGCCGCATCTGGCCCGATGGTGCTGTTAATGACAGTTACAGCACAGGCAAGGTCTCCGGTGCGTCAAAGGCGGGCGGACTTGCTGGCAGCATTTCCAGGGGTGAAATTAATAATAGCTACAGCACCGGAACGGTAACAGGAGTTTCTGAGACCGGTGGACTGGTGGGAACTATTGAGGATCCTGAAACAGGTATATCCGGCAGTTACTGGAATACCGAAACATCAGGCCTGGCAACCAGCGCCGGCGGCGATGGCAGGACTACGAGCCAGATGATCGATGTAAATACATTTTCCGGGTGGGATATTCCGGCAACATGGAATATTATCGATGGTGAATCATACCCATACCTGGAATGGCAGGACGGTCCAGGGGTGCACAACTATCCCTACCAATATACAGTGGCACTTAGGGCAAAACCCGTTGAAGGAGGCTCCGTTGAGGGAGCGGATATATATGAAGGGGGTGATAACGTAACGGTTTCGGCTATTTCCAATGAGGGCTATTATTTTGTAAGCTGGACCAATGAGTTGGGCCAGATAACAAGTGATGAAGAGGCCTACCAGTTCATCATGCCTGACCATGATATCAGGCTTACCGCCAATTTTGCCCCTATCACCCTTTCGGTGGAAATAGAGCCTGCAGGCGCCGGCGGTACGGTAACCATGGATCCGGAAAAAACTCTTTACAATGAAGGCGAGCAGGTAACCCTTACGGCTGAAACCCAGGAAGCATGGATATTTATTAACTGGACGGATGAAGAGGAAAACGAGCTTAGCGACCAGGAAAATTTCACCTACACCATGCCTGACCATGCGGTTACCATTACCGCGAACTTCGAGCACCTGTTCGGCGGTGGCGGGGGCACATCCGAGGATCCATGGCTGATCGAAACAGCCCAGGATCTTGACAACATCAGGGAGTTTCTCGGGGCCGGCCACTCAGACAAACACTTCAGGCTGGTTGCAGATATAGATCTAGGCACGGCGCCGTGGAACACCGGTCAGGGATGGGTTCCAATTGGTCTGGATAAAATTGACCAGTTTCAGGGCACCCTTGATGGTGACGGAAAAAAGATAACCGGATTATTTATAGAACAGCCAACCTCGGGTGGACTTCCAACAGCAGCAGGTCTATTCGAATCGCTTGACGGGGCATTTGTCAAAAACCTGGCTATCGAAAATGCAGATATTTTCGCATCGATAAGAGCAGGCGCCCTGGCAGGCATGGCGAGAAACTCAGCACTTGTTGAAAATTGCTACAGCACCGGCACCATTGCTATCCATGCCGATGGGGGCGATGAATATGCCGGGGGACTAATAGGGCAGAACCATGATTCCAGAATTACAGGCAGCCACAGCTCTGTAACAATAAACGGTAATGGCAAAAGCGGTGGACTGGCAGGTGTAAATCTGCAAGGTGAGATCATAAACAGCTATAGTACGGGAACCGTAGAAGGTAAAGGCAATGTAGGGGGACTTGCCGGGGTGAACGATGGGGGCCGTATAACCGGCAGTTTCAGTACCGGAGATGTAACAGGTACAGGGAATTCTGTCGGGGGACTGGTGGGATGGAATACCGGGAGTGAAATTAAAGACAGCTATAGCGTCTCGAGGGTAAAGGGAGTTTCTTATGTTGGTGGACTTACGGGCATGAACGTAAACAGTGCAACTATAATTAACTGTTACAGCACGGGCAGCGTTTACGGATCAGGAATTAGTATAGGAGGATTCCTTGGAAGCCAGGCGACCAATGCACAAGTGGAAAACTGCTTCTGGGATATCCGGACGTCGGGACAGGAAGAGAGCGCCGGGGGTGACGGTGCCACAGGATACGAGACATCAGTTATGACCACTTTCGATCTCTATGTGTCAGGCGGGGGATGGGACTTCGACGTGGTATGGGAAATAGTGACAAATAAAACCTACCCTTTCCATAAGTGGCAGTCCGGGGCCGGACCGCATAATGATCCGCCAAATTTTCATATCCTGACACTCGCCACCGACCCGGAAGAGGCCGGCATTGTGGAGGAGGTAAAAGACTATCCTGAGGGCGGATACGTTCCCGTATCCGTTACGCCGAATGAAGGATTCAGGTTTGACCGGTGGGTTGATGACACCGACCAGGAGGTCAGCACAGACCCCGGATTTGTCTATACCATGCCGGAAAGGGATGTTACTCTTACCGCAAAGTTTACTCCTGTAAACCTGACCGTGGTGATAAGTCCCCCGGGAAGCGGATCGGTTGGGATCTCCCCGGTAAAGGATTATTACGATATTGGTGATGAGGTTACCCTTACCGCCACATCGGCCGATAGCTATAAATTTGTTAAATGGACCGATGATGAGAATAATGATATTGGCGTAGAGAATGTGCTTGTTTACACTGTTGATCAGGAAACTGTTGTGTTGACTGCCAATTTTGCACAGGAATTTGCCGGGGGTTCCGGCACTTCGGCCGACCCATGGCTTATCGGAACACCTGAACATCTGGATAATGTACGCAATTACCTTGGAAGCGATCATGATGACAAACACTTCTTACAGATTGCCGATATTGATCTCAATATCCCTCCCTATAATGAAGGAGCAGGATGGGATCCGATAGGTGCCGGACCGGTAAACTTTTTCAGCGGAAAATATGATGGAGGTGGACACACGATAACAGGCTTGTATATTAACCGTCCGGAATCAGATAACCAGGGATTGTTCAGTGAGGTGTACAACGGTGCCCGTATGGAAAACCTGTCGCTTGAAGAGGTAAATATCACGGGCAGGAATAATGTCGGGGCAATTGGAGGAAGCATCTATAGTGCAGAGGTGAAAAACAGCAGTGCATCGGGAACTGTTGAGGGCAACTCCACCATCGGTATCCTGGCGGGACAGACAAATAACAGCCGCATCGAAAATTGCAACACCAGCGGAAGTGTAACAGGGAAAGGAAATGTCGGGGGACTGGTGGGCCTGGTCGGAGGTAATGACAATGAAATATTGTACTGCCACTCCGGTGCCATTGTCAACGGAGATGGAATGAATGTCGGGGGACTGGTAGGTCATTTTAGTCAATACTCATATGAGGATCCTCTGATAAAAGGCTCCTCCGCTACAGGTAATGTTACCAACAGCAGTCAGGCAACCGGTGGACTGGCCGGCAGGAGCAGCGGAACAATTAGTGAAAGTTACAGCACCAGCCCGGTGACGGCAGGCGGCTGGTATGTCGGCGGACTGGCAGGGTATGTGGATCAGGGCTCCGTTACCGGAAGTTACAGTACAGGCAGTGTAACCAGCACCAGTTCGGACGATTCCTATGCCGGGGGACTTATTGGTATAAGCTCCAACAGCTCCGTGGAAAATTCCTACAGTACCGGCGATGTGAGCGGTGAAAACCGTGTAGGGGGACTGGCAGGGCAGATAACCGGTGGAACGATAACAAACAGTTACAGTACCGGAAAGGTTGAGGGCAGCTTGAGTGTTGGGGGACTGCTGGGATATAATTCAAATGGGACTGTTGAGAAAAGCTACTGGAACACTGAAACTTCCTGGCAACCTGAAGGTGAATCTGGTGAAGGGAAGACAACTGCGGAAATGCTCAGGGCCGCAAGTTTTGAAGACTGGGATTTTACCGGAACATGGAGCCTTGTTGAGGAGGAAAGCTATCCTTTCCTGCAGTGGCAAACAGAACCGGGACTGCATAACTATCCCGACCTCTACAACCTCACAATCAATATAAGCCCTGAAGGAGCAGGCACAATTGAAGGTGACGGCCCAAGACCGGGCGGGGGACTGATTGCCCTTTCCGCAAAGCCAAACAGCGGAGTGGTGTTCGTGGAATGGACCGATGGGCAGGGTAATGAACTCAGCATCGAAGACAGCTTCCTGTTCGAAATGCCCGGTGAAAATGTTACTCTCAATGCTAAATTTGAAGTCCGGTTTGCCGGTGGCCAGGGAACAGAGGAAGAACCCTGGCTGATTGAGACAGCAGAACATCTTGACAACATCAGACTGTATCTTGAATGGGATAACAATGACAAACATTTCCG
>SLGC01000373.1 GCA_007123885.1 Bacteroidales bacterium | reverse complement strand
TAAGTTAAGGATAAAATCCAGCCAGATCCATGCCGTGCTTAAAAACGCGGGTTTATGATTAACAGGAAAAAATAACAGCAGGCCTGTAAGCCGGGTTCTGTATCCCTGAAGGATTTCCATCATCTATCTGCGACAACCGTTGCCGGCTGCCTCTAGCGGCCTACCCCTTCCGGCTCTCCGCGGAGACCAGGGCGGGCAGCCCTGTGTTTCTGCAGAAGCAGAAAACCCGGAATATACATGGCCTTACAGCTCGCGGGACGGACAGCCCTGCATGTCACCATGCAGGCTGGTGAGCTCTTACCTCACCTTTTCACCCTTACCCCGGGGGGCGGTTATTTTCTCTCCCACTTGCCATACCCTTGCGGATATCTTCCTGTTAGGAAGCACGATGCCCTGCGCTGCCCGGACTTTCCTCCCCCCGAAAAAACGGGGAGCGATGGAACGGCCTGCTGAAATGATACACAAAAATATAAAAACGGTCCAAATAATTATTAACCTCCTAAAAAGAGCAAAATATATGCCATAAAAATGAACAGCCGAAATGGCATGAAGGAGGTTGCAAGATGATAAATATTGTGCGGCAAAAGCTCAATATAAAAAGGGGGACACCGGGCGCAATAGTTAATAGATCATTTTTTTATTATGACCATTGTGGCACCATACCCGTACTCTTCAAAAGAGGCATCCTGGTATTTCAGTCTGGGGTATTTTTGATCAAGGGTTTTTCGTATCTCGAATTTCAGCTTCCCGTTTCCCACCCCATGGATAAACACAATTCGCCTGGTACCGCTCCTGATGGACCCTTCCAGTGCGGTGATAAAACGCGCCATCTGAATATCGAGTATCTCCTTTGGAGGCATACCGGCCGGATCATCAACAAGTTCCTCAATATGTAGGTCTACCTCCTCTACTGAATCATCAGCGCTTTTACTTTTGATCTCTATTTTATCATCCTTTTCTTCCAGTATCCGTCTGACTTCCTGTTCTGAAATTTTTCTTCTTTCCCGGTCACGGGCATCAGATACAAGGGTTATGATCCGGGCCCGCTTCTCAAAAAAATCACTTTCACCCATAGATCCCGGGCCGTAAAGCTTGACGGGATCGATCGCAACTTCCTTTATTGTCGGGGTAATGGGATTAAAAATGCCTTTTCTGAAATACATAGCCTGAAGCTGCAGGGAGATAAACTGGTTTAGCTGCTCTCTGGAAAAACTTTTGACAAAGATTTTTGTATCGGCTTCGATCATGCCGCCTTTCAACGTACTGTAAGTATTATCCTCTTTTAATAGCAATATATACAATACATGAAAGCTGCTGTCATTTATGAGCCATGCATCAAGCTTTTCAGGATCTCCGCTTTCAACAAAACCAAGAAGAATGTTCCTTTCCGGTACTCTTTCGTCCTGATCTTCCGGCTCATAGGTTTCTTCAACATCCTCCGTAAGTGAGGGATTAACAGGCATTTGTTCATCAGGTACTATTTCCGGTTCGTTTTCCAGTGAAATATCATCAGGATCGATATCTTCATGATAGCTTTCCCATAACCCCGGCCTTTCATCGGAACTACGTGAACCTGAACGACCTGGCGCAGTATTCTGGTAATTTTCCGGATCTTCAACCCGGATAAGTTCACCAAGTGGCACAGGTACTTCAAAACCGTCATCCCTCAAAACCATTGCAGTTTTTTTATCCTTGATACCAATAACAACTCCGGTGCCGGTATCGTTCAGGAATTTTATCCTGTCTCCTTTATTGATCTTCATAGCAAAATAGTTATGGTTAAATTCATTATATGATCAAATATGATCATGATACTAACAACTATTATAAAAATTTGTCAGCCGGTGGCGGGCGATTTATTTATTTATTGATTTAGTTACTTTTGCATTGTAAAATTACTGAATTTTCTACCTAACCCAAAGCATACAACAGATGTCAGGCTTTTCTTCGGGATCAGTTCATAATGCAGGTTATGATTATATACTTCCTGCCGGCAGGATTGCAAAATTTCCGCTGAAAAACCCTGCATCATCCCAATTACTGGTATACGACAGGGGAAAAATAAGTCATTCCATTTTCAGCAGATTTGTTGATTATATAGATAAGGATGAACTTCTGCTCTTTAATGATACCCGGGTTGTGCAGGCCAGGGTAATAATGAGAAAACCAACAGGATCAAGAATAGAAATATTCCTGCTGGAACCCCTTGATCCGTCTGAATATAACCTGGTGTTTTCTGCAGAGACAACCTGTCGCTGGAAATGTTTGGTAGGCAATAAAAAAAAATGGAAAAGGGGGTTAATTGAAAAGGAATTTTATTCAGGAAAGAGAAAGATCAGGCTTTTTGCAGGTATTGTAAATGACAATGGTTCATGGCAGGAAATTGAATTCAAATGGGAACCCGGAAAAATCCCCTTCAGCAGGGTTATTGAAGCTGCAGGCCTGACCCCCATTCCTCCTTACCTGGACCGTGATCCCGTCCCGTCCGACAGGCAAAGGTATCAGACGGTATATTCCCGCTTTGAGGGATCAGTGGCCGCACCGACTGCGGGACTGCATTTTACGAAAGAGATACTGGGCGACCTGCAAAAAAAGGGGATCCTTACCGGTGAAATAACCCTTCATGTTGGTGCGGGCACGTTCCAGCCCGTAAGATCGACCATTGACCGGCATGAAATGCATACAGAACATTTCTCGGCAAGCATTCCTGCACTGGAGAAAATATACAGTAATACCGGCAGGATTACAGCAGTCGGCACAACAACCGCCCGTACACTGGAGACAATTTACTGGCTGGGTGTCAGGCTTATCTATAATGGTGAAAATATTTCCCGGGGATTAACACAATGGGAAATTGAGGAACTGCCCGGAAATATATCTTCACGCACTGCAATCAGGGCACTCCTGGAGTTCCTTGCAAAAAACAGTATGGAGCAATTTGGATCAAAAACACAATTGATGATCATTCCCGGGTACAGGTTCAGGCTGGTAAACAAACTTGTTACCAATTTTCACCAGCCGAAAAGTACGCTTCTTTTGCTTATTGCCGCATTCATCGGAGAAGACTGGAAAAAAGTGTATGACTATGCCCTTAAGAATGATTTCCGGTTTCTCAGCTATGGTGACAGTTCACTGCTGATCCCCAGACGTTAAGCAAGCACAGGAATGACCGGGGTTTTATTGGAAATATTATGTTGCATGGTTGAAAAAAAAGGCTTGAAATATTTTCGGTTTATGCCTGGCATTAAGCCTTCCCTGGCGGGTTATACTTTCAATTTCTTCTGGATCTCCTGTATGCTCTGATTAAACCTCTTGTCGGTTTCCATAAGGTTGTTTACGGTTTTACAGGCATGAAGTACAGTGGCATGATCCTTTCCTCCGATTTGTGAGCCGATAGAAGCCAGAGATGATTTGGTCAGGCTTTTTGAAAAATACATTGCTACCTGACGGGCCTGTACAATTTCGCGTTTTCTTGTTTTTTCCTGTAGCAGATCGATGTGGATATTGAAATGGTCACAAACAATCTTTTGAATTTGGGAAATGGACAGCTCCCTCTTGCTGTTCTTAACCAGCCGGTCTATAACCTGCCTTGCCAGTTCATTGGTTATTTCCCTGCGGTTCAGGGTTGACTGGGCAAGCAGGTTGATCAGTGCACCTTCCAGTTCCCTTACATTGGTCGTAATATGGGTTGCCAGGGTTTCAAGAACATCCGGGGGAATTTCAATTCCGTCATTGTATACCTTCTTCTTGAGTATTGAAACACGTGTTTCAAGATCCGGCAAATGCATATCGGCCGATAATCCCCATTTAAACCGGGACAACAACCTTTTTTCCATACCCTGAAGTTCTACCGGGGGTTTATCGGAAGTTAATACAAGCTGCTTGCCGCTTTGATGAAGATGGTTAAAAATATGAAAAAAAACATCCTGGGTTTTTTCTTTACCGGCAAAATCCTGAACATCATCAATAATAAGGACATCTATCAACTGGTAAAAATGCAGAAAATCATTCCGGTTATTGTTTCTGGAAGCTTCGACATATTGGTTTGTAAATTTATTGGCATCAACATACAATACGGTTTTCTCAGGATATTTATCCTTCACTTCCATGCCGATCGCCTGGGCCAGGTGTGTCTTTCCCAATCCATTGTCACTGTACAGGAACAGTGGATTGAATGCGGTCCCCCCGGGCTTTTTTGCTACTGCCGTGCCGGCGGAACGGGCCAGCCGGTTACAGTCTCCCTCTACAAAATTGCTGAAAGTCTTATCATGGCACAATTGCGGATCAACATGCACCTTCTTGATACCGGGTATAACAAAGGGATTCTTGATCGTATTTCCCCCGTTATCCAGAGGTAACAGTACTTCCCTGTTTTTTGGTTCTGCATTGGATTTACCGGGAAACCGGACAGTATAAGGCTTCATCCCGCCCGAACCATTATTTTCCATAACAACATTATATTCAAGCTTGGCATCATTTCCAAGTTCCTTGCGAAGAGTCTTGCTCAGGATATCAATGTACTGCTCTTCCAGGTATTCATAAAAAAAAGGACTCGGAACCTGGATGGTTAAAATGTTATTATTTACCTTGAGTGGTACAATCGGCTCAAACCAGGTTCTGAAACTAATTGATGGTACGTTATCCCGGATTATTTTCAGGCAGTTATTCCAAACTAAAAAATGTTGGTTGTCCATTATTGTACTATATCCTTTATATATAAATTATTAGGTGATATCTGTTGCGGTCGTATATACTGGCAATGT
>SLGC01000442.1 GCA_007123885.1 Bacteroidales bacterium | reverse complement strand
GTCAAAACCTGCAGGAGTATTTAAACAGCAGTATTATCGACAGGGACAGGTTTGAGCAGGAAATCATTTATTACCTTGAAAAAATTGATATTTCCGAAGAAAAAGTAAGGCTTGAAAATCACATAGCCTACTTCCGGGAAACACTCAGGGAAGAGGAACAGACCGGAAAAAAGCTTGGTTTTATCAGCCAGGAAATTGGCAGGGAGATAAATACGATAGGATCCAAAGCCAATGATTTCAACATCCAGAAGCTTGTAGTCAAAATGAAGGATGATCTTGAAAAGATCAAGGAGCAGTCACTAAACATACTCTGATGCAGAACAAACTGATAATATTTTCAGCTCCCTCCGGTGCAGGGAAAACAACCATAGTTTATTACCTGCTGAAAAAGAATCGCGGACTGGCATTTTCCGTATCAGCATGCAGCCGCAAAAAAAGATCGCATGAAGTTGAAGGCAGGGACTACTATTTCCTTTCTGAACAGGAATTCAGGGAAAAAATCAGAAATAATGAGTTTGTCGAATGGGAAGAGGTCTATCCCGGTTATTTATACGGCACCCTCAAATCAGAGATAGAAAGACTATGGTCGGAGGATAAAATTGTTGTTTTTGATGTTGATGTTATCGGCGGGATGAATATAAAAATAAAGTACGGCGACCGTGCCCTTTCCATCTTCGTCATGCCGCCTTCAATTGAAGAGCTGGAAAGGAGGCTTGTAAACCGCTCTACCGAAAGCAGGGAAGATCTGGCGAAGAGGATTTCAAAGGCCGAGGCGGAAATGGAATATGCCTCTGATTTTGATGTTATCCTTGTAAATGACAACCTGGAAAAAGCAAAACAGGAAGCTTTAAATATTGTTGAGGAGTTTATTTCAAATCAGTGAAAACAAATAGTAGAGAAATGATCAAAACCGGCTTGCTTTTCGGATCTTTTAATCCGGTTCATATCGGCCATGTTGCTATTGCCGGATATATGAAAGAATTTGAATCAATTGATGAAATATGGTTCATAATCAGTCCCCAGAATCCTTTCAAAAGTCCGGAGCATCTTGTCAGTCCCGTGGCAAGGCTGGAAATGACCAGGCTGGCGATAGAGCAGTATGCAGCATTCAGTACTTCTGACATAGAATTTGACATGCCCAGGCCTTCCTATACCCTGAATACCCTGGAAATTCTTGAAGAAAGATTCCCCGAAAGGGATTTTTATGTAATTATAGGGACTGATAATATCAACAGTATAGGACAGTGGAAAGGCGGAAAGACCCTTCTTGAAAAACATAAATTCCTGTTCTACCCGAGACTGGATACGGACAATTCCAAACTTCACCATTTCCGAAATGCCAGGATAGTCAATGCCCCGGTAATTGAAATATCCTCATCATTTATCCGTGAATCATTGCTTCGGGGTAAGGACATGCGGCCGTTTGTTCCTAATGCGGCATATGATTATCTGGAGAAAAACCGGTTCTACGAATAGTTTGGTGTTTATCCAGGTCATTGACCACTTTGCGACCCATGGGTTTTTCCTTAACCTTACCTTCCGGGGAAATAACCGGTATTTACGCACTTCATGAACCAGAACTATTACAGGTTACCCAATTCATCCCGTGAACCGGCACGGCAAATGCCGGGTACCACTTTACCTTTGTGAGGATTCTTCCCTTGGCCTTCAGGCGAAGCTGCCGGTATTACCCCACTTCGTGAACGGTATTAACGATCTCCATTCCGCGTTTTATTGCCTTCTCATTCATGGGAATAAGGGAGTGATGCCTTTGGGGAAGTGATTCGGCAAGACCTTTGACAACATTTTGAAGTTCCACCAGGGGTTTTACTTTCAGGTAACCTCCCAAAACGATCATGTTGACTGCTTTTGCCGATCCCAATTTCGCCGCTTCCGAAGCTGCATCAATTCGGTATATATTTATATCCCTGCGTTCGGGATGGCGGGAAATGCCATTCCCGTCATAAATCAAAACACCTCCGGGTTTAACCGAATTTTCAAATTTGTCGAGCGACTGCTGGTTGAGTATTATGGCAGTATCAAACGTGTTGATTATAGGAGAGCTTATCCGTTCGCTGCTGAGGATTACCGTGACATTGGCTGTTCCTCCCCTCATTTCCGGTCCGTATGAAGGCATCCAGCTTACTTCCTGGTCCTGCATTATTGCAGAATAAGCAAGGATCTTACCCATGGAAAGAACCCCCTGTCCCCCGAATCCGGCAATGATGATTTCTTCGGTCATGATTTTAGAAATTTTTTCCTCTGAATCCCCATCATACTGTAAGACAAGGGGATGCATCCATTTGTAATACTGAATATGAATTATCTGCTAAAAATAATTAATTGATATTAACCTGATTAACGTTATATCAGGTTGAAAGAATTTTACCATCCACTTTTATATCACCAGGCGGATAATATTGGAACATGTTTTCCTCCATCCACCTGTTAGCCTCGACCGGTTCCATTTTCCATCCTGAATTACAATTTGATACGATTTCCACCAGTGACAGGCCTTTTTTGAGGCTTTGATTTTCAAATGCTTTTCGTATGGCTTTTTTAGCCCGTCTCACGGCACCGGCTGTGTGTACTGCCTGCCGGGTCACATAATATGTGCCGGGCAACTGTGCCACCAGCTCGGTTATCTTAAGAGGATTACCCATCATCTCCACATCCCTGCCATAGGGAGAGGTGGATGATTTCATGTTGGGGATGGTTGTCGGTGCCATTTGTCCCCCGGTCATCCCGTATATTCCGTTATTTATAAAGAAAATAGTGAAGTCTTCTCCCCTGTTGCAAGCATGTATCGTCTCGGCAGTACCGATGGCTGCCAGATCGCCGTCACCCTGATAGGTAAAGACATATTTATCAGGCATGAGTCTCTTGACTGCAGTGGCAAGCGCCGGGGCCCGTCCGTGTGCAGCTTCCTGCATATCTATATCCAGGTAGTTATACATGAGTACGGCGCATCCCACCGGCGTGATACCGATTGTTTCAGCCTGTATGTCCATTTCCTCAATGACCTCTGCAATCAGCCTGTGAGCTGTTCCATGCCCGCAACCGGGACAGTAATGCATCACATTGTCGGTGAGAATTGAGGATTTCTTGTATACAAGATTCCTGGTGCTGATTATATTTTCGGTTTTTAAATTTTCAGCCATAATAATTCTGTTTAATGAACTTTTCTTCCAGAACACTGACTATCTCATCAGGAGCAGGTATAATGCCGCCCATCCTGCCATAATGTTCAACTTCAACCAGGCCGTTTACAGCCAGCATTACATCTTCCACCATCTGACCTGTGCTCATCTCGACCGAGAGGATGCCCTTGAGCTTTGGTGCCATTTCCCTTAAGATCTTTTTGGGAAAAGGAAAAAGTGTCATAGGTCTGAGCAATCCCACCTTTATTCCATTTTCTCTGGCCACCTGGACGGATTTCTGGCATATCCTGGCACTGGTACCGTAAGCTACCAGAAGGTATTCGGCATCCTCACACTCTATCGTCTCGTACCTTACTTCTTTCTCTTCCATTTCCCTGTACTTTGCCTGCAGCTTAAGGTTAAATTTCTCCTGCCTGCCGGAATCAAGCTCAAGGGAGGTAATAATATTCCTTTCCCTGTCGGGAGTCTTCCCGGTAGTTGCCCATTCCGGATATTCCGTCATCCTTGGCTTTGGTTCCTTCAGCCATACCTTCTCCATCATCTGTCCCAAAGCCCCGTCGGTAAGTATCATGGCGGGATTCCTGTACCTGAAGGCAAGCTCAAAACCAAGATCCACAAAATCAGCCATTTCCTGGACAGACGCCGGAGCAAGAACGATCAGGCGGTAATCGCCGTGGCCCCCACCCTTGACGGCCTGAAAGTAATCCGACTGTGCCGGTTGTATGGTTCCCAGTCCCGGTCCCCCCCTGACCACGTTGACAACAAGACAGGGTAGCTCGGAACCCGCAATATAGGAGAGGCCCTCCTGCTTCAGGCTGATTCCTGGACTGGAAGAAGAGGTCATCACCTTTCGTCCGCAGGCAGCGCCACCGTACACCATATTAATTGCGGCAATTTCACTTTCAGCCTGCAAAACAATCATGCCGGTACGTTCGTGGGGCCTTTCTGCCATCAGATATTCAAGTACTTCCGACTGGGGAGTTATGGGATAACCGAAATATGCATCAGCGCCGGCCCGTATGGCAGCTTCGGCTATGGCCTCATTTCCTTTCATCAGTTTTAATTCCTTCATTGTAATAGATTTTTATCCGGGCTGGCACCAGGTTCAACTTGTTTGCCTTTCACTTTTTTTCTGCCTGTAAACGGTAATAACGCCATCCGGGCAAACAATTGCACAGTTGGTACAACCATTGCAGGCATCAGGATTCTGCATGTAGGCGAAATGATAGCCCTTGGCATTGACATCCCTGCTGAGTCCGATTACGCCGGTGGGACAGGCTACCACGCAAATATCACAACCCTTGCACTTTTCCCTGTCAACTACTATGGATCCTTTTACTTTGGCCATATGTTCAGTTTAATTTTCTTATTCACGTTATTGCAGCCATCATTCCATTCAAAATTACACATTCACTGCAAGTATGGTAATGATTATTATCAGTTAGAAATGCAACGATATAATATACAAATCATTGTACAGGATAATGACTGTGAAAACTCTTAAGTCTTTCTTCAAGATCTGCAAACTGATCTCGTGAAACCTGCGAAACACATGCACGTAAACCTTCCGTTCGCAGACTTCCGGTAATTTCAAGAGAAATGGCGCTTATTCCGTAGTACAACAGCTTCTCCAATAATTCTCCTCCCGTCAAGCCGGGATAGGCAACCGTAAAATAAAATCCGTCACCTACAGGCAGATCCTCATCCATGTCATAGACGATCCTGAATCCGTTTGCCACGAATAATTTTTTCATTATTGACGCTCTTCCCCCATATTCCCTGATTTCTTCCACAAAATTATACTCACCATCGCTTGAAGCTTTGAGCATTGCAGCCAGACCATACTGGGAAGAATGGTTCGTCCCTGCCGACAAAGCGTATAATGCTCCGTAGACAAGTGCGCTGCCAAACCTTTCATATGCGAAATATTTCTTCAGGTCCGGGTATGACCTGCAATACAATTCATCTGATACAATAACAACCCCGGTTCTTTGCCCGGCATAGCTGAAAGCTTTGGAACTGGAAAACAATAGAATGTACTTTCCCGTATAATTGGCAACCGAAGCCTGGTAAGGAGGTTGACCGGGAACGGAAAGATCCTTCCGGAAATCCATCCCGAAATAGGCAAGATCTTCAATTATTATGGTATCATATGAGTTTGCAAGCTCCCCAATGATCTTAAGCTCTTTCTCAGAAAAGCATATCCAGGAAGGGTTATTGGGATTGGAATATAAAATGCAGCTTATATTTCCTGCTTTCAGGCAGGATTCCAGCTTTTCCCGCAGCTTCTCTCCCCTGAACCGGTATACATCAAAACACTCGATCTTTATACCAAGGGATTTCAGTTGCTGTTTGTGTACTGGAAAGCCGGGATCGATCAAAAGGACTGTATCCTTTTTTTCATCAGACCTGCCGGCTGTCATAAATGCCGCCATGCTGGCTTGCAGTGATCCTGTTGTCGGTATACAAAATTCGGGACCGATATCAAGGCCCATAAATTTTTCAATGAACCTCGAGGTTTCTTTCTTCAGGACATCAACACCTTCGATCATCGGATATCCTGCAGCCACCCCCTGTTTCAGCGCCTCTATCTCCGCATCGATACCTATCTTGCAGGGTGGAAGGCCTGGTACACCCATCTCCATCCTGATAAATTTTACTCCGGTAGCTTCCTCTATCTGATTAACCAGCCGTACAAGTTCCCTTATGTTGGCCCGTCCTACGGAAGTCAGGTTGCTTTCACGGATTTTTTCACTGACGATTCCAGAATTTACAGGTGTACTTTCCATTATGTCCTTTTATTGTTTTTTCTCTGCCTGGTCGGGACATCTGCCTGTAGCAGGCAATTGCACATTAAAGACAAAGGCAGCCGGTTATATCGAAGGCAAATATAAAAGAATTTTTGATTGCAAATAAATTGAACAAGGGTCATTTCACAACCAGGTAAGAGCGAAGTGAGCTATTTTTCAAATCAATAATCAAACAATGAATTTCAAATCAGGGTATTTTAATATTTAATCCAAATCCGAATTAATATGTATATGTTAATAACTATAATTAATTTCAGTAACTTTCATGAAATTTTATCAGATCCAATATTATAATGAAACGCCCATGATGATATTTTCAATATCTTCATAAAGCAACATCAAATCCACATCAATCTTATGCAAAAATCACTGGATCGGAGAAGTTTTTTAAAATTATCAGCCGCCGGTGCTGCCGGCAGCTTAATTGCCGGAAATAGTCAGCTGAAGGCAGCTTCCCTTAAAAAACCTGCCACTAAAGATGAAATGGCTTACCGTACCCTTGGTCGCACAGGTATGAAGATCCCCCTGGTGAACCTTGGTTTTGTTCGTTCCAACAATCCGCGTTTTGTCAATCTTGCCCTGGATCTGGGCATGACCATGATCGATACTGCATATAGTTACAGCAACGGCAGGAATGAGGAGATGCTGGGCGAAGTGCTGAAAAACAAGCCCAGGGATTCATATTATCTGGCCACCAGATTGCGTGGAAATACGGAAGATCAAATAATGGATCAATTCAATACCAGTCTGGAACGTCTGAAACTTGATTATGTTGATATTCTGGGTATTCATGGTTCATCATCCCGTGAGCATGCCCTTGATAAGGTGCGACTCAATACACTCATGAAAATAAAAGAGCAGGGAAGGGCAAGGTTCCTGAGCGTGTCCACCCACTCGAATGAAGCCGAAGTGGTTAGAGCCGTCACCGAAAGTAATGTGTATGATGTGGTTTTTACATCATATAATTTCAGGATGGAAAATTATCCGGAATTGAAAAAGGCTGTTGCAGAAGCTGCCTCTGCCGGTATCGGGGTTATAGCAATGAAAACCATGGCCGGTGTTTACTGGGACAGGGAGAGGAAGGATCCGATAAACGTAAGGGCTGCGCTCAAGTATGTGCTTCAGGATCCCAATATACATACTACTATCCCCGGTGTTGAATCATTCCAGGAGCTTGAAGAAAATGCTGAGATCAACTATGACATAACAATGACACCTGAAGAAATACGCGATCTAAGGCTTGAACAGGCTTACGCCGGCATGTTTTGTCTGGGATGTGAACAGTGTGCCAGTCAGTGCCCCGAAGGAATGCCCATATCCGATATGATGCGCTCGTATATGTATGCATATGGCTATAAAGACCTTAAAACTGCCAGGACCACCATCGACTCCCTTGACCTTCCCCCGGAAATCTGCGGAAGCTGCAGTTCATGCAGTGTAAACTGCACTCAGGGATTCAATGTTGCGGAAAAAATAAGGGATATTGAAAGATTACGTCATGTACCCTCCGATTTTCTTTCATAAACCCCTGGCCGGTTGATCAGGATCTGGAACCGGAGCCTGGTTAGGACCTGAGGATATTGATTCCGGGAATAATTGCACCGGACTGGAAATTTATCATGGGATGTTCGTAATTGTTAATAACTATGATTGTCAATCAGTCACCTGATTCCATATCCTGTAAACCGGCAACACCGCAGTGAAGTTGAAAGTACCGAATTACCCGGCAATAATCCGGATTAATAATATGGCAACTTTTTACCGAAACCGGGCCGGTCAGCTTAATTTCCTTTTATCCACTACCCGTTTGGCTTTACCCTCTGATCGTTCAATGGTTTTGTGTTCGACCAGCTTTACATCAACGCTGATCCCCAGGGTGCTCTCAAGGCTGTTTTTGATTTTATGTTTGAGAGATTCAAGCTGTCCGATACGGTCGAGGAAGAATTTCTGGTCAACCTCAACAAGCACCTGCAGTACATCCATATTGTTCACCCTGTCGATTATGATCATATAATGGGGATGGGTCTCGCTGATCTCAAGCAGAACCGATTCGATTGTAGACGGGAATATATTAACGCCCCTTATGATCATCATGTCATCACTTCTGCCGGTACACTTTTTCATTCTTGCGAGGGTCCGGCCGCACTCGCATTGACCGTAATCCAGGCTGGTAAGGTCCCTGGTGCGGTACCTTATAAGGGGCAGCCCCTCCTTGGTGACAGTGGTAAATACAAGCTCTCCCTCCTCCCCTTCAGAAAGCGGTTCCAGTGTCTGAGGGTCAATAATTTCAGGGATAAAATGATCTTCATTTATATGCAATCCCTTCTGGTACAAGCATTCACTGGCTACACCAGGCCCTATTATTTCACTCAAACCATAAATATCAATTGCTTTTATTCCCAGACTTGTCTCAATTTCCCGCCTGATGCTTTCGGTCCACGGCTCAGCGCCAAAAACCCCGACCCTGAGTTTAATCTTGCTGCGGTCAATTTTCATATCCTCGATTGATTCCGAAAGAAAAAGGGCATAAGAAGGAGTACAGGCAAGAACAGTGGAATTGAAGTCCTGCATGATCTGCAGTTGCCGTGCCGTATTTCCGCCTGATACAGGTATCACCACAGCCCCGATTTTCTCACCCCCGTAATGAAGACCCAGTCCCCCGGTAAAGAGCCCGTATCCGTAAGCAATCTGGATGAAATCGTTTCTTTCCACTCCGGCACAGGTAAGAGTACGTGCCACCACTTCCGACCAAATTGCCAGATCTTTCCGGGTATACCCAACGACAGTAGGTTTTCCGGTGGTTCCGGATGAAGCATGCACGCGGATTATTTCAGAAGTGGGAATTGCAAACATGCCGAAGGGATAATTGTCCCTGAGATCATCTTTGGTAGTAAACGGAAGATTCTTAAGATCATTTATATTTTTTATATCCTCAGGACCCAGTCCTCTCTTTTGCATCTTTTCCCTGTAATAGGGCACATTAAAATAAACCCTGTCTACCAGTTCCCGAAGCCTTTCGCCCTGAAGGGAAACCATTCTTTCCCTCTCCATACATTCATTGCTCTTGTTCCAGATCATTATGTCAAGTAAGTTTATATTGATAAAGATTATTGACTTCTCATACCCCTTTCCCAAACCTGCGGCATTTCGTCTCCCCACAACCAATTCTGACTAAAACCAGGTGTCGGGTTATTGATGATTTCCTGTTTAAGTTTTTTTTACAGCTCGCTGATCTCGCTGGCACCAAGCATTTCCATATTATTCTTCCTGATTGCGCTGATAGCCTTGTCGGTATCTTCGGTCCTCAATACTATTGCTGCTTTATCGGCCACCGAAAAGCCGTAAATGTATTCGATGCTGATGCTTTCATCTGAAAATATTTTAAGCACTTTGGCAAAAGATCCGCATTCCGAAGGAGTTGCAATGCTTATAACATCGACAAGGTTGGCGGAAAATCCCTTTTCCCTGAGAATATTGAAGCCTTTTTCCGGATCGTTGACTATCAGCCTTACAATCCCAAATTCTGCCGTATCGGCAATGGTCAGTGCCTTTATATTAATATCCTCATCACCCAGTGTGCTTAATGCCTCTGCCAGGCGGCCTGATTTATTTTCCAGGAAAATTGATAATTGTTTTATCAGCATTGCATATAAAATAAAAGGTTTATAATTCGCTTCCGGCCGGATAACCCTTCTTCAGGCAAGTGATGCTGATCATGAGATCCTGATTCAGCTATTTTTTTATCAGGATCCTGGCATCCACTACCGTTATCTGGTCCTGATGTCCGATCAGCGGATTCAGGTCGATCTCCTTTATTTCGACGGCAAACCGGAGCATGGTTGACAAATGTACAATGATTCTTGCAAAAAGTTCTTCATTAATACCCGGTTTTCCCCTGGTACCCTTTATAATTTTGTAGCTTCTTATCGACCTTATCATTGAAAATGCTTCATCATAGCTTAACGGTGCAAGTCCGGATGAGACATCATGCAATACCTCTACAAATATCCCTCCCAGTCCGCAAAGAATTATGTGCCCGAATGCAGGCTCATATTTCGCTCCAATAAAAAGCTCCGTGCCGGAAAGCATTTTCTGGACAAGCACCCCCTTGGCTCCATCAATTTCTATCATCCTGCCAAATTCAGCTTCCAGGTGCTGATCAGAATTTATATTCAGAACCACACCGTTAACATCTGATTTGTGAACCGGTCCGATGACCTTCATTGCTACCGGATAGCCAATCCTTCGGGCAGCGGAGAAAGTAGTTCCGGGGCTTGTACAGACCTCCTCCTCTACGGTTGGTATGCCGGCGGCATCCAGTAATTCTCTTATCAATGAAGGAGGCGTCCATCCTTCAGGCGCCTCAGCCACCAGTTCACGGATCAGGGGGATATTGACATCATCGCGGAGGATCTTGCCTTCGGCCGGACCAGGTGTTGAATAAACTTTCGATATAGCATTCCCAAGCAGCACCTCATCGGGAAAGTTGATATGTCCTTTTGAAAGGAAGTATTCAACTTCTCTGCGTGCTGTTTGAACAGAGGGCAGGATGGGAAATACCGGTATACTGCATGTCAGCATTTTCTGATGAAGAACCTCATAGGCGTCAAAAACTTCATGGAGACCCGGACTCCCGAAAATAACCATTATGGCATCAATATTATCAAATTTGTGTTCGCAGTAATCAATGACAATTCCCAGTTGTTCTGCAGTACCTGTCGCAAGCAGATCGATGGGATTGGACACCGACGCCCCTTCATTGAGCATGGAGAGCAACTCCTCACTATCCTGTCCCTCGATCTTAGGTATCCTGTGATTACCGCCCGATAGAGCATCGGTAAGCATAATGGCAGGACCGCCTGCATGAGTTACAATGGCAATATTCTTCCCTTTTATTTCCGGATGCAGCAATACCGAGGCTATCGTTATCAGCTCCTCCCTCCCATAGCATCTTACAATACCGGCCTTACGGAAAAGCGCATCGACGGCCAGGTCGGAGGTGGTCAATGCACCTGTATGGGAATGGGCGGCCCGGCTTCCGGCCTCAGAAGTGCCGGATTTGATAGCGGCTATCTTGCATCCTTTGCGGATCAGTGATGAAGCATGCTTCAGTAATTTATCCGGGTCATCAATACTTTCGATATAAAGCAGCTTGACACATGCAGATTCACCCGGCAGAAAGGTTTCATCCATATATTTAAGAATATCCTCAACACCGATCTGGGCACTGTTGCCAACAGAATAAACACTTGAGAATGTCAACCCCTTTGGAAGCCCTGATTCCATGATAAATGCGGCTGTGGCGCCCGAACCGGATATAAAATCAACGCCACGGGGATCCATTTTAGGAATAAGTGAAATAAATACACTCTTGTGATAGCGGTTCATCATGCCAATGCAGTTGGGCCCCAAAAGGCAAGCACCTGCATCATCAGCAATACGGACCATCTCTTTTTCCAGGGCTGCCCCTTCACTACTCTCTTCACTGAACCCGGCAGAAAGAATAATAAAAGCCCGGGTATTTTTTTCGCTGGTCAGGGTTTCTATATAACCGGGGCAATGACGCGCAGAAACCGCCAGTATGGCAAGATCAACCTGGGGCAGGTCATTTGCATCATGATAAGATCTGACACCCTGTACAACTTCCTCCCTGTGGTTTACCACGTACAGGCTGCCCATGAACCGGTGGTCGATCAGGTTTTTAAGCACTTTGCCGCCAGGCTTGTGTATATTGTTTGATCCGCCGATCACAACAATGCTCTGAGGGTTTATTAACTTCTCGTTAATAGTCATTCTCCGGTAATTCTGTTTAAAATAGTTGATCTTAAATGTGGGTAATCACAATAGATGTTCATCTTTATCATACTTCAGCACGGTTAAAGCTATCAGGCAATGGATCTTTTACGCATATTTCATTTTTCGGGGATATATCCGGTCAATTTACAAATATAATGCTTTACACCAATCATAATTTACATCCAACTTCCTGAAAATTATAAATGCCATTCCGGGTAATTCCAGGTTCCGGATAAAAGGAATAAATTTTATTTGTAATTATTATAGAAATAACGATTTATGACCACCAAATAAATGATTATGAAATAATTGTGGCACGAGAATCAATTCAGTAATTTATATAAAGTAATTAATTAAGCCTATGAACAATGCCTGCATTATCCTGTTTTTAAAAGCATAACGGGACGACGGTTTAGTTAAGTTTAAAAACCCGCGCGATTTGGAGGCGGTCATGTCCTGGCGGGGCTTAATCCAAAAAGCATGTTTGGTCAAAAATTATTTATGAAAAAATGGTTAAGCAATTTTTGGGGAAAGTGTGTGCAAACTAATAATTATTTGTTATGAAAACTTTGAGAAAAAATTTGAAGGATCCTGTTGTTTTCGCAGGAAAATTGTTTTTACAAGTTATGATTATATCCGGGTTACTGTTTGCAGCCGTTTCTTGTGATGATGATAACGACGAAGATGACGTGATTGATGTATTTACGGCCACGCTGAGCGGTGCAAATGAAGTTCCCCCCAATGAATCCACCGCTACTGGCAGCGCCGAGTTAACCTATAACAGGAATACAAGAATATTCCAGATAGTTGTTGAATACAGCGGATTTGAGGCAATAGGGGCACATATCCATCGTGGGGAGGAAGGAGTTAACGGGCCTGTTGTCTGGGGTTTTGAACCACCTGCATCGCCAATAAATTATACGTCAGATCCGCTTACTCCTGAACAGGAATCAGAACTTTACAATGAATTGTATTATGTGAATGTCCATTCAGAAGAATATCCGGCGGGTGAGATCAGGGGTCAGTTGAGACAGGAATAATTCCGGCAAATTAATAAGTGGCCCCATTCAACCCGAATCAAATATCATGCAGATTACCGGCAAATCATGATCGGGTAACACCCGTTTTCAGTTGAAGTCACCATTATCCGGTAGCGCACATCCGACTATAGCGATTTTTTATCCCGAGGATAATGCTATCGGGAGTAATCTTGTTTTCATCTATGGCAAAGCTTTCCATAAGGACAAAACCTGCATATAACGGTATCTTCCGCCTGGAAAAAACCGGTTTCAGGATCGAATAAATCCCAAAGGACGGACTGAAGCCCGGCCTCGAACCCGGACTTATATTCATTAAAATCCCATACAGGTTGTACCTTACTGCCTCCATGCCTCTGTGATACAACCAGCGATTCGTTGCCAAAAAACTTTCTTGCCTGGTACAGGAACGGACTTACCCGGGAGTTTGAGCCGGAGTCCTGCAGGTACAGCCAGGTGTATAGAAATGTCTGGAATACAGCCTTGCGCCTTTTCGGGTTGCCTCGTTCAAAAAGTGACTCCACCGTCCTGAAGTCGGCATCATCACTCCCGGTCTTATAGTCTGCCACCCTTACCATGCCGGGAACCTGGTCAACCCTGTCAATAATTCCCCCGGTTCTCACGTAAAACCTCTCCCCTTCCGGTCCCACCGGAATGCTGCCCTGATATTCCTTCTCAAGAGCCTCAACCCTGAAAGGCACCAGCTTCCTGTCCACTTTCAACAACTGTCTCAGGTAAGTTACCAGCACCGAGGAAATTATCAGGTTAATGCCTGATAGACCGTCACCATCATTTGACCCTGTCCCATTTTCAGCACCATCCTTATCTACAGCCCGATCAGGATTTGCTTTACTATACCCGGCTTCAGCCTCAGATTCAGCTACGGCCCGGTGTACATCACCTTCAATTCTACCATCTCCGTCAATGCCATCTACAACCTTTCCGGCAACAACACCAGCCCCTGTACTTTCTTCATTTTCAACATCCGCACCGGCAACAAATCCCCCCTCGCCCAGCACCTCTGCAAACGCTCTTCTGACAATCTTTTCAAGCCCGTCCCTGTCCCCCAGTAAAGCGTCAATATCGGCCGCCAGTATCTCCTTCCCCGTGAAGGGATAATACATCAAATGGGCAGCTTTGTGAAAAAGGTTCCCGAAAACGGCCATGTCAATCTCCTCGGTAACACTGTCCGGCTCCGGCAGTCGCGCGATATACCTGAAATAAAACTTCAGCGAGCAATCGATATATGCATTGATAGCCGCAGCCGAAAGGTATTTACGCCCGGGAACGGCATCTGTATACTCCATAAGCCGGTCCCTAATGTCATCGGTCTTTTCAATACGGACAGGTCTCTCCTCAGGCTGCAGCAGATTAAATACCAGGCTTCTCTCCCTGACATTGAACCTGTTGCTGTACTTCAGCTGGTAGATAAACCTGCTGGGCTCACCGGTAAACAACCCGTCGCTTTTCGTATTGTAAACCAGCACCATTCGCCGGGTCCTCTGCAGCATCCGGTAAAAATAAAAGGCATAAACGGCATCCTGCTGCTCATATCCCGGCAGACCGAAACCCTTCCTGAGAGTATAGGGAATAAAGGATGAAGCGGACTGCCTGGCCGGAAAGCTTCCCTCGTTTACCGACATCCAGATAACATTCTCAAAATCAAGCGCCCGGGTTTCAAGCACACCCATCACCTGCACGCCCCCCAGCGGCTCACCATAAAAGGGGACCCTGATGCCCGAAAGCACCTTTTTTAAAAGCTTGACCAGGGTATCAAACCGGATTGTGGTCTGCGATTCTTCCAGGATATCCCTGAGACGGCCGATACTTGTATAGATCCTGTAGATAAATTCCCTTGCGGGGAAAGAAACGGACTGACCATCACCTTCTTCCTCCGGAATATCATACCGGTGTTTGACAATATACATCAGCACATCAATAAGATAGCCGGCGAACCGGATATCCCCCGGAGCCTTTTTGAAAACAAGCCTGCCAAATTCAGAACAACCAAAATCCGATCCGCTGATGTACACCAGATTATTTTCTCTCACTTTCCGTATGATACCTGCGGTCATGCCTTCATCCTTTTCGGCATAGACGGGATGCTGAAGCAACGCCAGCACATCCTTATAGTAGAACATCACTTCTTTGCCCTGAACGCGCGAATTTTTATGCAGCGACAGAAGATGCATCACAAACCCGTACACCGGCGCATCCTTAAGCGGATATCCCATGGTAACATTGATCTCCCCGATCTCTTCGGGCAACGATGAAAGCACAGGGAGCAGCAGTCCCTCGTCGGGCAGCACAACGGCAGTCCTGAGCGGGTCATCGCTGCTGAACATATCGCTGAGAGCGGAAAGGATCTTCGGTTGACCGCTGTTGGATGGTACTGCAATTATTTCGATCTCCCTGTGGCTGTTTTCAATATTCCTGCTCTCCTGTTCAAAACCGGTATGGGGATATCGCCTCAGGTTTTCCCTCATGAAAATACCGGCCTGGTGGGACGGATCAGAGGTATAATACTGGTCGTAATCCCAGAAAAACTCAGCTCTCCCCTCCTTTTGCAGGTAATCAAAAAAAACCTTTTCGCACTCATTAAGGACGTTGAAGCCGGCAATAAAGAATTTGTCGTAATCCGGGAGCCTGGCGGTGCCGTCAAGAACCTTCCCTGCCGCGTGACTGAAGATCATTCCCTCATAGGCAAGATCCCTTTCAAGAAGGTGCTTCCGCCAGGAAGTGTATATTGGCGCCAGTGCTTCCCATATCCGCAGGAACTCCTTCTGGTGGCCGGTCGGAGTCCCGGGCCGGAAAGTACTCCAGAAACCCCTGATCGTTTCGATCTGCTCCCTGGTAAGATAGTCAAACTTGTCCTCCAACTCCCTGAGTTCCGATACATTCCTGAACAGTGCCCCGGCATCAACCATATACTTGTCGATCTCGTCAAAATCACCAAGCAGCATCTCCCCCCAACTGTAGAACTCGTCGAAACTCTCACCGCTTTTTGCAACCGACCGGAACACCTTGTACAGCTCGAAATTCAGGGTGACAGGATCGCTGGTCTTCAGGGTACTGACCTCCTCAAGCAGATCGGCAATGGTAAACATCCCCGGAAGCCATACCGGCCGTTCAATCATCGAAGAAAGGTACCGGGTAAAAAAAAGCCCGGCCCTCCTGTTCGGGAACACCAGCGCACAATCCGACAGCTTATCGCCATATTTCCCGAAAAGGTACCGGGCCGTATTCTGTAAAAAGGTTTCCATAGGGATAAAGAGTGATTTAAACCCAAATTATGCCGGGATGATCCGGATTAATGCCGGAACAGACCGGATTATGCCGGAATTATACCTTAATGACCCAGGCACAATTGCAGGCGATAAAGATAATATAATGTAAACATTCAACCCCCAGTTACCGGGAT
>SLGC01000196.1 GCA_007123885.1 Bacteroidales bacterium | reverse complement strand
CATTCTGAATATGAGTTGGTTTATATAATTAAGGGTAGAGGAAAACGGCTGGTTGGAGATCATGTTGATACATTCAAAGAAAGAGACCTTATTTTTCTGGGTTCTTATCTGCCGCATAAATGGTCCTGTTTTGACAGTTATTATGAAGATGATAATTTCACCGGAGAAGCCATTGTAATTCAATTCCAGTATGATTTCCTGGGCAGGAAATTCATGGAAATCCCGGAAAACAATGCCCTGCTAAAATTTCTGGATAAATCATCCCGGGGATGTAAATTATACGGGCAGACAAAGGCAAAAATAATTGATCTTCTGGACAATATTTTAATTATTAATAATTCAGATAGACTTTATTCATTATTCCAGATATTCAATATTTTTTCTACTACCTCAGAGTATAAACTTCTTGCAAGTCCCGGTTTTACAGAGACATTCAAAAAGCATGAACACGAACCCCTTGGAAGGGCATTGCAGCATATCTTAACCAACTTTCAAAAACCTGTTAAACTCCAGGACCTACTCGAAATCACCTGCATGTCAAATACTACATTTTGCAAGACTTTCAAAAAAGCATACAGAATGAATTTCAGAGAATACCTGTTAAGGGTAAGGACAGGTTATGCTTGTCGCCTGTTGCTGGAGGACTCATTAAGTATCGCGGAAATTGCCTGGAATTCCGGTTTTCAAAACATATCAAATTTTAACAGACAATTTAAGAGAATAAAGGGTGTCACTCCAAAAGAGTTTAAACAACAAACTATTCGGTAAAAAAGATATGATAAATATTATGTTAAAAATTAATAGCGGGAGAATATAAATACCATTAATGTAAAAAATAGTATTACAAGAGATTTAAATTTTGTTCTAGGTTTGTCAGGGAATAAAGTTCAACACTGTATTCAACCAATAAAACAGATTTGTTCGAATAAATAATAAAGAGCCGTAAATATTTTATCAAATTCATCAATTAAGACTCAATTATGGGCAGCAGGGCATTATAAGCTTGTTGATAAAAAGATCATTAATCAGATGTAGGAATAATCCAATATATAATCAAACAGTTAAGATATTAAAAAATTCAATCTTATGCTAAAAAATCTGGCAATTAATGGTGGCAGCAAAGCTGTAAAAAAAAGTTTTATTGGCTGGCCAAATTTTAACGAGAAATCAATTAAGGCTGTCGAAGAAGTTTTACGCTCAGGGAAAGTTAATTATTGGACTGGACCCAGGGGAATGGAATTTGAAAAGAAGTTTGCCGAATGGCAAGGTAGCAAATATGCAATTAATGTTGCAACAGGTACAGCAGCACTGCATGTTGGCATGACTGCCATGGGAATAGGACCAGGGGATGAGGTTATAGTGCCAAGCTACACATTCATTGCATCAAGTTTTTCCGTAATTCAGGCAGGTGCTGTTCCGCGCTTCGCAGATGTTAATCTTGATGATCATTGCATAAGTGTGGAATCAGCCGAAAAGCTGGTAAATGAAAGAACCAGGGCAATAATGCCTGTTCACTTGTACGGGAATGTATGTGATATGGATAAGCTGAATGCTTTTGCCAAAAAGCATAATATTTTAGTAATTGAAGATAATGCCGAAGCTTTCGGGGGCTCATTTAAAGGGAAAAAGACAGGCGCTCTCGGAGATATTGCAGGCTGCAGTTTTTGCCAGAATAAAACTTTCACCACAGGCGGTGAAGGTGGTATGGTCACTACAGATAATGAAGATTTTGCCTGGCTTGCAAGAAGTTTCAGGGATCATGGTTATGATGTTAAGCAGCGTCTAAGTCTTCTAGAACTGGAGCAAAAACTTCCATATATCCACAACATGGTTGGCTGGAATTACCGGATGACTGAAATGCAATCTGCCATAGGCCTTGCCGAGCTTGAAAGAATGGATAACTGGAATATGCCTAATCGTCGCAGAAATGCACATATTATAATCGACAAGATAAAAGATTTGCCCCAGGTAATATATAAACCAATTGATACCGAAGAAAGGAAAAACGGTTGGTTTGTGCTGGCTTTTTCAATTGATATAGAGAATATGAATTGTGATATTAAACAGTTTGTTGACGCTGCTGTAGCTGAAGGCGCCCCCGTCTGGAAGGTCTTCTGGCCCCAATGTCATGTGGAACAGGCCTTTCAGAAACATTCAGCCTTTGGTAATAGTGGTTTCCCGTTCAAATCTAAGGAGTATGCTGATCCTGAAAGTGTGGACTATAGTAATGTAGAAGTACCTAATGCCAGGTGGCATGAGGATCATACGTTTACATGTTTTGCTTTTCCAACCTTTACCCCTGATAATTGTGAAGAGATCGGAGACGCTCTGAGAAAAGTAATAACAGCATATTCAAAATAATAAAAAAAGGAGATGATATGAATGATCAGGTAAAGTGGGGAGTAATAGGTTCAGGGGGTATTGCCCAAAGAAGGACAATTCCCGAAGGCATTATTCCGGCCGGGAATTCTGAATTGATTTCCGTTTATGATATCGATCCGGAAGTTAACGCTGCTGTTGCCAGTAAATTTAATGTTACCGGATCCGGAAACATTGAGGAGTTGTTAAACTCCGGGGTTGATGCCGTTTATGTGGCCTCACCTGTTAATGTGCACAAGGATCAGGTTATTGTCTGTGCTAAAGCCGGAAAGCATGTTTTATGTGAGAAGCCTCTTGGACTTACAATCGATGAGGCTGATAAAATGATAGAAATATGCCAGGATGAAGGTGTGCTTCTGGGTACTGGGTTTATGATGAGATTCCTTGCTCAGCATGAACTTGCCCGGGTAATGATAAGTGAAGGCAAACTAGGGGAACTGGTTTATGGCCGTGCTCAGTTGTCGTGTTGGTATCCCCCCATTCCAGGTGCATGGAGGCAGGATCCATCAATTGGCGGCGGCGGTTCATTGGTTGACATGGGCAGCCATTGTATTGATCTTCTTCAGATGTATTTTGGAAAAATAAAGAAATTATGTTGTTTTCTCAACAATAACATTCATTCCTATAAATCGGAAGACAGTGCTGTAGTATCACTGTTTTTTGAGAATGGTTCAATTGCAACTGTTGACACTTATTTTTGCATACCTGACAATAGCAGTAAAAATGCTCTGGAATTATATGGATCCAAAGGCAGCATTATTGCAAAAGGGACACTCGGCCAGGGTGATTCCGGCGAGATGATTGCATATCTTGATGAAGACCAAGCCGGTTATGACGCGCAACAACAAGCAAGACAGGATGGTGGCGGAATGGCTGTCGATCCGGAACCCGTGAACACCTATATGGCAGAAATAGAGGAATTCAGTAATGCTATACTTGAAAAAAGAGAACCAAAAAACAACAGCAACCTGGGGTTACAGAACATGAAAGTTATCGCTGCCTGCTATGAATCAGCTAAAACAGGGAGAATTGTTGAAATTAACTTTTAAATCCCATTTTAACAGCCATGGTAAGCTTTTTAAACATACGAGCATTATCATTAGTTTTCTCATGCTAAATATATATTAACACGGATGAATATAAGTGTAGTAGACCTTGTCTTAATAATAGGCTATATCATCGCTGTTATTGGTTACGGAACATGGAGATCCAGGAATGTTAAGGATAGCGCAGGTTTTTTAGTTGCCGGGCGTAGTCTGGGTTTGTTTATTCTTGTTGCAACTGTCGTAATGACGGAATTCAATACTGCAACAATGGTAGGTTACTCAAGTTTTGGTTTTCAAGCTGGAGTTTACTCGCAACTGATCCTGCTGGCAATGTTTATAGGTTTTGTTTGCTACACTTTTGTTGTAGCAAAAAGATGGAAAAGGATTAATGCAACATCCATAATTGAGTTATTCGAGATAAGATACGGCAAGAATTTCCGATTATTAACCACTTTTATGATTGTTGTTCTATTAATTTTTTTTTCTCCAGCCTATTTAAGAGCTGTTGGACTTATTTTCTCTGCCAGCCTTGGTATTTCACTTACAACAACAGTTCTTATCATATCAGGCACAGTACTTATTTTTAGTGTTGTAGGCGGACTAACAGCCGTTGCTCATACCAATACACTTTCATTTGTCATTACTCTTATTGCCCTGCCCTTAGTGTGGTATTTTACCCGAATACATGCCATTGAACTTGGTGGACTGGAACAGGTATTCCAGGATAAGTATCTCACTCGCAATCCTGCAGGCATGTGGAATGATCCGGTCATGCCTTTTAGCATGATATTTTCAACTTATGTTCTGTTGTTTTTGATTTACATGCAAGCTCCCTGGTTTGCTCAGCTCATGACTGCAGCTAAAACCGAAAAGATAGCCCATGCCAGCATGGGGATAGGTGCATTACTTATTGTTTTATTTTATGGGCTTTCTATGCAAATAGCGGCCAATATAAAAGTTGGATTTCCTGATTTAGCGGATCCACAGCTTGGTTTGGCAATGGCTATTAATCATTGGGTTCCCATTGGTGTCAGCGGACTAATGCTGGCTGTAATTCTTGCAATAGGTCAAACTACCATGGGAACAATTTGGAATAACATTGTTTCCATTACTTCAAATGATATTTATAAACGAATTATTGAACCCGGGGCCTCTGAGAAAAAATTGCTGCGTATTTCACGCTTAACTACTGTAGCCATTGCCTTGCTTACAATTATTATATCCCTTACAATTGTAGATCAGGTTATCAACACACTTTTCGTGGCAAATTTAATTATGGCCTCTTTATTTTTCCCCGCCCTTGGAGGATTTTTATGGTGGAAGACAGGTCTGAAAGCCATTTGGATTACAACAACTGCTTCAATTATTACAGGGTTTCTTACATTTCTCTGGCACACCTATACAGCCGGACTTGATATAAATAGTTGGATGTTTCAATATTATGTCATAATTTGTCCGGTAATTGTCATATTTGGGATTATCATTTCACATTTTGAAAAACCGGACAAACAATTCATGATCAAAAGAGCTGCCTTTTTTGACAAGGTCGGCGCACCCTGGTTTGGAAAGAAAGCTTATTATAGATATAAACAACTGATACATGATGATGCAACTCCAGGGTGAGATCATTTTAAGAAACAGGCATTCACTAACAATTTCATAATCTAAGTTTATTCCAATAAACATGAAAAACCGTAAACCTGGCAGTTTTATTTCGCGTCGTCAGTTCATTGGCAATGTTATGCTGTTAACAACCAGTGCCACTTTGATCAGCGGGTGCAAAACATCTTTATTAGGCTCGGGTAAAAGCTCCAGATGGCAAATAGGTGCTTACACCCGGGTATGGGGCAGAGTCAATTACCGTGTGGCGTTAGACGGCATGGCAGAGGCAGGTTACAAATTTGCCGGACTCAGCACACATGAAGACGGAAGGGTCGTCGATCGGGATACTCCTCCTGAAGTGGCTGTTACAGTTGGTGAAGAAATAAGAAAGCGCGGACTTGAACTCAATACCCTATCGGGCGGGAGCCACGACGTGAGTAAATCGCTTGAGGAAGGTATTGCCGGGCTAAAGCGTCTTATCGATAACTCTGTCTATTGCGGTTCCCCCACTATACAGATAAATGCTATTAACAACCCCGAGCTTGAGGGTCCGTTTTACAAGGCCATTGCCGAATGTTGTGACTATGCTGCTGAAAAAGGAGTTATGATAACTCTTAAACCGCACGGGAACGTTGGGGTTCATTGCATGGAGCAAATCAAGAAAGTGAGTCATCATAATTTTAAACTCTGGTACGATCCTGGTAACGTTTACCATGCCACACACGGTGAAACAGACCCCGTGAATGATGCGGCAGGATTGAATGGTTACGTTGTCGGCATGGCTGTGAAGGATTTCCGTTTGCCGAGAAATGTTGACGTGACCCCCGGTACGGGTATGGTTGACTTCCCAAAATTGTTGGATATACTCCGGCAAGATGGTTTTACACGGGGCCCATTGGTTGTAGAATGTGTTGATCCTGGCGATCTCGCTTTTCTCACATCCGAAGCAAGAAAAGCCCGTGAATTCCTGGAAAAAATAATCAGCTAAAAAATATATCTGACAGGTACCTATGAGTAATACCACACGCGAATGATTCGAATTGATCAGGATTGCTTCAAAATCAGCGAAACCCTTCATCACCCGATCGTTCAACCTGCGAAATTATACTAACCAACTGTCCCTCAGGTTTATTTAAGTGGGCAGCAATAAAATAATATAACTAATTAAAAGATGAAAACAAACCGCAGAGATTTTATTAAGACTGCCGGCCTGGCCGGTACCGGAATGGTTGCAGGATCCGTGGCCTCCTGCTCAGACACACCATCACCAGCTGTCTATGACATAGACAAAGATCGGGGGTCGCAGATATTTAACATGTGCGGTTATGCTGCCCCTAAGCTTGATGTTATACGTATGGGGTTCATAGGAATTGGAAACATGGGAACACGCGCGGTACAGAGGATGCGCCTGCTTGAAGGTGTTCAGATCAGGGCATTGTGTGATTTGCACATGGATCGGGTTGAGAGGGCACAAGAGTTCCTGGAAGAGATGCAGATGCCCCCCGCTGCTGCTTATGCAGATGGAAGCCATGATCTATGGAAAAAGATGGTTGAAGAGGAGGATCTTGATCTGGTTTACATTTGCACTCCAAGAGCCCAGCATACCGAGCAATGTGTAATCTCGATGGAAAACGGAGCTCATGTTGCCACTGAGATACCCGCTTCAGCAACACTGGATGAATGCTGGCAACTGGTCGAGACCTCCGAAAGAACACGTAAGTATTGCTGCATGATTGAAAACTGCACTTATGATTTTTGGGAGATAATGGTCCTGAACATGGTGCATGAGGGTTTTTTCGGGGAAATATGTCATGTCGACATGGCATATATAGCCGACCAGAGAAACACGAATCTTCGAAAAGACCTGGAATGGCGGACCAGGGAGTTTATTAACCGTAACGGTAATATCTACCCGACACACGGGTTAGGCCCGGGATGCCAGATTTTGGGCATAAACCGTGGAGACCAGCTTGATTATATGACCTCAATATCATCAAATGATTTCACTATGGGACTGGAGATTGAAAGGCGTGCAAAAGAGGACGACTATTATCAGCCATTTATCGGCCAGTGGGAGTTGGGCAACATGAATACTTCAATATTGAGAACAGAAAAGGGGAAAACAATGATGTTGCAATACATGGTTGGAAATCCTCGTCCCGGCACTCGCGTACACTGGGTGGTTGGTTCCAGGGGTATTTCCAAGAAACAGCCGCGTCCCTTCAGGATTTCCCATGAAGATTATGGTAACAGATGGCTCAACGATGAAGAGTTGAAGGCCCTGGAAGAAAAATACACCCCGCCAATAATCCGGATAGCCGGCGAGATGGCCCGAAAGGTGGGGGGACATGGTGGTATGGATTGGATTAAGGAATGGCGTTTGATTGATTGTTTAAGAAATGGACTTCCTCTTGATATGGATGTTTATGATGCAGCATCATGGAGCGCTATAGTGCCTTTAAGTGAATGGTCGGTAGCCAATTATGGATCGCCGGTAAAAGTGCCTGATTTTACACGCGGTGCATATAAAACCAACCCACCGGTTGATGTAGCGATGAAACTTGGCGGCGGCGATACCCGCGCTCGATCGATACCCGATAAACCCATAGACGATCCATACGAAGTTTATTAAATTCTGATTTGACAGGATCACCATTGCCTTATTAACCGGATTATTCCGGCGTTTGCGAGGATTGCCAAGGACAGATTTAGTATACTGAGACTCAGCAAAAATAATTATTATAGGCATTTTGCAATAAAAAGTACCCGTATCGGAAGAAATCCTGGTGGTTAGAAAAATTCAAGAAAATGATTATAAAATGGCAGATTACAAGGGGCCATAGATTTGTAAAACAAATAGAGATAAATCCCATTACAAAATAAAATAAAATAATGTTCGCTATACCACGAATTAGTCAAATTATCATTAAATGGTGCACTATTGCATTAATAGTGATAGTACCGGTGATAACCGGTTGTCAGGATGCCAGTGAAGAATCTTTTAAGATCGGGGTTGAGATGATAGATATAACCCCCCCGGTAGGTTACTCGCATTATAGCGGAATTAGCACCGGTGTCAAAGATCCTCTTCATGCCAAGGCTTTGGTTTTTGAACAGGGAGATACAAGGGGTGCCATTCTTGTTTGTGATATATTAAGTATTCCCAGGGATCTCAGCCGGATTGTCAGAGAGAATGTTTCAAGGCAGACTGGCATACCTTTTCAGTACATTAGTATTACTGCTACGCATACCCACACCGGGCCTTCTATCAGGGAAGCCGTGAAAGAATACGCTAAACTTAAAGCATCCGGGGAGCTAACCGAAGAAGATAATGACGGGTATATTGCATATCTGATTCGAGGGATGACGGAGGCATTAGTCAGAGCCTATGAGCAATTGCAGGAGGTAGAATTGAAAGCCGGAATAGGACATGCACCGGGAATATCCTTTAACAGGCGTTTCCTTATGACCGATGGTCGGGTACGTTTTAATCCCGGGCGTATGAACCCCGGTATAGTACGTGCAGTTGCCCCGATCGATCCGGATGTTCACTTTGCCTTGTTTAAACCAATTTCCGACGACAATTTCATTGCCTCCCTTACCGTTTTTGCCAGCCACTATGCCCGGGGGGGAACTGAGTACAGCGCCGATTACCCGTATTATTTGCAGAAGGGTCTCAGGGAATTTTTTGGTGACCAATTAAAGTCGGTTTTTGGTATCGGAACATGCGGCGACATCAATACAATAGATGTCAGCCGTCCAGGTGAGAATCCCAGGGAAGGCATGGAATGGGTTGAAACGGTTGGTTATACCATTGCTGAAGCAATTCAGGAAGCCATACCTTTGGGAAAACAAATAAAACCCGATTTCAGGGTGGCATCACGGACAATTTTTCTTCCGCTGCAGGATTATACCGAGGAAGAGTATATGTGGGCCAGGGAAGGTGTTGGAGATCTTCATCCCGAACGACCGTTTATGACGCGTATGCGTATGATGAAAATACTTGACCTCGGGCAGATGCGCCTGAGGGAATCGATACCTCCGTCCGTGTCCGGCGATCCCTGGATGTTTCCTGTTGAAATACATGCCTTCAAGCTTGATGAAGAAACGGCCATCGTAACAATACCCGGCGAGGTATTTGTTGAACTTGGACTTGACCTTAAAGCTCGTTCCCCATTTACGAACACGATGGTAATTGAACTTGCAAACCTGGATATTCGTTATGTACCCACTTCACGGGCATTCACAGAAGGGGACTACGAGGCTCTTAATTCTCGCCTGGTTGCGGGTTCCGGGGAAAAAATCGTTGATGTGGCATTAGAGATGCTTGTAGAATTTAGATGAACATACAAATAATTGATTAACTGTTTTATAACCTATGCTTATTCACATGAAAATGAAAAACACAATTAAAATCTACACTCTTATATTAACAGCATTATTTATGTTTACAAGTATAATTTCTAAAACCTCCTCTGCACAAGAAACAGGCGGGACGATAACCGATATTGAAGGCAACCGATACAGGACCGTCATTATCGGTGGGCAGGAATGGATGGGAGAAAATCTGAAAGTTACCAGGTTTAATGATGGTAAGGAGATTCCGTGCGTACATGAAATGGACGAGTGGACTCGTTTTACCGGACCTGCTTATTCATGGTATGATAATGATATTTCAAATAAGGATAATTATGGAGCATTATACAATTGGTTTGCTGCCAGTTCAGGTAAATTATGCCCTGCCGGCTGGCGTGTTCCTGACGATTCTGACTGGGAAGAACTGACCGGTTTTCTTGGAGGTTTAAATGTTGCAGGCGGAAAATTAAAGGAAACCGGCACTTCACATTGGACATTGCCCAATTCGGGTGCAACCAACGAAACTGGTTTTTCCGCACTCCCGGGAGGATACCGTTACGGCCAGTATTGGGCCAGAGGGATATTTTATGAAATGGGAGTCAACGGTTACTGGTGGTCTGTAACGGAGTGTACAGATACTCATTCCTGGAGCCGTACCATCCATGCAGGAAACATTAGAGTTTACCGCAGTTTTTTTACAAAGAACAAAGGATTTAGTGTCCGGTGTATAAAAGTCAATTAATTTTTCTTTTAAACAATGAGTCTGCTTCAAAAAGTCAAAAATGATGATTTTTTACAAATAATCAAATATAAAATGCATTGATAAACAGCAGTTTGAAAATGTGATTTTAATAATTTTTGCCAAAAAATACTTTATAGAGTGGACACAATAATAAAATCAAGAATAATGAAAAGCAAGATATTTTTTTATCAATTGGTGATTATACCGATAATAATTATTTCATTCACAAGCTGTAAAATAACCAATAAAACAGTAACGGATATAGATGGCAATATATACACGACTGTTACTATAGGTGAACAGGAGTGGTTGCGGGAAAATCTGAAAACAACAAGATATAATGATGGCACTCCCATACCAAACATAACTGACATTACAGAATGGAGGCATATTGATGCACCAGCTTACGTATGGCAAAACAATGATATTTCCAACAAGGATATTTACGGGGCACTCTATAACTGGTGGGCCGTTGGTAGCAGAGAGGATTTGTGTCCTGCCGGTTGGCTTGTTGCAACCGAAAATGACTGGCAAACACTCGAGAGGTATATAGGCATGTCGCCTGAACAAATTCAGGGTACGGCTATGCGTGGCAATAATGAGGGTGGTAAATTGAAAGAAGCGGGAACTCAAAACTGGGTCAATCCGAATGAAGGAGCTTCCAACGAATTTGATTTTACAGTTGTTCCCGGCGGGCGGCGTGAAAGCGATGGCAACTTTTTAGGCCTTAACAGTGGCGGCACCATTTGGACTTCCACAGGAACCTCATTCACATGTGCATATTATCGACACTTTGCTACCGGAAGTGCACAAATTGGAAGAAACCCCAACGGGGAGAAAAAGTTTGGTTTATCAGTAAGGTGCATTAAGATGTAGTGAACCACATCCTTCTTAGAAGGATGCTTGCACAATCCATTACCGGATAAAACAGCTAAATAAACAAATAATTATTTATATTTATTATTAGTTTTGTCACTCCGTTACAGGAAAGTGCATCTCGAAAATCTACAAGTAAGTTATTATGGGAAAAGCCATTGTAAAATTGAATATTGCCACCTATGCATTTGAAGAATACGTGGTAGAGGTGCCGTGCGATAAAGAAGATGTTGACGATATCATATTAGCAAGGGCATGGAGGATCCTGAAGGAACAGGAAGGGGGATCGTTACCCTACGGACACCGCGAGGCGCAGATAATTAAACGGGTGGACTGAGCATAAGCCTGACAGCATCCGGTTCCTGCCTGTATGACAGAGCAGCTTACTATTTATCCCTCATTTCCCGGCATATGTTATTGTTTAATACCCGGTCATTATTTACCGGTGGTACCACCCTGTTGCTGTGCAGGTAAAAAACTTAAAAACTATGAAGAGATTCTTGTCATTTTCAATAAGCCTTTTTTTTACAATTAGTTTCGTCATGCCGGGAAATCCAGCGCCTCCGGAATTCTGGCATGATCAGGTAACCGGCGATCCCGATACACTATCCCTCGATGAAGTTGTCATACCGGGAAGGTATTCTCCCGATATTTATTCCGGATTGTCCAGGCTGGTTTATACCATAGATCACGAAACCATCAGGCTCAAGCCCGTAAATTCACTTCAGGACATTCTTGAATATGTAACTTCACTGGATATAAGGCAACGTGGATCACACGGGGTTCAGGCCGATGTGAGCATGCGCGGGGGCTCTTTCGAACAGGTGCTTATCCTGCTTAACGGGGTAAGGATCAATGATCCGCAAACCGGGCATCATAATCTGAATATTCCTGTAAATAAAGCTGATATAGAAAGAATTGAGATACTGGAAGGGCCCGGATCACGAGTATACGGACCTGGCTCGTTCAGCGGCGCAATAAACATTATCACCAGGAAGCCGGGCAGTTCCGGTCTGTCGGTTTCAGTATCCGGAGGCGAATATGGATACCTGGATCTGCATGGATCAGGCGATTTTAATTCCGGCCCGGTCAGTCACTATGTCTCACTTGGAAACAGCTCATCTGACGGTTTTACTGGAAATACCGATTTCAGTAAAGCAAATATTTTTTACAGGGGAATGGCAGATGCAGGTTTCGGCACTTTTGATCTTCAGACCGGGTATCTGGAGAAAGGTTTTGGTGCACGCAATTTTTATACAGCACTATATCCCGATCAGTACGAAAAGATCAGGTCGGCTTTCACAAATCTGAGCTTTCAAACATCCGGCCCGGTAAACTACAGGCAATCTGTCTATCACAGGAGGCATCATGACAGGTTCGAACTGTTCCGGCATGATCCTGCAAAATGGTATGCAGGTCACAATTACCATATGACTGATATATTTGGGACGAATATGATCCTGGATGTTCCCCATTCCCTGGGAAATCTTTATCTTGGGACAGAATTGAGAAGGGAGCAGATACTTAGTTCCGTTCTTGGCGACAGGCTTGATGCTCCACTGCCGGTAAGAAATGAAAGAGATGCCTTTTATAATTATTCCAAAAAAAGAGACCAAATCAATCTTACTGCCGGCAATACCTTTATTTTCAATTCATTTTCCCTCGCTGCAGGGGCATTGCTAAGCAGGACCGCCGCTAATGGATGGGATTTGTACGGTGGTTTGGATATTAGCTATAATATTGGAAACAATATGACTTGGTTCTCATCATGGAACCAGTCTGTCAGGGAACCCTCATTTACAGAGATGTATTATACAAGTCCCGTTCACCGGGGAAACTCACAGTTAAAGCCCGAGGAAGCCGTCACCTTCGAGACAGGCGTCAGGCTTCATAACGGGAACTGGTTCGGTCATGCTGCAGTTTTCAGGCGAAACGGCAGCAATATAATAGACTGGGTCAGAAAAGAGGACGAACTTGTTTGGGAAAGTAAAAATATTTCTGTTCTTAATACTTCCGGACTGGAAATCGAGATGGCCTGGAGGAATCCGGGATTGAATTTTCCGGTCAGCGAGATACGTGCAGGATATGCTTACCTGAATATTTCCAAAAAGAGCGAGGAATATATATCCGCATATGTTCTCGACTATCTGAAGCATAAACTTGTTACGGGAGTTACCATTCCGTTTCACCGTAAAGCCGATCTGGTTATTATGTCGGTATTCCAGGATAGGGCAGGCACCTATACGGATACTGCTACCGGTGGTGAGATACCGTACGATCCCTTTATACTGGTTGATGCGGGCATAACAATGAGAATTATTCAGGATATGACCTTATCGGTCGAAATCAGCAACCTGTTTAACACAAGTTATTCGGATATTGGCAATGTGCCCGTTCCGGGCAGATGGATCAAGGCGGGGCTGAATTTCAGCTTTCAAAAAAAATAACTATTTTGGTGTTCATAAAAATGCCGTAAAACCCAAAGCCTGAACACCGGTGGTCCGGAATAACGTTTCATATCATGCCAGTGAATATTGAATGCATCAATAATAAGATCATGGACGTTATATTAATTATACGGGCTATATTTTAACACAAACAAGGTAATGCCTTGATCGGTATTTGCCTTTGACAAAAAACAAATACCATGAAAAATACCTTCATCTTACTCCTTTTCCTTGTTGCTGTAACAGTCGTTAATTCCCGGACTGAGCCCGTAAATGAAAGAATATGGAATATCGTTGAGGAGATAACCGCCACGCACAGGGAAATATATATTGATCTTCACCAAAACCCGGAATTATCTCTTATGGAGTTTGAAACCTCCAAGAAAATGGCGGACAATCTGGAAACCATGGGGTTTGAAGTCACCAGGTCGGTTGGAGGAAATGGTGTGGTCGGCGTTTTACGGAACGGACCGGGCAAAGTAATTATGTTGCGCACCGATATGGATGCCCTTCCTATAAAAGAGACCACCGGACTTCCCTATGCAAGCCGGGTTGTTGCCATGGATGCATCAGGTGCTGAGGTGCCTGTAATGCATGCCTGCGGGCACGATATGCACATGACCATGTGGCTTGGGACATTAAAAACACTTGTTATAATGAAGGATGAATGGCAGGGAACCATTGTTGCAGTTGCACAGCCGGCTGAAGAACTCCTGGCAGGGGCAAAGGATATGATCAATGATGGTCTTTTCAATAGATTCCCCATGCCTGATTATGCACTGGCCTATCATGTAAATTCTCATGTGCCTGCAGGTTCGATAGTATATTGCCCCGGTCCCTCCCATGCAGGAACAAGGGCTGCCGATATTAAAATTTTCGGTTCAGGCGGACATGGAGCGATGCCTCATAACACGATAGATCCAATAGTTCTGGCATCAAGGATCATCCTTGACCTGCAGACTATTATAAGCAGGGAAATAGACCCAATAAAACCTGCAGTTATTACCGTGGGTTCAATAAAGGGGGGCGCAAAACATAATATCATCCCGGATGAAGTGGAAATGCTGCTGACAATCAGATTTTTCGAAGATGAAGTCTACGAGCAGATAAAGGAGGCCATAATACGTATATGCCGGGGGGTTGCCCTTTCCGCCGGCCTGAAAGAGGACAGAATGCCTCTGATCACCTTCACCGACCAGTATACCCCTCCTGTCGACAATGATCCTGAATTGGTGATGAGGGCAGTTAGTTCAATGGGCAATATCCTGGGGCAGGATAAGGTCATCCGGATTCCGCCCAGAACTGCAGCAGAGGATTTCGGACGATACGGAAGAACCCCGGAAAATATCCCGGTAGCAATGATATCTGTCGGCAGCGCCAACCATGAGCTTTACCATGATCATGTGCACCATGGCGCCTTTCTTCCGCCTGTGCACCACTCCGGTTATGTTCCCGACTTTTATCCCACTTTCAGGAACGGCGTTGCAGCAATGAGCAGGGCATTACTGGACCTTTTCGGGCAAAGGTAATTTCACACTCAGGAATTTCTCCTTACCAGGACATGTACAACGGAATAGTTGGTGTGATCTGCCCATTGGCCAGAGTCCGATAGGTTTTTACTCTTTGTTATAATGAAGTTTAACCAGGTACCGGTGCTGTACCGGGAAACCGGGTTTCTGGTATTTTATCAATATTTTTCATCTGCAATTTCCCAGGTGAGGCTAACCAGATACCGGTGCTGTTCCGGGCACCGGTGTCTCTGGCATCCTGGTAACATTACCCATCTGTAATTTTTCCGGCACAAGACTTAAATTTGAATTCATTATATTATCCCATTCCAGATTTTTGCCGGTATATGCCGCTTCCCTTCCAAGCAGGCCGGTCATTGATGAGGTGGCAAGATTATGTGTTTCATTTACCGGTTTGTTTGTACGAATTGCAGTTACAAGGTTTATATGTGACTGGTTAAATTGGGGTACTGCCAGCCTGGGCCGCCCCCTTTCATCCAGGGGATAATCATATTCCCAGATCAGATTGCCGTCATAATCCCATATCTTATTCTCACAATTCGTGTAACCTTTGGTGCCAAGAAGTTTTACGCCTCTCTCAAGGTCGCATCCGTCAATATACCGGGCAAGGCAATGATAGTTCTTTCCATTATCAAAAATATATTCGACACTTCCAATGTCATAGTTGTTGCCCTGTGGCCTTCTAAGTTTTCCTCCCAACCCTATTGCTTTTACAGGATGTTTTTCAAAAAACCAGTTCAGGATATCAATCACATGAACATTAAAGTTAAGGAAGATATCGCCGGTGATCCAGATCCATCTTTTGCTCCTGATCATGAACTCCATATCGCACCAGCCTTCCTGCCGGGGGTAGATCCCGGGGCCCATCCCAAGGCGGTATGTGGTGCCGGATATGAGCTCGCCAATTGCACCGTTTTTCACCATGGCGAATGTTTGGTTATAATCAACCCCATGCCTTCTTTGTGTTCCGGCAATTACTGTTAACCCGGCTGCATCTGCCATCTTACCTGCGGCCATTACCCTCCTGATCCCGACAGCATCAACCCCTGCAGGTTTTTCAAGAAAAACATGTTTTCTTGCCTGTATAGCTGCTTCAAAATGGGCAGGACGGCAGTACGCCAGGGAAGTTTCAAGGATAACATCCACGTCTGAATCTATAACCCGCTTGTATGCATCAAACCCCAAATGACAATTTTCATCCGGTATATCAATTCCGCGATGCTCCTTTAAATGTTTCCGGCAGTTAGCTAT
>SLGC01000166.1 GCA_007123885.1 Bacteroidales bacterium | reverse complement strand
ATCACCGGGAACCAGCGGCATATTATTGTTGGCATAAACCACATTTGCAATGAGACTGTTGTGGGGTAACATAACGCCTTTGGAAAAACCGGTAGTTCCTGAAGTATAGCTGATAACAGCCAGATCTTCATTTGATACCTCAGCAACTTTGAAATTATCAGGGTTGAGGCCATCCGGATATTTTTCATTAAAAAGATCTTCAACACGTTCAGCTTTATCCTTCAGGCTATTGCTGCCGGCAAAAACAGAAAAATCATCAATTGAAAAGATGGCTTCAAGATCAGCCATTTCCTGATGTTTTAGTGTACCCATGATATTTTGGGAAACAAAAAGGACCCTGGAATCAGAATGATTAACCAGATGATGTACATCATTAGGTTTGAAATCGGGAAGTATGGGAACGATCACGGCACCATAGGTAAGGGTAGCCATATAAATCATTGTCCAGTGTGCTGAATTTTTTCCCAGAAGAGCGATATGATCTCCTCTTTTTATTCCAGCCTGTTCCAATAGTATATGGGTTTTAGTGATGCGCAGGGCAACGTCTGAGTATTTAAAACTATCACCCTTGTAATCTGAAAATGCATTAATGTCCCAATTGTTTTTAATGCTGCTTTCAGAAAACTTAATGAAATTTTCTTCCATCATTCTTCTTGAAAATTAGTGTGGTTAGTAAATGTAATTTTTTATATGGCAGTAAATATAACAAAAAAGACAGGGATAGTCCTGTTAATTTGTTATTTAAAGCAGCTAATCTGAAACATTAAACAGGGTTTTTCTGTATAATAATAAAGAGCAGATAACTATTTGATATCCTCTGTATCTGAAAGGGATAGGATATGCTGCATTGACCATAAAACACATAAATAATATCAAATGAAGCAGATTATTGTACCGCTGGATTTCTCGGAAGAATGCATGAATGGACTTGCATTGGCTTTAGCCATTTCATCCAAAACAAAAGCCAATATCCAGATGGTTTATGTAATAAGGACAACATCCGATATGCCATTGATTTCCCGTGAAGAAGAGCAAAACTACGCACGGGAAAGGTTCCGGGAGCTGCAATCGAATTTCGAACATAAGCTTGCATCAGGTGTGGAATTATCATATATTATAAAAAAAGGGAAAATATATGATGAGATTGTTGAGCAGGCTGAATCTTTCGATGATTCTGTAATAGTGGTTTCCACACATGGGTCATCCGGGTTCGAGGAATTCTTTATTGGAAGTAATGCACTGCGTATAATTACGGCATGTGAAAATCCGGTTTTTGCCATAAAACACGGAATAATGCCAAAGAGTTTTGGAAAGATACTGCTGCCAATCGATTATTCAATGGATACGCGACAAAAGGTCCCCTATACTACAAAACTTGCCAGGTATTTTAATGCAAAGGTGCATGTTTTAGGCATAACCACTGGTAACGACCAGGAATTAAACCAAAGGATAAAAACCTGGGCACATCAGGTTTCGGATTATCTTACCGGAAATGAAATAGAATCTGTGGTATCTATGCAGCGGGGTGAAAGTACATCTGAAATGATAGTAAAATATGTAATGGAGAAAAATATCGATCTTATATCCATTATGACCGAACAGGAATCTGTTTTCAGAAATTTTCTTCTTGGCAGTAATGCACAGCAGCTAATAAGTAAATCACCTGTTCCGGTACTTTGTATAACATCAAAGGATCTCCAGATAAGGACCGGATTCAAAAAATACAGGGGTGTGCCGCCTGCCTGAGATTTCAACTGGTAATTGCCGATCTTCCATCCAATTGGCTATATGTTCATTTCTTCTGTAAAAAACAAGAAGCCAAAATTGGCTTAAGGTTCCATAAGGTTCCAGTCTTCTGTGAGGATCCAGTTGGACCTGGTAGCGATAACCTCACCGTTCTTAAAGTATAACACACGTTCCGGCTGAATTCCTTTCAGATAATTTCCAGTATCCCACTTCCTGTTTTCATTTTCATCAAATATGGCCTTTAACTTGTATTTACGGATTGGAAGGTAGTCAAACATTATCTCACTATCATCGTTTACAAACACTTCATCCAGCACATTTTCCTGTTCATCAAGAAGCTGTATTATCATTTGACCGGTTACCCCGGTGAGGGTAAGCTGTATTGTTGAATAATAATCCTCGGCTCTTGTCCTGAAATTAAAATCAATAGTGTCAGATGTGGTGCCGAAAATACCTGTAAATGATCCGGGATCCCCGATTAATCGGTAATCCCTGTCAGGCAGCCAATCGGTTTTAACATAATAATTTCTGATTCTGAGAGTATCCCTTACCAGTTCAAAGCCATGGCTGACTGTCTGGTCATTCTCTTCGGTTATTAGATTTACTCCCGAGAGATCAACTTTTGAAAGAGGCTCGGGGAATTTCAAGACCAGGTCTCTGTTCAGCTCCTGATTACCTTTGGCTGAAATGCTGAAAACAGGTTCCAGGCTTACAACTTCAGCTGCCTGTTCCTGCCTCCTTGTGACTCTTGGTGCCGTATAATTCATATTGAGAGTATCGCTGACTTTTTTCAGTGAATCGGAGGGACCTGTGGTCGTATAAGTTGCCAGAAAGCGCAGGTTATCAGAATTTTGTATTTCCTGATCAGTTATCCAGTACCTGAGACTGTCGCCACGCCTGTTGATCTCAACCAGCTTCCAATCGGGACCGGCTTCAAAATCCAATGGCTCCATAATCCAGTCACCCTTAAGAGGCTGATTAAAGACAAAAAGAAGCTCGCCCCTGCGATTTCTTTCGGTCCGCCTTATATATTGCCGGCCTGTCTCTTCTTTGAAAAGATATAAAGTATCACCGGAGGGAAAGTTAAAGGTAAACCCGTTAATGGCTGAGGTATCTGAACAAATTGTATCACAATGACTGTGATCATGTAAACGAACTGTATCGTTCAGCATATCTTGTATATGGCGTGCTGCCGGTTGATGGTTATGATGACCGGTGTTATTGCCATGATCGTGATCGTGATGTTGTTCATCATTGTTACCATGATCATGATCGTTGTGATGTTCATTACTATGAGAATGATTCTCGCAATCATGGTCATGATCTATCTTCAAATGTTGCCGGTCATCTTGTCGTTCAACTTTCAAAGTATCCGGACTTATAGGGTTTTCAAGGAATGCAATTGCCTCTTCGCCTGGTCTGTCGTAGAGATAGTTATTATTTTCGTCCATAAGGGCAAATACCCTGAAAGTATCAGATCGCAGGTTATTTAGCCGGAATCGACCGTCTTTCCCTGTACGTATGGCATAAAGGGGTATTTGCTGATAGGGTATCGAATCATGCAATTGATCATACAACATTACTATGGCTCCCTCAACAGGCTTATTATCATAGGCATTCAGTACAACACCCGAATAGCTTAACGAATCGATAACATCGCCGGTTGAAAAAACAAATTCAAAATTTGTAAGAATATTTCCTTCATTAAGATCGGCAATCGCATCGCCAAAATTAAGTGTGTAGGTTGTATTTGCTATGAGATCGCTTTCGAGTTTAACAAATAGATTCCGGCCTCTTACCCTGAATTCAGGCCTTTCCTGTTGAGGCGGCGTAATAATAAACTGCTGGTTAATATTGCGAAGCTGTATAAATTCGTCAAATTCAAGATGAATTTCTGTTTCGGTAACCCTGGTAGAAAAATTCTCAGGTGAGCTTTTCAGCATTACCGGTGGAATTGTATCGCGCGGGCCTCCGGTTGGTGGGATTATATTGGCACACCGCGGGAAAAACAGTGGGATGAAGCCGGCAAAGATGAAAACCAGCAAAAGATATTTAAATTCTTTGTTCAATGTAGGTTATATTTTCATGCAAACTTACAAACTTTCACGCAGAGACCGTTTCAGTAAACAGGTTTGACCCCTGAAGGTATGGTTTATAACGACAAAGGAGGAGTTAAATTATAATTAAAGTTTTTTCAATTCTGATTTTTATAATTCTTTTAATATTTTTACCATTTTACCATCAATAAAACTTATTGATATGCTATTAAATTCCATTACGTGGGATGTAAGCCCTGAACTTTTCAGGATCGGGGATTTTGCTGTCAGGTGGTACGGACTGCTTTTTGCTTCCGCTTTTTTCTTCGGATATCTGGTTTTTCTGAAAATCTTCAAAAAAGAAGGTATATCGGTTGAGCTTCTTGACAGGCTTACCATGTATACCGCCATAGGTACAATAATAGGAGCCCGTCTTGGACACACACTTTTTTATGAGCCTTCCTATTATCTTAGCAACCCCATTGAGATCCTTATGATTTGGCGCGGGGGACTTGCAAGTCACGGAGCAGCTATAGGTATACTGATAGCACTCTATTATTATTCAAAAACTGTCCATAGGCCATATCTTTGGATAATGGATAGAATTGTTATTGTTGTTGCCCTTGGTGGGTTCTTTATCAGGATGGGGAACCTTATGAATTCAGAAATCTATGGAGTCGAAACCAATCTTCCATGGGGTTTTATTTTTGTGCGGGCAGGTGAAACAGTACCAAAACATCCTACCCAGATATACGAGGGTCTTTCCTATCTGGCACTTTTCTTTTTATTGTATGCGCTTTACTGGCGCAATGATGGAAAACCAAAACAGGGATACTTGTTCAGTGTTTTCCTGATTCTCTTGTTTACAGTGAGGTTCCTGATTGAATTTATCAAGGAAGTACAGGTCGATTTTGAAGCGGGCATGACCCTGAATATGGGGCAGTGGTTAAGTTTGCCTTTTATCCTTGCAGGATTTGTGCTTTTGTACCGGACCTACAGGAAAAAAGGGGATGGCAGGCAATAATCACCCTCCCCTGGTTTTTTAGCGGTATGCCGGATTTACAGGTATTAGCATTTCTGCTTAAAAATTGAAGAAAGAGTTCATCCGGGTTTAGCAATATGCTGTCGGGATGACCGTTGTTAAATAAATTGCAAAACTGTTCCGGAAAAAAAAATCTAATTCGTTCAGGATATTTTTTTTTACCTGAAATACCATATTTTTGCTCCGGCTTTCATAAATTTTTAATTGAATCTTAATTTTGATGATCACGAGAAATGGAAAATAACATTGAACAGAAAGGCACAGGAGATTCCCGGACCAAAAGAAGAAAAACCCTTCAAACCACTCATATTTTAATTGCGCTGGCTGCACTTTTGGTTATTTTAATAGGTGTTCTCGGATGGCTTCTGTATGAAAGAAAACAGGACTCTATAAGATATGAAGAAGTGACCCTGGAAAAATTTCATCTTATCGGTGAATTGGAGGATTTGTCCAGGGAGTATGATGACCTGAGGACAGATAATGACAGCATGAACCTTGAGCTTGAAGCCCGCCAGGAAGAAGTTGAAAAGCTTATTGAGGAAATCCGGCGCACACGAGTAGAAAATACAGCCCGCATAAATGAATACCGTAATGAGCTGGGTACGTTAAGGGATGTTCTTAAAAGTTACATAGTACAGGTGGATTCCCTTAATCAGGCCAATATAAGGCTGAGGGAGGAAAATGTGCAGGTAAGGCAGCAGGCCGTTGTTGCTGAAACCCAGCTAAGACATGAAAGAGAGGTAACTGAAACTCTTTCTGCCAGAGTGGAGATGGGATCAAGACTGATGATTGAGAATCTTGCTGCCCTGCCCATAAATGCCCGGGGACGTGAAATTCGCAGGGTGGGAAGAACTGAACAGGTGCAGGTATGTTTCACCCTGAGAAGGAATGCTATTGCTGAACCGGGAATGCGGACAGTATTTATCCGCATAAGACGTCCCGATGGTCTTATTCTTGCCTCATCTACCGATAACATGATGGTTATAGATGATGAACCTATGATATTTACTGCCTCACGTGAGATAAACTACGAAAATCTGGATATTGATGCCTGTATTTATTATCATGATGACGGGAGTTTGATAGATGGAGATTACGATGTAACGGTTTATACTGAGGGTTACCAGGTTGGAGCTACACAATTCTCTTTGCGCTAGCATGTTACAAAAATAAAAAATGCCGGGTATTCATGTTGCTTAAAGTGAACTGCATATTATTTATGATTTCCTTAATGATCAGGAATCTCCAATGTCCAATCAAGATTTAGTTTAACTTATAAACCCGCGTCGGGTCGCGGTTAATGTCCTGGCGGGGTTTTGCCCGAAAGGCATGTGCTATAAAAGAAAATCGCGGTCGAAACAAAAATCGGGGTTTAGGGTCATCTCCGGTGGAGGATAGCCCTGTTTTACAGAATTTTTTACACTTATTTGGAGAAATGATTGAGGTATCCGGGCTGAAATATTTAAATTATAAATAAATTAAATACCCCTTAAGTTAAGCTGGCCAAATATTCATTTGCCAGCTTTTTTTGATAGATTTGTATCTTTCTTGTTCCGGATCAGACAGGATTATCTTTATCCTTATCCGAATCAATAATTAATGTTTTTATTAAAACATAAAAAATGAGTGAATCAATTTTAAATGCATTGATTCATTTGTTTGCACTGGTTGCAATTGTGAACGAAAAGAAGGTGTCAGTCCGCGGCCGTAAAGTTGTTTCTACTTATCTGCAACAGCATTTGGACCGTTCACTGGCTACAGAATACCTTGCATTATTTGATAATTATGTTGATTTCTATATCCGGGAGCTCAGCGATAAGCAATATGCTATACCGGACAGTAACCTTCTGATGTCACAGGTAGCCAGTGTCTGCAGGCAGATCAATCGCGAACTGGATAAAAATGACAGGATACATGTATTCCTGAGGTTGCTGGAATTTATCAATGATGATAATATATTTTCTGAATCGTGTACCGGATTTGTTGAAACAGTTGCCGGAAGTTTTAATATTTCGCACGAAGAGGTTCATGATGCCCGGGCTTTTATTCTCCGGGACAGCAAGAAGGGTATAGATCCTAAAAACCTGTTGTTGATAAAGAGGCCGAGGCAACCATCAACTGACGATCTTGAAGGTGCATGGGTAGAAAGAAATATGCCCGTTCCGGAAAACAGTGTACAGGTTTTGGAGAGAGAAAATCTCGAAGGGGAGATCGTTGTAATGATAAACAGGAGTACAGGGATTTTTATTTTCAAATATTCCGGCAGTAATGAACTTACATTTGAGGGAAAGTCTCTTCTGCCCGGCCGGTTCTATATTTTTAACCGTGGAGGGATTATAAGAGGCCCCGGAATCGCCCCGGTTTATTATTCTGATATATCTACTACTTTTTTGCATACTCACAGCGGGATCAGGATAGTTCTCGCAGCTGAGAATATAGAGTATCGATACCCCCTTAGCCAGAATGGTATCCGGCCATTCAGTTTTTCGGAGGAATCGGGGCAGCTAATAGGAATCATAGGAGTAAGCGGATCAGGTAAATCAACGCTCCTAAACGTTCTGAACGGGAAGCTCAAGCCCTCAAGAGGCAGGGTACTGATCAATTCATTCGATATTCACAGGGAGTCTTATAAGATTGAAGGACAGATTGGTTATGTACCGCAAGATGATTTGCTAATTGAAGAACTCTCGGTTTACCAGAATCTTTATTACAATGCAAAATTATGCTTCGGAAATCTAAGCGAGGAGAAAATAGTTGGAATAGTGGAAAAAGTTCTTACAGAACTTGGTCTTGAGGAGATAAAGCATCTTCAGGTAGGTAACCCGCTGAAGAAGACCATCAGCGGAGGGCAGCGCAAAAGGCTCAATATAGGACTTGAGTTGCTTAGGGAGCCACCCATACTATTTGTAGATGAGCCAACTTCCGGACTATCCTCTCTTGATTCTGATATGGTGATGGCACTTCTAAAAGAGCAGTCCATGAAAGGAAAACTGGTAATTGCAAATATTCATCAGCCATCTTCCGATAATTTCAAACTGCTTGATAAACTCTGGATAATCGATAAAGGAGGATATCCCGTATATCGTGGTAACCCGCTTGAAGCAATAGGTTATTTCAAGTCAATTTGTGGTTATGTAAATCCAGGGCATACCGAATGCAGCTATTGTGGTAATATACCTTCCGAGCAGATCCTGAAAATCATCGAGGCAAAAGAAGTGAGCCCCTCCGGACATTATACACAAAAGCGAAAAATCGAGCCTGAGAAGTGGTATGAATATTACAGGGAAAGAATAGCGAAGGAAGACAGGGTAAAAGAGGGTAAAAAAATTCTTCCTCCCAATTTGTTTTCACTGCCCAGCGTGGAAAAACAATTTATGATATTCAGTATCAGGAACATTCTTTCAAAAATAAGTAATCGGCAGTATCTCCTTATCACTTTTCTTGAAGCCCCGGTGCTTGCTTATATCCTTGGATATTTTACCAAATATCTTCATGAGGGGGAATATATATTTGCTGAAAATGTAAATCTCCCTTCCTATCTTTTTATGGCGGTGGTAGTTTCAATATTTGTGGGGATATCAATTAGTGCCGAAGAAATAATAAGCGACAGAAAGATCCTTGAGCGGGAGTCATTTTTAAATTTAAGCTGGTTCAGCTATCTTAATTCAAAGATAACCTGGATTTTTCTTGTTTCTGCAATCCAGATGATCAGCTTTGTGATTGTAGGTAACCTGATACTTGGTATAAGAGGCATGACCCTGAGCTACTGGCTTATACTTTTCAGTGCTGCCTGTTTTGCCAATATGCTTGGCTTAATGATCTCTTCGACTTTCAATTCAGTTATCACCATTTATATCCTGGTCCCGTTCCTTTTGGTCCCCCAGCTGCTTCTTGGAGGGGTAGTTGTGAAATTTGATGAGTTGCATGACAGCCTGACCAGGAAGATCTATGTTCCCCTGGTAGGAGATCTTATGGCTTCGAGATGGGCCTTTGAGGCACTGGCAATTGAACAGTTTGCTTCGAACCGCTTTCACAGGCATTTTTTTGATCTTGAGCAGCAAAACAGTGATGCTTCTTTCAAGGCATCCTTTTTAATACCACGCCTGCTTAATAAGATGGAGCTAATAGAACGTGACCTTGGGATGAATAATGTTTCTGAGGCAGAAGAAAATCTTAATATTCTCAGGAATGAAATTGAATACCTTCAGCGTGCTTCGGGTCTGATGCCATTTGAACATATCGAAAATATCAATATTATCGATTTTCACGATGAAATTGCTGAAGAAACCATAAGTTATCTTATATATATGCGGCTTCATTTTTCTCAGGTTGCCCGGGAAGCTTCCCTTGAAAGAGACAGGATCTACAGGGAACTTGAAAAGCAGATGGGATTCGATGCACTCAATGATATGCGTCAGCGATATCATAATAAGGCGCTCGCAGATATTGTCCTTAACAGGCATGAAGTGGATTTTATCCATAAAACCAATTCCCGGCTTATCCAGAAAAAGGATCCCATATATCTCTTACCCGAATCGAATATTGGAAGAGCCCATTTTTATGCTCCTGTCAAAAGATTCAATAATGAATATGTTCGGACCTTGTGGTTCAATATTGCAGTATTGTGGTCAATGAGCCTTATAATCTATCTTTTGATCCTTGTGAATCTGCCGGCGAAAATTATGAAGCTTTATGGAAAGCTCTCTTTCCATAAAGCTTATAGAAGTTAACGAGGACACTTTATGCGCCCTCATTTCAGCAGTTATATTTAAAGCAATAATATCCTCAGGCGTATGCGAACACTTCTGAAATTACATCCTGGTGGGTTTCTCCGAAATGTCTTATTACCCAATTCTGCAGCTGACTCATCTCGTTGGGTTTCAACCATTCTATTGATTTTTTAAGTTCTTTCTTAAAACGTGGTTTGATCGAACTTAAATTTGCCAGAATATTCTTTTGATGTTCAAGCATGATTGTTTGAATTTTAAGTTTAATGGTAATTTGGTTTCCTTCTTTAGATTATCCTCTTCTCACATTGATAGCCCCGGCAATTGTCGGGGCTATAATTCCATTCCTGAAATCCTTTGAAGTAAAAAGGAGGTTAATCCCTATTAGCCAAACCCTGTGCCATTAAGTTTCATCAATCAATTGAAGGGGAATCAGGATGCCTTTATAAATCTTATTAATGCTGGGCGTTCTAAATAACAGAAATTTTTGCCGTTGTGAAAAGCTTCGTTTCATTTACCGGAGAAGTGTGGATAATCATATCACCTGTGTAAAAAATCAACAGCAGTATAATGAGAAAGAGCTGTCAGTTGGAACAACCTCAATTATTCGGGATTGGGAAGGTAACCCGTAATATTTCATATTCATCTCATTTGATGTTACCCTGAGAAGATTGGAGAAAGTTACAGATACATGTTATTTATCAGGAAAGTTAGTGCAAAAGTGAGAGCCGGAATAATTATCCAGTGTTCTACCATAAATGGATGCAGCTAAGATGTTGCCCGGATCAATTAAAAAACCCCTGTAAATAATTATACAGGGGTTTAAGGGTACCCGGGGCCGGGATCGAACCGGCACGGTATTGCTACCACTGGTGTTTGAGACCAGCGCGTCTACCAATTCCGCCACCCGGGCAGTTGTGCAAATGATGGTAATGGTGCGAATATAAATATTTATCCTGGGAAAAAATATTAATTTATCTTGAAAAACAAGTCAAAATATCAGGGTTGCTGCTAACAGGATAATCCTGAAGTCAGGATAGGAAAGTACGAGGCCATTTATGGAAATGCGGGTTTTAAAATTATGCTGAAAGGAGGTTATGACAATATCAGCCGGTAGAGGAGAGGATCCTTTTTCCAACCATTTTTTGTGCTGCTTTGATTATACCTGCTTCATCAAATCCGCATTCAGCATATAATTCCTGTAGTGTTCCCTGGTCAACGAACCTGTCTGGTATTCCAAGGCGGGTCACTCTTGCATTATAATCATTATCGGCCATAAATTCAAGCACGGCAGATCCGAATCCCCCGGTTATCATGCCATCTTCCAGGGTTATGACTTTATTGAAATTTTTAAAAACATAATGAAGTATCTCCTCATCCAGGGGTTTTAAAAACCTCATATCAAAGTGGGCTACGCTTATATTTTCAATCTCAAGCTTTTTGCAGGCTGTCGCGGCAAAATTTCCGGGATGCCCTATGCTCAGTATTGCCAGATCGCTGCCGTCCCGGAGCTTTCTACCCTTTCCTACTTTTATCCTGGTGAAAGGACGGCGCCAGTCCGCCATGACTCCGTTTCCTCTTGGATAACGGATTGAAAAAGGACCCATATCTGTAAGCTGTGCCGTATACATTAGATTACGCAGTTCTTCTTCATTCATGGGAGCTGAAATGGTCATGTTGGGAACTGATCTCATGAATGCGAGATCAAAAAAACCATGATGCGTTGCACCGTCATCCCCGACCAGTCCCCCACGGTCAAGGCAAAATACTACATTCAGGTTCTGCAGGGCAACATCGTGGATCACCTGGTCATAGGCCCTTTGGATAAAAGATGAATAGATATTGCAAAAGGGTACCAGACCTTTGACTGCAAGTCCGGCGGAAAAAGTAACGGCATGCTGTTCTGCTATTCCGACGTCAAAAGTACGGTCAGGCATCTTTTTCATCATGATATTCAGAGAACAGCCCGTTGGCATTGCAGGGGTGATACCTACTATTTTTTCATTTTTTTCAGCCAGTTCCAGTATGGTGTGTCCAAAAACATCCTGATACCTTGGAGGTGAAGGTTTTTCAGACTTGATTTTAAGTATTTCTCCTGTATCCTTATCAAACAGTCCCGGAGCATGCCAGATTGTCTGGTTAAGTTCTGCCTGGGGGAAACCTTTACCCTTGACTGTCCTTACATGAAGCAATTTAGGTCCTGGAATATGTTTCAAATCCTTGAGAATACTGGTTAGATAGACTACATCATGACCGTCAACAGGACCGAAATACCTGAAATTCAGTGATTCAAACAGATTGCTGTGTTTAAGCAAGGCTGTTTTCAATCCGTTCTCGATCAGCTGCACGGCTTCCCGCGCCTTAGGACCCAGTTTTCTGATTTTCCCCAGCAGGTGCCAGACGTCATCCTTTATCTTGTTATATGTATGTGAAGTCGTTATGTCAAGCAGGTAATCCTTGAGTGCTCCTACATTGGGATCAATTGCAATATTGTTATCGTTTAATATAACCAGCAGGTTTGAATTCCGGATACCGGCGTTATTCAATCCCTCGAAGGCCAGTCCCCCGGTCAGGGATCCATCACCTATTACGGCAACAAACTGACGGTCTTTTTCCTGCAACAAGCCTGAAGCAACAGCCATACCCAATGCCGCCGAGATAGAGGTGGATGAATGTCCGACCCCAAAACAGTCATGCGGACTTTCACTGAGTTTGGGGAAGCCACTTATCCCCTTATATTTCCTGTTGGTACGGAAAACATCCTTACGTCCTGTAAGTATTTTATGACCATAAGCCTGATGCCCTACATCCCAAATGACTGTATCTTCAGGGGTATTGAAAATATAATGCAAGGCAATAGTCAGTTCCACGACACCAAGACTTGCCCCGAGATGGCCAGGATTTGAGGAAACCACATCAATAATGAATTGCCTGATTTCACTGCTTAATGCTGTAAGATTATCAGGGTGTAATTTTTTCAGGTCAGAAGGATCATTGATTCTGTCAAGAAACTCAAAATTGATTTTGGGTTGCTTCATTTTATATTAGCATAAAAAAAAAGTATTCAAACCTAAAGGATTTTTATATTCTGGCAAAATGAAAAGTGAAAATGCATATATTGTAACGCAAAAATAAAAGGAATATTAAAATTAATAATAATCATGATGAATTAACGTTTTTTCTCAAATTAGGTTTATTTTACTTCTATATTTATATTTTCTGCCGATGAATCCTCATGATACTGTGTCTCACAAAAAATGATCATAAACAACCTTTTATTATTAAATACATTAATTAAAATGAGAATATCCTTAATACCCCCAATTATTCTGATTTCTTTATTAATTGCTGTCTCCTGTGTCCCTGCAAAACATTTCCAGGATATGCGCAGGGATAAGATCCGTGCCGAACAGGAACGTGATTCGCTACTGATCGATAATAAGCGAATGGAAGTCAAGCTTACCGAGCTTGAAGCCGGCATGGATGTAATGAAAAGGGAAATACAGCAGCTCATCAACGACAGCACCATCAGGGCGTTAACACTCAGAAATACCAGTGCTCAACTTGAACGGCTGAGAAGACAATTCGATGATCTTCAGGAGGCACAAGAGGCTGTTCTTAAAGGTAGTGCACGTGAAACCACCCGTCTCTTGCAACAACTTCAGGAAACACAGAAGGACCTGATTACAAGGGAAGATCGCCTTAAAGAAATTGAACGTGACCTTACCCGGAAAGAGGAAGTCCTTGGCAGTATGCAGGACGATCTGGAACAGAGAAATGCCCGGCTTATGGAACTGGAAGGTGTTCTTGCCCGTCAGGATTCACTGGTAAATGCATTGCATAACACGATAGCTTCTGCATTGAGGGGATTTGAAGGACAGGGATTGAGTGTATATGAGAGAAACGGGAAAGTGTACGTTTCGCTCCAGGAAAGGCTGCTGTTCCAGACAGGCAGTACAGTGGTGGATCCGGCCGGTGAGCGGGCACTGCGTGATCTTGCCAGTGTCCTTGAGGATAATCCCGATATCAATATCATGATAGAGGGCCATACTGATGATGTGCCTGTAATATCCGGAGCACGGATGCATGATAACTGGGACCTCAGTGTGCTGAGAGCAACTTCAATTGTGCGCATTCTGCTGGATGGTACCACCATTGATCCTCAGAGACTACTGGTTGCCGGAAGGGGCGAACATATGCCTCTTGATCCCGCACAAACATCCGAAGCAAGGCGCAGGAACAGGCGTACTGAAATTATTCTTACTCCCCGGCTTGACGAACTTTTCAGGATCCTTGAAGCCAATTAGCAATAAGGCTCGGGCAGAAAAATTTAAGAAGAGTGCATGACCTGTGAATTGCTGCCTCAAGGCAGCAATTTTTTTCTCAATATGCTGAAAGTTTTTCAGGATCCTTGAAGCCAATTAGCAATAAGACTCGGGCAGAAAAATTTAAGAAGAGTGCATGACCTGTGAATTGCAGCCTTGAGGCAGCAATTTCGTTGACAAGGGTAAGTATGCATGGTTAACAATCGAGAGTGCAGTAAATATTTTAAAAATCATAAGCCGGAATTATTATATATAACCTGAAGTATACTGTTACCGGTCTGCCTGCTGCAAATTTCTGTTCCTGTTATTTCAGGTGATCTTATCCCTTTTCTGAATAAGACGGTTCCTGTAAATATCCTTGCCTCATCCCACAGGTTCTTATTGATGAAGCTGTTAAGCGTAAAAGCACCACCTTCAATAATAACTGACTGTATGTTTTCCCTGTAAAGAAAATCGAGTATCTGTAATTCAACTGCTTGATCAAAATTTATGTTTACATACCTGGTGCTTGTCGGGTCCTGTGTTTTGCCTGAAGTCTCATGGTTGACTGTGGATGTAATCGTTCGGGTTGGTTTTTGTTTTTGAACTGCAGCCGTCGTTTCGGGTTTTTCCGGCCACCCGGTCTCAGTAAAAACAACGGTATTCCGGGAATTGTCAAAAACATGTGAGTTTTTTCCAAGGCTTAGCCGGCGATCAATTATTATCCTTAGCGGATCATTCCCTGACCAGTACCTTACATTGAGCATTGGATTATCCTTCTTCACCGTATTTGTTCCAACCAGAATAGCCTGTTCCTCCGATCTCCATTTATGGACAAGGGTTCTTGCTGTAAGCGATGTAATCCAATTTGGCCCGACAGGTGCATCTGCCGGACGGTCAAAGTCGATAAATCCATCAGCAGACCGGGCCCATTTCAGTATTATGTATGGCCTCTGTTTCTGGTGCCATGAAAAGAACCGCCTGTTAATATGCCTGCATTCCTTTTCAAGAATACCGGTAATAACTTCCGCACCGTTATTTTGTAAAATAGCTTTTCCCTTGCCGGCAACAAGAATATTGGGATCAATAGTTCCTATTACAATTCTGGATATCTTTTTTTTAATAATGAGATCGGTGCAGGGTGGTGTTTTACCATGATGGGAGCATGGTTCAAGATTGACATAAAGACAGGAACGGTCGGGCAATGCAACATTATTGAATTTCTCAAGTGCATTGACTTCAGCGTGTGCTTTACCGAAACCATGGTGAAAACCTTCTCCTATGATATTCCGGTCATGCACCAACACTGCGCCGACCATAGGATTTGGGGCTACCAGTCCATTCCCCTGAAGTGCAAGGTCCAGGCAGCGCAGCATAAATTTTTCATCCTGGGTGTATCCTGTCATTGATTTTTTTTATTTGTTTGCATATTATTGCCCAAAATTTTTAATCTTTGGAAATGTATCAGGAATCAACTGTTAGTGATTTAATGTCTTTTATAAAGGATAAACTTAAAGATCTTTATCCCCCCGGGGAAATTCAGGGAATTACAGAACTTATTTTTGAAAACGTTCTTAATTTTTCCAAAACAGATATAATTTTAAAGAGCACTACAAAATTATCTAAATCTGAGTTTTTTCAAATAAAAGATGTAGTTAATCAACTCCTTTCCTGCAAGCCCATTCAATATATCCTTGGTGAAGCCTGGTTTTACGGTTTTAAATTCAAAGTTAATCCCAATGTATTAATTCCAAGGCAGGAGACAGAGGAGCTTGTAAAATGGATAATCGATGATACTGATAAATTTCCTGTAACTATCATTGATATCGGTACCGGAAGCGGTTGCATTGCCATAGCTCTTGCATTAAATCTGGCGCTATCAAACGTCACTGCTACAGATATTTCTGATAAAGCTGTGGAAATTGCTTCGTATAATGCCCGCATTTTAAATGCAAATATTGAATTTATAGTGGAAGATATTTTTTATCCTGGGGATGTAAAATCGCGAAAATTTGATATAATTGTAAGCAATCCCCCATATGTGACCGAATCTGAGAAACGGTTGATAGAGAAAAACGTTCTTCATTTTGAACCTGTTGAAGCACTGTTTGTTCCGGATATGCAGGCTTTGAAGTATTACGAGGCAATAGCCTCATTGGGAAGGGACATTCTGAACCCCGGCGGGAAACTTTTTTTCGAGATAAATGAAAATAAGGCCGGTGCGATTGAAGAACTATTAAACAGGTTTATGTATTCAGAGGTTGAATTCAAGAAGGATATAAACGGGAAATTCCGCATGGTAAGGGCTATATTGTGAACCACCCGTATTTCATGTGGTTGTTCCACACGGAATTTAAAGAGAACGATCGGTATAATCGTTAAATGGAGCCGACACAATGGCCTATACTATTAATATTTT
>SLGC01000456.1 GCA_007123885.1 Bacteroidales bacterium | reverse complement strand
TGAAAAAAATTGACTTCGTCGATTACACATGTTATACCTAAACGCTGAGTAATGCCAGTCTGATGTGTAATTCATGGGAAATCCTCATCCACCATACTTTGCAAAGAATTGTCTAATCTGCATGAGGATTCAACGGATTGAAATGCATTAGTACCGGATAACTGATTAATAAATTTCATGATAATCAATTTACTTCCCTGTTAAGGATAAGTTAAAGCGAAGCGGTTCCTTCTGTCAGTCAAAATTTTGTAACTTTTTCACGAAATTTTGACTCTTGTTTTTACAGAAGAAATTTAACCGGTTTTTCAGATCAGCCCGGTTATATTGCCCTGGTCATCAATATCGATATTTTCAGCTGCCGGTGCGGCAGGAAGACCGGGCATCCGCATAATGTCACCGGTTATGGGAATAACAAAACCGGCACCGGCCGCAATTTCTATCTCCCGTACAGTTACAATAAAATCTTTAGGCCTTCCCAGAAGATCGGGGTTATCTGAAAGTGATTTCTGTGTTTTGGCTATGCATATGGGCAATTTCTCAAGACCAAGTTTCCTGATCTTCTCAATATCCGATTTAGCTTTTTTGGTAAAATCAACGGCATTGGCACCATAAATCTTTTTGGCAACAGTTTCAACTTTTTTTGGAATATCCCATTCCCATTCATACATGGGTTTGAATACATTCTTGCATCTGGCAGCCACCCGGCTTACCGTTTCGGCAAGCTCAACTGCTCCCTCACCCCCTTTGCCCCAGACATCGGCCACCACTGCATCAATTCCCATATTTTTACAATAATCCCTTACAATTTCAATTTCCTCATCAGAGTCTGTTGCGAACCTGTTTATGCCAACAACCGCACAGATGGCAAATGCCTGAATGTTTTCAATATGTTTTTCCAGGTTGGCCAAACCCTTTTTCAGAGTCTCTGTATTGGGTGTGGTAAGATCTGTCAGCAACGCCCCCCCATGATATTTCAGTGCCCGGATAGTGGCAACCAGGACAACAGCTTTAGGTGAAAGACCCGAATAGCCGCATTTGATATCAAAAAACTTTTCTGCGCCCAGATCAAAACCAAAACCGGCTTCAGTTACCACATAATCCGAAAGTGCCAGTCCCATTTTCGTAGCAATTACCGAATTAGTTCCCTGGGCAATGTTCGCAAAAGGACCGCCGTGTATTATTGCAGGGGTACCCTCCATAGTCTGTACAAGATTGGGCTTGATGGCATCTTTCATCAATGCCGTCATAGCACCGTGAGCGCCCAGATCCCGTGCAAATACAGGCTTTCTGTCATGGGTAAATCCAATAAATATATTTCCCATTCTTTTTTTCAGATCAGGAAGGTCCTCAGCCAGGCATAATGCAGCCATAATTTCCGAGGCCGCGGTAATGTTAAATCCTCCTTCCCGGGGAACGCCACTGAGTGTTCCGCCAAGACCTACAATGATATGGCGAAGGGAGCGGTCATTCATATCTATCGCCCTTTTCCAGGTTACGGTACGCGGATCGATCCCCAGGCTGCGTGTTTTGCTCTGGATGTTATTGTCAATCAAGGCGGATAGAAGATTATTGGCTTTTTCAATGGCAGAAAAATCGCCCGTAAAATGAAGATTTATATCCTCCATGGGGAGAACCTGGGAATAACCCCCTCCTGTAGCACCACCCTTAATACCGAATACCGGTCCGAGCGATGGTTCTCTCAATACTACAGTGCACTTTTTGCCTATCCGGTTAAGTCCCTGGGAAAGACCTATCGACACGGTAGTTTTACCCTCCCCGGCAGGAGTGGGGGATATCGCAGAAACCAGGATGAGGGTCTTGTCTTTGATCTTTTCCTGACTAAGATAATTTAGCGGTATTTTTGCCTTATACCTGCCATAGAGTTCGAGATCGTCTTCTTGTATGCCAAGTTCGGCAGCAATTTCGGATATGGGCTTCAACGTTGCCTCGCGGGCCAATTCAATATCTGATTTCATTTTTCTTTTTTGAATATGGTTAATAAATAATTGATTATAGTAAAATTTTCTTTGTCCATCTCCCTTTTCTTATGGTTATATTTAGATAATTGGATGTTTTATGATGATCCAGCACTCTTATTGATTTTATTCAACTGGTTTTTCCCTCTTATATTAAAGATACAAAAAGTTACGCGAATTTCAGGGCCTGTAGCGTGCTTTATTCAATATTGCCTGGTAATCTGTTTCAAGCATCAGCTCCTCCAGGGTTAGGTGATTGTTCCTCTGCATATAGGATCTGACAATCTGCCACCCTGTCCAGACGGCAGCCCTGGCCGGGGAGTTGCGCGAAAAACCTGAAGTGAATGGTCCTTCATTAATGTAACTGTTTATTGTCCGGGCATCGGTTGAAAACAAAAGCCTGTTTTCTATCAGGTAAGTCCACATATTTCTCTCATTTCTCCCGCACCATTCAAGCTGGTCGGATGTGAAACCTGTTATCAGGGTATCATGCTGGTGGGGAAGTACGCTTTCGGCAAAGTAAAGCATTTTACCGTGATATATCATATTGCCAAGCAAATTGTCCGAACCCGAGAACTCAAATTCTGTCATTGCCCAGCCAATCATACAGTCGGCCGGTATTTTTTCAGGATACATGTTGGTTCTCCTGAACATGGGGAGTTGCATCTGTGAATAGAAATAATGATCTCTTCCAAGATATTTGTCCAGTCCTATTCCCAGTATGTTTTCAGCAGCAACGATTGACTGGTTGAAACCTGATATGAAAGTGTAGATGCGGGGAACAGGGTATCCCGGGAAATAGTGGGAAAAATATTTGAACCCGGTTTCGATTTCCTGCTCAATATTTTCCAGGTCGGGAAATATTTTTTCATTTTCATTTTTGAGGCTGTAAATATCAAAATCGTTAAGGAATCTACTGAGAGACTGCCTGTATGCTTCAGAACCCGGATTTCCGATCCGTATGATAAGGTTATTGTAGATTTTAAAGAATTCGCCATATTTCTCCTTGATAGCGGGAAGGTGGTAATAGATACTATCAGGATCAATTGTGAAAATATCCCTGTCCAGTCTCAGTATTTTAATCTCAAGGTCAATTTCATCAAGGTTGATATTTTTTGGACCGGAAGTACAACTGCCGGCAAATAAAATCACTAACAGAAAAATAAAAGACGAATTCATTAAAGAGCGAACCTGCATCAAATGAAATTTTTATTTAATTTTGGCTTTAACTGTTTTTGCCAGTCAACATCCTGCCGTAAAGATAAAATTTTTGTTAAATTGTTGCATCATCATATTATTCACAAGCATTTTTCCAAAAAGGATATTAATTTTGGCTCAGTGAAGTTTGTTAATTAAAAGAGGCAGATATGTAAATACATAAGCCTGCCGTTATAATTGCCGGAATTACCACCTCTGAAAGCAGTGAATACAGGGGAAATCATCATATATGACATTTACATGACCTTAAAAACACGAGATATAAAAATGAAATGCCTCCTTGTTCTCATCTTAACGCTCTTACCACTACTTTCTTCCGGGCAGGGTATCAGGTTCACAGCATTTGCCGATCCCCAGATAACCTGGCTGAGGCCGGTAAACAGGATGATTGAAAGCGATGGTATCAGGGCCGGAATCGATGCAGGATTTGAAATGGACTACTTTTTCAGTGAAAATTATGCATTCTCCACCGGACTTTCCATTAATAACCTGGGAGGACGATTGAAATTCCAGCAATCATTCCCCATACAGTTCCAGGATTTTACCCAAAATATTGATCCGGGAAATACAGTGATATACAGGCTTCATTATGTAAACCTTCCGCTCGGCATGAAATTTACAACAAGGGAGATAGGTTATACTACTGTTTTCGTAAAACTTGGATCGACAGCTCATTTCAATATCAGGTCAAATGCCGATATTCCTGCTCATCGAATTGAAAATGAAAGTCTTGAAAATGAAATAGAACCTTTCATTTTTTCATACAACTTCTCGGCAGGCATACAATATTCCCTTGGCGGACAAACTGCCGTTGTAGGCGGGATTGAGTACAAGCACAGGTTTATAGATATTATGACAAATCCAGGATACAAGGCCCTGTTGAATTCAATTGCACTAAGACTGGGAATACTGTTTTAAACTTACGTCCGGGGTTCATGAAGTAGTGATTTTTACACTTTTGCCAAACATATTTAAACAGAATGATATGAAAATAGCTCTTTCCCAGTTAAATATGCATGTCGGAAATATTGAGGAAAACACTACAAAAATTGTTTTTTGCATAAAAAAGGCCCAGCAATTTAATGCCGATCTTATTGTATTCCCCGAAATGGCAATTTGCGGCTATCCTCCGCTGGATTTGCTGACTTACAGGGAATTCACATCAGAATGCCACCAGGCAATTGAAAACATCGCCAGAATATGCACGGATATTGGTGCGGTAATTGGATCACCCTCCTTTAATCCTGAAAAAGAAGGCAAGAACCTTTATAATTCGGCTTATTTTCTTGCTGACGGGAAAATCCGGAGCATCCATCACAAAACATTGCTGCCAAATTATGATGTATTTGATGAATTCCGGTATTTTGAACCAAACAGGAATTTTGATATAGTTGAATACAAGGGAAAAAGGATAGCATTGACCATTTGTGAAGATCTGTGGTTTGAGCAGGTTTTTCACAACGATTTTTTCAACAAAAAACTATACTCCATTGATCCGGTGCAAAAGCTCATGGCACTGCAGCCCGATTTTTTAATTAATATTTCAGCCTCACCCTTTGCATACACAAAAGTCCAGGAAAAAAAAGATGTATTTGCCCGAACAGCAGAAAAATATAACCTGCCTGTGTTTATGGTAAACCAGGTCGGTGCAAATACCGATCTGATCTTTGAAGGAGGCTCACTTGTTGTAAATGCCAAAGGCGAGCTGTTTGACCAATCTGCCAGATTTGAAGAGGACTTCCAGATATACGGGCTGAACGAGGTAATGGAAACACCGGCTCATGGAACCAATACAGCTGCAACTCCTGCCATAAAATTGATTTTCCAGGCTCTTGTTTTGGGTATAAGGGATTTTTTTATCAAAACGGGCTTTACCAGGGCATTGATCGGCCTCTCAGGCGGATTGGATTCAGCGGTGACTACCGTGCTTGCTGCAGAAGCCCTGGGACATGAAAATGTCCATTGTGCTTTCATACCATCAGAATTCACATCAGAACTTTCCGGTGCTGATGCAAAGAAACTGGCCGGGAACCTGAATGTTTCCCTGGATGAGATTCCAATCGACAATCTTATTAATTCTTTCAGTCAAACTCTAAAGCCTGTTTTTGATGATCTGCCTGAAAATTCAACAGAAGAAAACATACAGGCCAGAATCAGGGGTACCATTCTAATGTCACTGGCAAACAAGTTCGGGTTAATCCTGCTTAATACATCCAACAAGAGCGAACTGGCAACAGGTTATTCCACATTATACGGAGATACGGCAGGAGCATTATCGGTCCTCGGCGATCTGTACAAATCCCAGGTGTATGAACTTGCCCATTACATTAACCGTAACCGGATCATAATACCGGAAAGCACGATAACCAGGCCGCCAAGTGCCGAATTAAAGAAAGACCAGAAGGATACGGATTCCCTGCCGGAATATGAAATACTTGATAAAATACTGTTCCGGTACATTGAACATCAGAATGATATTGCCGGGATTGTTGATGAAGGGTTTGAAGTCGAACTTGTCAAAGAGGTAGTAAACATGGTAAATTCATCAGAATATAAAAGACAACAATTCCCCCCCATATTGAGGGTCAGTTCAAAATCTTTCGGCTATGGAAGGAGAATACCGCTGGTTGCCCGATTATAATCCAAAGGATATATTATATGTTATACAATAAAACCGGTATTCCTTCGATATTTTTAATATCTTGGGGATTCTTTACGTTTAATTAAAAGGTTTTCATTTTCTTTCTAACATGAGTACCAATATATGCAGCCATTGTATTAACAATGCAAATTCAATTTTCTACAATCTTGATCCGGAAGATAAGCAGATCCTTTCCAGGAAACACACTTGTCTGCTTTTCCGTAAAGGAGAAATCATTTACCGTGAAGGCGAAAAGCCTACCGGACTCATATGCCTTTCTGCCGGCAAAGTCAAAATATTCAAGGAAGGTATTGGAGGAAGGGAACAAATCGTGCGTATGGCAAGACCCGTGGGATTTATTGGTTACCGGGCACTTTTTGCAGAGGAGAATTATATGGCTACCTCACTGGCAATTGAAGATTCTACAATATGCATAATCAATAAGGAACCGCTTTTCCAGGTGCTACGGACAAATTCCGAATTATCGCTGAGCATAATTCGTTCATTTGCTACTGAACTTGGTTTTTCCAACAGCCGTACTGTAACCCTTACCCAAAAACACATAAGGGGAAGGCTTGCAGAATCATTGATTTTTTTAAAGGATACCTACGGAATGGAGCCGGATAACCAGACCATTAAAATATATCTGTCACGGGAGGATATTGCCAACCTGTCCAACATGACAACATCGAATGCGATACGCACATTGTCAAATTTCGCTTCTGAAAATGTCATATCGATCGAGGGAAGGAAAATTAAAATAAATGACTTGCAGCAACTGGAAAAAATCAGTGAACATGGTTGATTTTATTTCTCTCTTTCCCGGTAACAGGCCGCCCCTGAATGGCATCAGACCGTTTTCAGGGTTTACTGTTCTGTAGCTGTTTTAGCTTTACATATTTAAGAAAAGTCTCAAATGACAGGATGACGCTAATAACAATCCCATAGTAGCCCTGCATAAACCCGGTTTTTACCACAATTTCCCTGAACAGCTTCCAGAGAGGGTTGAATATTACCTTAAAGGTACCTGAAGTAATACCTTTTTCATGATATGCCCGGGCAGCAATATCTGAATACCTGTTTACACGGGTTATGTGTTCCGATACCGAACTATATGAATAATGTTCGAGATGACCCTTCATCCTTGATATTTCAGATCCGCTTTCCATTTCAACCTTGTCATGGGGGTTCAGACCGCCCCATCTCCCCTTTCTTTTATCCCACAGCCGGAGCTTGAAGTCGGGATACCAGCTTGTATGCCTTATCCATTCCCCGCAGTAGTTATTCAATCGTTGAAAGTAGTAGCCATCATATTTCCAGTTCTCCTTCGCATGAAGAATTGAACTTCTTAATTCGGGAGAAAGCACCTCGTCAGCATCGAGCGACAAAACCAGTGGATGGCTGGTCAGGGAAACAGCGAAGTTTTTCTGCTGGATATGGCCGGGGAATTCGTTCTGAACAAACCTGATATCATACCGGCTGCAGATTTCAGCAGTCCGGTCAGTTGAATAAGAATCGACCACAACTATCTCATCTGCAACCCCTGCAAGGGAATCCAGGCATCTTCCTATGTTTTTTTCCTCATTGAATGTAATTACAGTTGCTGAAATTGCGGGCATGGGATTATTTATTCCTGAACGTAAATACGTTTAACTCTGCTGGAAATGTTGGTCAAGACTTCATATGTAATAGTCGACAAAGACTCTGCAATATAGGAAATGGGATTTTCTTCGCCAAAAATAATAACCTCATCACCCTCCCTGGCAAGGATCCCGTTAATATCAAGCATGCACATGTCCATGCATATATTCCCCACAATAGGGGCAGGCTTACCGTTTACTACCATTTTTCCCCTGCCGTTTCCAAGCTTTCTGTCCAGGCCATCAGCATAACCGACGGGGACTATTGCGATCCTGGTATCCTCCTTTGCCCTGTAAGCCCTGGCATATCCAATTGTATGCCCCCGGGGCACCTTTTTGATCTGTGATATAATACTTCTGAAAGTATTGACATTCGCCAGCCTGTTGTTTTCGATGGCACTAACCCCGTACAATCCTATCCCCAGCCGCACCATATCATACTGTGCCCCGGGAAAACGTTCTATTCCGGCAGAATTCAAAATGTGCCGTAATATCGGATAATCAAGCTGAGCACAAATTTTATCTGACATTATCCCGAACTGCCTGATCTGTTCAAGTGTAAATTCATCATGCATCGGATCATCGCTGGCTGCCAGATGTGAGAAAAGTGATTTAACCCGGACACTATCCGAATTTTTTAAGACACCGGCAAGCCCGGGAAGCTCCATCATTGAAAATCCGAGCCTGTACATCCCGGTATCCAGTTTAATATGAACGGGATATCCCTTGATCCCGGCTTGCTGCATTTTCTGAATAAACAGCTTCAATCCGGAAAAACTATAGATCTCAGGTTCAAGCTTATAACCAGCCATTCTTGAATAACTGTCCACCCCGGGATTCATTACCATGACGGGAACATTGATACCCGCCTTGCGCAGCCCCACACCTTCATCAAAAAAAGCCACGGCAAGATAGTCGATGAGATTGTAGGCCAATACGTTTGCGATCTCATAGCTTCCGCTCCCGTATGAAGAGGCTTTTACCACAGCCATTATCCTTGTTCTCTGATCTACCAGTGACTTGAAATAATTGTAATTCCTGACCAGGTTGTCGAGGTTGATCTCCATAACAGTAGCATGTGCCTTTTCTTCAAGCAGTAATGAGATACGTTCAAATCCAAATTCACGGGATCCCTTTAGCAAGACAGCCTCATTAAAAAAATCTGCCGGGTTGAACTGTGTGATAAATTCATCGGTTGAACTATAAAAATCAGCCTGACCCGGGTAATGTTCTTTTATATGTTTTATATTATCTCCGATTCCGATCAGATGATCCGTTTTTTCACGGGTCAGAAGCTCGCCTGCCTCCCTGTAAAGGTTGCCGGGAGATTTTCCTGTCTGGAACATGTCTGAAAGGATAACTGTCTTTTTCTTATAACCCTTTTGCCTGGAAAGAAAATCCAGTGCTATTTCAAAAGAACCGGGATCCGAATTATAGCTGTCATTTATTATAATACAATTGTTAATCCCGTGTTTTTGTTCCATCCTCATGGCTACAACGGTAAGCTTCCTCATGTGCCCGGCAATATGTTCATTGGGGTAGCCAAGCAGCAGCATGAGGGCCCACGCATGAGTGGCATTTTCTATAGAAGCCTGGTCAATAAAGGGAATAGTAATTGCTATGTCTCTGTTTTTATATGTTGCCCTGATTGTGGTATTTTTCGACTTTCGTTTAACCGTATCAATAACAAGATCTGCATTGTCCGAAGCAGACCAGGTAAACAGGCGGATACCGGTAAAGCTGCCGGAATGTTTTACATATTGATCAATAAGTTTATGATCTTTGCAATAGACAAGTGCATCGGAATTACTGAAAAGAAGAAGCTTTTCTGCCAGTTTTTGTCCCTTGTCCCTGAAGTATTCCTGGTGAGCGTCACCGATATTTGTAATGATGCCTGTATCAGGTTTAATTACCGGTTCAAGATTTTTCATTTCACCCGGCCGGGAGATTCCCGCCTCAAAAACGGCTATCTCGTGATGGGATTTTATCTGCCATACGGAAAGAGGGACTCCGGTCTGCGAATTATAACTTTTCGGACTGCGGACCACCATCCTCTCCTTCTGCAATAACTGGTATAACCACTCCTTCAATATGGTCTTTCCGTTGCTTCCGGTTACTCCGATTACCGGAAGCCGGTAAAATGAACGGTGCATGGCGGCAACCTGCTGAAGGGCGCGGATGGTATCGGTAACCAGGATAAAATTTGCTCCCCTGAAAGCAGAAAGATCACCAGGCATAGTGCTGACTATAAAATTCCTGACATTCTGAAGGAACAAATCTCCGAGATAATTATGACCATCGTGGCGTTCCCCCTTGATTGCGAAGAATGCAGAGTCCCGCGGAAAAGAGAATTTACGACTGTCGGTCAGCAGATGCCTGACAACCTGATTTTCGGAATTCTGATACAGTTGACCCTGACATGCTGCAGCTATCTGCTCAATACTGTATTCTGCCATCAGACCGGGTTTAGTGGTTGAAATTTTACTAACATTCCGGAAAACACGATAAAGATGATCCGGTCTGCACCACTTTTTTTTATTTTAGAAAACATCTGGATTGCTTTCTTTTTAATTATTAATTTTACAAAAATAATCAAATGCAACATCAACAGCTAATAGCTTATGTATCCTGAAAGTTTAAAAAAACGCCTGAACTACAAGCTCAGGGAACTGGAACTTCTTATACGGCAAATTACGAGTGAGGATAAATTCTCCAGTATCGATATAGAACTTGCCCTTGAAAAAACCAGGCAGTTGAATGATATACTGCAAAAGATCGGTGGAAAAGGACCGGCCGAACCCGGCGAAAAGAAACAACCGGAGGAAAAGAGTCAACCTGTTGTACCCTCAGATCCGGATCCCTTGGAGGATGACGAGATCTATGAGGCTGAAGAGATAATGCCCGGTCGACTGATGGAAAAAGAATCCAACCATGTTGGTGAAGGCCCGCAAACGGAGCGGGATGAGAGACCGGAAATGAAGGAAGAAAGGGAACAGGAAATGTCCGGGGAAGAAATTGATAAAAAGCCCGGGCATAAGGTTGAAAGGGAACAGGAAAAGACAGAAAAACCTTATAAAGGACTTGAACATAAGGAAGAAATAGGAGAAGAGGAAGAGATGGAAAAACCACACGAAAGACCTGAACAAAAGGATGAGAGGGAAGATGAAAAGACGGAAAAACCTTATAGGGGACTTGAGCACAAAGAAGAGACAGGGGGAAAAGAACCTCCGGCAGATAAGGATAGTCAGGCACCTGTCAGGGAAGAGAGGAAAATCAAATCAGATCTTGAGTTTGAAACAGAACCCCCGGAGGAACCTGACTCAGGTGCTGGATCTTCCACGGCTCCACCGGAAGAGCAGAGCAGGGGACAAAAAAAGGGTCCGGAAATTGAAACCGTTGCAGATAAATATCTTTCTACACAAACATATATCAATCAGGCAATTGCCAAAAAGCAAACAAGAAAGGATCTTACTGACAGATTACAGGCCAGGCCAATAACAGATCTGAAAAATTCAATCGGCCTGAATGAAAAATTCCTCTTTATCAAGGAACTTTTCAAGGGAAATTCTGAGAAATACAATGGGTGTATTGATGACCTGAACAATTCCGCATCCTATAGGGATGCACTGGATATTCTGAAAAATAAATATTCGTTTGACGAGAAAAATGATATTGTTCAAAAACTGATGAACCTTGTCAGCAGAAAACATCCTGCAGGATAACTTGTTTCATTATGGGAAAACTCATCCTGGTGCCCACTCCTATCGGCAATCTTGAAGATATCACATTGCGGGCATTGAATGTATTGAAAACCGCTGATCTTATTCTTGCAGAGGATACCAGGAAAACAGGTATAATACTAAAAAAATACAGCATTGAAAACCAATTGCAGTCTTATCACCAGTATAACGAACATAAAATCGTGGAGTCCATTGCCGGAAGAATTGCAGGGGAACAAACAGTAGCCCTGGTTACTGACGCCGGCACCCCTTCAATTTCCGACCCGGGATTCCTGCTTGTCAGAACATGTATCAATCTGGGAATTGAAGTACAATGTCTGCCCGGGGCAGTTGCATTTATTCCGGCACTGGTTAACAGCGGTCTTCCTTCCGACAAATTTTGTTTTGAAGGGTTTTTGCCGCATAAGAAAGGAAGGAAAAAACAAATAGATAAACTGGTTGAAGAGACCAGGACAATGATATTTTATGAATCACCGTTCCGCCTGCACCGGTTTCTTGTGGAATTGGCCGAAGCTTTTGGTCCGCATCGTGGGGCTTCTGTTTCACGTGAGCTGACAAAAATTCATGAAGAAACAGTAAGAGGCAGCCTCGGGGAATTGAGCATCTATTTTGGAGAAAAAAGGGTAAAAGGAGAAATCGTTGTTGTGGTTTCGGGGAAAAAGCCCCGGCAAATGGAATAAGCCCTCCTAATTAATTTACGGCACATGGAAAGAGCAAAATATACCCTTCTTGAACTGTCGCGGATGATCGGGAAAGCAATTGATGATTCATTTCCGGGCAGGTACTGGCTGGCAGCAGAAATAAACGAATTAAGGGAAAACAATGGCCACTGTTACCTTGAACTTGTAGAAAAGGATAAGGATCATGACCGGATAATAGCCAGATCACGTGCCACTATATGGGCATATACGTGGCGTATGCTTAAAACCTATTTTGAGACCTCCACCTCCAGTTGCCTCAAAAAGGGAATGATGATACTTGTTGAGGTTTGTGTGGAATTTCATGAAGTATACGGACTTACCCTCAATATCAAGGATATTGACCCGGTATATACCCTTGGGGATCTGGAGAGAAAAAGGGCCGAAACCATCAGAAAGCTCGAACAGGAAGGAATATTCGGCATGAACAGGGAACTGCCTTTCCCTCTGTTGCCATCGCGCATCGCTGTTATTTCTTCACCCGGGGCAGCCGGGTACGAGGATTTTATCCATCAGATAAATAATAATCCCGCAAAATACCGGTTTCGGGTTACTCTGTTTCCGGCCGTTATGCAGGGTGAATTCACCGTCAGTTCAATTACAGGCGCACTGGAAGCTATATTTGAAAATGAACACTTGTACGATGTGGTTGTAATTCTGCGGGGGGGCGGGTCAGCCTCCGATCTCAGCAGCTTCGACAGCTATGAAATAGCGGCGCATATAGCCCAGCTTCCTTTGCCGGTCATCACAGGTATAGGACATGAAAGGGACAGGATGATAGCAGGAATGGTGGCAAACACAGATCTGAAAACACCTACAGCAGTTGCTGAATTCCTGATAGGAAAATTCGGCGATCTGGATCTGAAAATTTCCGGTCTTTCCGCAAAGCTGACCGGCGGAGTTTCACGCATTCTTGATCAGAAACGTCAATCCCTGAATTCCCTGCAGAAAGAGGTGCCCTTATCCATAACAGATAATTTCGAAAAAAAACAGAGATACCTGAGAACAAAAGGAATGGCTCTTTCGATGTCAGCAACCGGTTTCATCCGGTCAAACAAACATAAACTGGATTCTGTCCATTCAGGTTTAGGGTTCATATTGAAAAATTATCTTTCCATGTTGAAAAGACATGAAAATGATATCAGGAGCCGGATCCTGCCGGGTAAAACAAAAGAATTGCTTAGAAAACTACACGGCAAGCTTGAATTATTGAATAATACCATGGTTCTGGTTGATCCTGAAAACATCCTTAAAAAGGGATTTGCCCTGGTTCATAAGGAGGGCAGGATAATAAAAAGCATCAGGGAAATAGAAACAGGCGACATACTGGATACCAGACTGGCTGACGGCCGGGTAGAAAGCAGGGTAACAGGCACCGCCAATAACAAAAAAGCCCTTTAGGAATCTGGGCATATTTAAAAAGAGCTGTATCCGGTCATCAGTTCATATATTGATAAGATATACTTTAAAAAAATGACCGGAAGCAGGGAGCGGTAGTTCCGTGAAAAATATAGTCATCGAAACCCAGAGAACAGCAGGTTATGCTTTTACTCCATACAGGCATATTGTTTTTAATCATCCTTATAATGGTGTTTCTCGTTCTTTATTACAGGGAAAAGAAATTGCAGCCGCTCATTCTGGCACAAAACCGGGAGCTTGAAAAGAGAGCCAGCGAACTTGCCCAAACAGAACAGGATCTGGTCAGGCTCAACAGCACCAAGGACAAGCTTTTTTCAATCATTGTGCATGATCTTAAAAATCCATTTAATGCACTTCTGGGCTTCACTGAGATCCTTCACGAGGATTCCGGGAACCTTTCCCGGGAACAGGTCTTTACTTATTTCGATATTATAAATAAATCATCTGCCAATCTATACCTTTTACTTGAAAATCTTCTTGAATGGTCGAAAAACCAGACCGGTAATATCATTTATTCTCCCGGTGAGTTTGAAATTCTGGATCTGGTAAAAAATGAGATTAATAATGCTTATGCTACTGCTGAAAGAAAAAAAATAATCCTTGAAACGGATATCCATCCCGGTATAAAAGTGATGGCTGATAAAAACCTGATGGCAACTGTTTTACGCAATTTGCTCAATAATGCGATAAAATTTACCCCAAAAAACGGAAAAGTATCGGTCAGAATGGTTGAAGAAGAAAAGTGCTTCAGGGTTTCTGTGTGGGACACCGGAACAGGCATCAGCGAAAATGAGCAGAAGAAGCTTTTTAATCTTGCCAGCAGTTATACCACAACCGGAACAGAAAATGAAAAAGGATCCGGCCTGGGGCTTATAATATGTAAGGAATTTATTGAAAAAAACGGTGGTGCGTTGTCCCTGGCAAGCGAACCTGGTAAAGGCAGTACATTTTCCTTTACCATTCCCAAAATAAAAACGGCATACTGCCTGGTAATGTAATTTTGCAATAATGTTTGAGAACACCGGGAACCTGACCATGATCCTGATAACAGTGCTGCTGTTGCTAAATAGTGCTGTTATTTACAGGTATATCAGGATCAGGAAGTCCAACCGGTTAATTAAAATGAAAACTAAAGAATTGAACAACCTGAACAATAAACTCAGCAACTCGATAAAGCAGCTCGGGCAATTTAATTCCACAAAAGACAATTTCTTTTACCTGATGGCGCATGAGCTGAAAAATCCCTTTTACGATCTGCTTGAATATTCCAGGAATTTGACCACAGGATTCATCAGCATGACTGAATCTGAAATACAAAAAAACATCACCATTCTTTACCAGTCATCCCAGAATCTGTATAACCTGCTGGAAAACCTGCTGAAATATTCCACTGCAAGATCAGGGAATATACCCTATGTGATCGAAAAAATTGATCTTGTTAATGTGATTACATCAGAAATACATTCCAACAGGATAAACGCCGAAAGAAAACAGATTAATGTCACCGGGAGGATGCCTGTTCAGCTGATTATTGATTCAGGCAGACTGATCCTGTCTATTGTAATAAGAAACCTGATTGATAATGCCATCAAGTTTACACCCCCCGGCGGCAAAGTGGCCATATCGGCCACTCTGAAAGAGAACCTGGCAGTTGTTGAAATTGATGACTCAGGACCCGGAATTCCTGAAGAGATGCAAAAAAACCTCTTCACAATGGATGACAGGGGCATTATTCAGGAATACGTGAGAAAAGAAGGGAAAAGGAACGGCCTGATTCTTTGCAATGAAATATTGGAAAAAATCGGCGGTGAAATAGGAGTTAAAAGTCACCCGGGCCAGGGCAGCCGGTTCTGGTTCAGACTTCCGCTTGAAGGGAATCTTCCCGGCAGATCTGAATTAAGCACCGGCGGAAAAATCTGATCTGCCAACAGGACGTTTTAAAGCATAAAGCCCGTAAGATAAACAGAAGCAGCAATTGGAAATAAACCTGAAACCAACCCGACATTTAAAATATATATGGAAGATAAAATAAAGTATAATGAAGCAATCGCAGAGATTGAGAATATTCTCCAACAGATCGAAAACGAAGATCTGGATGTTGATGACCTTTCCGAAAAGGTAAAAAGAGCATATTTCCTTCTTAAACTATGTAAGGAAAAACTTCACTCGACCGAGCAGGATATTGAAAAAATAATGAAAGATTTTTCAGGGGAATAATAAAATACGGGCAAAAATTTTATTACACCCATGCTTTCGGTCAAAGCCCCGCGGGAACGTGATCACGCTCCGGGTTTACAGGTTTAACTAAAATACTTCCGGCTTAATTCCTTCAGGAGAAGATCTTCCGCCGGGCAGGATTAATTGCCTGCCGGATCTTAATTAACTATCATCGGATTTTGCTTCCTGTTGTTCCTTGATTGCATCTGCAAGGGAGGTTTTTGTGGTATAGAATCTTTTCCATTTATGCTCGGGATCGGGTTTTGTTAGCAGGGAAACAACTATCAGGACTAAAATGGATGCACTCGCAGCCGGGATCACTATATAGCTTGTGCTGATAAATGGTTCCGGCAAAATCGAATTTATTACAGTTATCAGAATGGTGACGCCCATTCCTGTGGCAATTGAAGCCACTCCTCCGGCAGAGGTAACCCTGCGCCAGAGGAAGGCGGCAAGCAGCACGGGAGTGAGACCTGCACCAACCATGGTATATGCGGTAAATGCCATGTCCAGAATAGTGCGGAACTGGGTGAGCAGCAAATATGCCATGATGCCGAGAAGGAGCAGGCAAAGCCTCTGTACCCGGACTACCTGCTTTTCCCCGGCCCCGGGATTGATGAACCTCTGAAAAATATCACGTGTAAGATTGGTAGAGGGGGCCATCAAAAAGCTGTTGCCCGTGGAGGTAATTATGGCAACTGCCGCACATATAAGAAGCAGTCCCGCTATCAGCGGAAG
>SLGC01000391.1 GCA_007123885.1 Bacteroidales bacterium | reverse complement strand
TTTAAATCTCACATGCCTTCCGGGGAAAGCCCCGCCAGGACTTGACCACGACCAAAGGAGGCGGCTTTAACCCCGCCTTTTTTTTCGCACCACGAATTTTTAAATCTCACATGCCTTCCGGGGAAAGCCCCGCCAGGACTTGACCACGACCAAAGGAGGCGGCTTTAACCCCGCCTTTTTTTTCGCACCACGAATTTTTAAATCGCACATGCCTGAATTATAACCGGTTTTTTTTTTGATAATTAGAAAATTAATATTTTTATTTGCATTTTAGCTATTTTAGTATTTAATTACTTAATCATCCATAATCAATGTCGAAAGTACTAGCGATTTCTGAGGCAGCATCCATTGCTTTGCATGGTATGATACTGATCGCCAAGTCAAAACCCTCCATGAACGTATTGCAGATTGCCGAGGTAACAGGCGCAAGCAGGCACCATGTTGCCAAGATCATGCAAAGGCTGGCAAAAAACAACTACCTGCTGTCGCATCGCGGCCCAAGCGGAGGCTTTTCCCTGAAAAAGAAGCCCGGCGAAATTACTTTTCTTGAAATATATGAAGCCATAGAGGGAAATATAGAGATAACCGAATGCCCGTTGAACAAGCAGATCTGTCCGTTTGATAAATGCATTATGAACAATGTTGCCAACCAGCTTACACTTCAGTTCAGGGAGCATCTGAGAAAACAAACCCTGGATCAGTATATTTAGAATTATATTATTATTGCTCCTCCGGTTAGCTGCCCTGGTCCGGATAGTATATGTCTGATATTGAGTATTATTTTTCTAATTCTGATCTGATCGCTTATTTAGAATTATTCCATTTTATTTGCCAGAATAAATTTTTTTGTCCCTTCTGTTGCACAGAATTTCTAAAATATATACATTTGGGTATTTAATTACTTATTTACCTTTATAAATCAAATTGCTTAAATATTAAATAGCTTAAAATGAAGCGGGAAATCATAAAAATAGATGAGGAAAAATGTAATGGATGCGGATTGTGTATTCCAAACTGCCATGAGGGAGCATTACAGATAATTGACGGAAAAGCAAGGCTGATAAGTGATCTTATGTGCGACGGACTGGGCGCATGTATCGGCCATTGTCCTGAAGACGCAATGGAAATCGAGGTCCGCGAGGCACAGCCTTATGATGAACCGGAGGTTATGAAGGAAATGGTTAAAAAAGGTGCCAATGTAGTAATTGCCCATATGAAGCACCTTAAAGACCACGGTGAGTTTGTGTTTCTGAAGCAGGCGGTCAATTACCTTATGGAAAATGAAAGCAACGTTGAATTCCCCGTAAGGGAAGTCATACAGGAAGTTCACTTTTACAAGCCAGTCCCCGAACATGCAAAATCACATGCCGGAAACGGCCATTCTTCGCATTCAGACGAACCAGCCGGCCACGGCCATAGCAGTCACCAGCAACCTGTAATGGCGGCGGGCCATGGCGGAGGGTGTCCGGGATCCAGGTCAGTGAGTTTTGATGCAGAGGAGAAATCCAACGGAAATGCTATGGATACTTCTGACCAGGGAGGTTCCCAACTCCGGCAATGGCCGCTACAGCTTCATCTTATCAATCCCGCGGCAGCACACTTTCAGGGTTCCGACCTTTTGCTGGCAGCCGACTGCGTAGCATATGCAATCGGTAATTTTCATGGCCGGTATCTTAAAGGCAAAACCCTTGCAATAGCATGCCCGAAGCTGGATGCAAACAAAGAGATATACCTGGAAAAGATCATCCGGCTGATCGGCCAGTCACAAATAAACACCCTAACGGTAATGAAAATGGAGGTGCCCTGCTGTTTTGGTATAGAACAGCTTGCCACGATGGCAGTACAACAGGCAGGAAGAAAGGTTCCGGTAAAATCTGTCACCGTAGGGATCAAGGGAGAAATCCTTGACGAACAATGGATTTGAACAATAGCTGAACCCTTTTGTTCTGTTCATATAAAATTCAGGAAAAAGCCTCCTGATACAGGTATTATATAGAACCAGACATCAGAAAGAGCTTTCGGAATAGAAATATCTGTCAATTTTTGTCTAATTTCAGGGCTTTAATTAATTTTAGAATACAGACTGAATAACCGACAAAATATGGAAACAGCAAAAGCCGAAAAGATCTGGAATTTTATCTCAGTATTCGTATTCGTTCTTTTTCTTATTGGAGTCGGAATTTTGCTGGATTCTCAAGATATCAGCATCAGCGATATAAGTCTTCTGGATCTGCTTCTTATTTGCATCGCTACCTACAGAATGACCCGTCTTATCGTATATGACCGGATCTTCAAATTATTCCGTGATTTTGTCCGCTCTCTCGGCGGAACCGGGCTTGGTGATTCTGTCAAAACCCTGATTACCTGCCCATGGTGTGCCGGTGTGTGGCTGGCACTTATCAATGTTGCCCTCTTTTACCTGGTACCTTTTGGAGTCCTGTTTATTTACATACTCGCAATTGCCGGAGTAGCAACCTTCTTTCAGATCGGTGTTAATGTTGTCGGTCTTGTAGCGGAGGAAAAGCAGATGGAAGTGCGGGAGAAAAGGAAAAAATCAAATTCGGCAAAATGACAGTTTTGTGATAATTCCACTATCTACCTGACCGGGTTTCCGGATGCGGTTATTCTTCCACTGAACAACTATTCCTAAATACATTAATTAGTTCTTGATTGCAAGGTCCCATGGCAACATGGTCAGGTATTCATAAGGCCAATTATTGTTAATTTATTAACAGCGACCGGAAAAGAATGAATAAATAATTGCTTATCACCATGTGGGATATCATAACCTGTTTGACTTTAAAATCCATGGACCGACATTTTATAAATGCACTATGTTATAATTTATAATTACACTCAGTTCTTATATCTATTTTTTAATCTTAAATTTTTCAAATTATTAATTATGAGTATGTTTTGTTATCAATGCCAGGAGGCAGCCAGGGGTACAGGTTGTACCATCAAAGGAGTATGCGGTAAAACAGATGACGTTGCAAATCTGCAGGATGTCCTGATCTACACGCTGAAGGGACTTTCAATCTATTCTACCGCCGCAAGGAAAGAAGCAATAGAGAAGCCGGAGATCAATAAATTTATTGTAGATGCCCTTTTTGCAACTATAACCAATGGCAACTTCAACCAAAATGTTTTTATCAACATGATCGGGCAGGGAATACAACTGCGCGATCAGCTTAAAGGAGAACTTGAAAAGAAAGGTGCAACATTTCATGGTGAGCTTCATGAATCAGCCACATGGCAGCCCGCCTCAACAGATGAATATATGGCAAAAGCGGAGGCAGCGGGTATTCTGACTACCGGGAATGAGGATGTGCGTTCACTCAGGGAACTCATAATCTATGGGGTAAAGGGGATGGCCGCATATACCGAACATGCATGGAACCTTGGGCATGAAGACCCCTCTCTTTACAGCTTCATGCAGGAAGCCCTGGTTGCTACGACCCGTGATGATCTAACCTCCGGTCAGTTGGTTGAACTGGTGATGGAAACCGGGAAATATGGAGTTACCTCCATGGCCCTGCTGGATAAGGCTAATACAACGGCATATGGTAATCCGGAAATTACCAGGGTAAATATCGGAACTCGCGATAATCCCGGGATCCTTATAAGCGGCCACGACCTTAAAGACATGGAAGAACTTCTGGAACAGACCGAAGGTACAGGAGTGGATGTTTACACACACAGTGAAATGCTGCCCGCCAACTATTATCCTGCATTTAAAAAGTACAGCCATTTTGTTGGCAACTACGGAAATTCATGGTGGAAACAAAAAGAAGAATTCAAGACATTCAACGGGCCGATCCTGTTTACCACAAACTGTATTGTGCCTCCTTCGGGCGGTGCAGAATACGGCGGCCGTATCTTCACCACAGGTGCCTCAGGCCTTGAAGGAGCCAGGCATATACCCGACCGTGAAAAAGGAGGTAAAAAGGATTTTTCAGAAATTATAGAACACGCAAGGGAATGCCGGCCACCGCTAGAAATTGAAAAAGGGGAGATCACAGGAGGTTTTGCCCATGCACAGGTATTTGCACTGGCAGATAAGATTGTTGATGCAGTGAAAAGCGGTGCCATCAAAAAGTTTTTTGTGATGGCCGGATGCGACGGAAGAATGAAAAGCAGGGACTATTATACCGAATTTGCTGAAAAGCTTCCCGATGATACAGTTATCCTCACGGCAGGCTGTGCCAAGTACAGGTACAACAAGCTGCCCCTCGGGGATATTGGGGGTATACCAAGGGTACTTGATGCCGGACAGTGCAATGACTCCTATTCACTGGCTGTTGTTGCCATGAAGCTGAAAGAGATCTTCGGGCTGAACGACATCAATGAGCTTCCTGTCGAATACAATATAGCATGGTATGAACAAAAGGCGGTCATTGTCCTTCTTGCACTATTATATCTTGGTGTAAAAAAAATTCACCTGGGTCCGACACTTCCCGCATTCTTGTCACCCAATGTAGCATCTGTGCTGGTTGAAAAGTTTGGGATCGGTGGGATTACAACAGCCGATCAGGACCTGGATCTGTTTCTCGAACCTGCTCAAGGATCCTGACAACATGTTACAGCCGGCAGCTGCCGGCTGTATATTTCCAACCGTTTTGAAATTCTTCAATTTCTTAGTATATTTATGTAGAACAACACCCCGGTTTCGTGAAACGGAATTTTTTTTTAGCTGCCTTAGTGCTTTTGATTTTTGCCCGGACAGAAATTGAGGCTCAGTTTTCACTGGGCGCTGAATTTCGTCCAAGGGCCGAATATCGTCACGGTTATCAAACTCTGATGAGTCCTGAGGATATGGCAGCCTTTTTTATTTCACAGCGCACACGCCTGAACCTTAACCACAACCAGGAATTTTTTGAACTGGGCTTAAGTCTTCAGGATGTCAGGGTCTGGGGCGAAGTACCACAATTGGTGCGAACAGGCGTAAATACTACTTTACATCAGGCATGGGCCGTGGTCAGGCTGTCGGAATACACGTCGATCAGGGCAGGGAGGCAGGAAATAATATATGACGACCACAGGATTTTTGGAAACGTGGACTGGGCCCAGCAGGGTCGCAGCCATGATGCTGCCGTTGTCAGATGGTCAGGCACAAATGATCTTGTCGTTCATGCCGGATTTGCCTTTAACCAGGAATCCGAACGGCTTACCGGCACTGTTTATAACTTGAACAATTATAAAACCTTCCAGTATATCTGGCTGAACAAAAGCCGGGATATCCTGCAGGCAAGTTTCCTTTTCCTGAACAACGGAATGCAGGAAAATGCCGGAAATACCGCTTTCAGTCAAACCATGGGCGGCAGGGTGTTATACCTTCCGGGTATGTTCACCTTATCCGGAGCGGCTTACATGCAAACCGGCCGGGATGTTACCGGCCGTTCAATATCTGCATATTATTTTTCGGCAGAGCTTGACCACCGGCTTACCGGGGAACTGAATCTTCAGGCAGGATTCGAGTTGCTTTCGGGCACTGACCAGTCCGATATCCCTGATCCGGCATATCACAAAAATCATTCCTTCAACCCGCTGTACGGAACAAACCATAAGTTCAACGGACATATGGATTATTTTTATGTCGGAACACATTTAAATAATGTCGGGTTAAGGGATTTTTATGCAGGACTCCTTTATAATCAAGGTATCTGGGATGCAGGTTTCAGGGTCCATTATTTTGCCTCTGATGCATTACTTATTGATCCGGGAGCGGAAGGACAAACCATGCCGCGATATCTGGGTACTGAAATTGACATTTACTGGGGTTTTAATCTTTTTTACAGGATGGCACTAAGATTTGGTTATTCACATATGCTGGCATCCCGATCAATGGAAGTGCTTAAAGGGGGAAGCAGGCATGAAATAAACAACTGGGCATGGATGATGCTGGTTCTGAGGCCGGAAATTTTTTAGCCGGATCAAGGATAATGGAAATTATTTTTCAAGCACGATGATTATCATGGCTGTCAGGACCAAAAATTCTGAATTCACAGGCAAATAAACAAAGGATAAATTTAAACTCATTAATGACATGGAAAAAAGAGAATTTGAAAAAGATAAAATATTCCGGTTTGATCAGGAAGTTGAATATTCCGGTGGATCTATAGTAAGCAAAAATGTACTTAAACGTGATACAGGCAATGTTTCCCTTTTTGCCTTTGATAAAGGTGAAGGGTTGAGCGAGCATACCGCCCCGTTCGATGCCATAGTGCAAATTCTGGATGGAAAGGCCGAAATTACTGTTGGAAGTAATAAACATCTTCTCGGGAAAGGCGATTCCATCATAATGCCGGCAAATATTCCACATGCCCTTATGGCTGTTGAAAAATACAAGATGCTGCTTACAATGATCAAAGGATAATGAGCCCTTACTTCATCGGAAAACCTCCGGCGAACGAAGTCTCAGCAGCGGAAAGAAAGTCAAGGCGATGACCGTGCCGAACGGGGTAATAAATAAACAGATTAATTTCAAATTAATCATCCCATTTGCAAATAAGAGCTTTTTGAGATATTTTTGATTTAAGTGATGCGCCTGACTTCATCTCAGGGAGAATCTGGTTATGTGCCGGTCTGCTCATCCTGATACTGCCCTGCAGATCAAGGGTGCTTTTCAAAATTTTACGTAAATGAGAGGTTTTCTGAAAGTACTGGAGCCACCGGGGGCATGGAAACCTGTAGTCGTAGTCTTACTCGGTTTACTGACAGGGATCCTGTTTCTTGTCTTACATGCCTCAGAGGCTCATTCCTACATTTCAGATCAACCTGAAACCTGCATCAACTGCCATGTAATGTATCCCCATTACGCCTCCTGGGCCCGGAGCAGTCACCGCGAAACGGCAACCTGTGCCGAATGTCATGTTCCGCAGGACAATGTTTTCAATAAATATTATGTAAAGGGGACCGACGGATTAAGGCATGCCTGGGTTTTCACCATGAGAGATGAACCACAGGTTCTTATGATTAAAGAACGGGGTACCAGAGTGGTACAGAATAACTGTATAAGGTGTCACCAGGACCTGGTAGAAATGACCAGGCTTGTTGAATTTACCACCAGCAATTCTCACCATGATGAAAGAAACCATTGCTGGGACTGCCACAGGGATGTTCCACACGGCACTGCAAGAAGTCTGTCCTCTGCCCCTTTTTCCCTGGTACCCAGGCTGCCCGGGATAATGCCCGGGTGGCTGAGGCATTTAATTTACGGCGATTAACCTGTTAACCAAGATAAAGATATGGCGACAATAAAAGAGCTTTCCGAAAAAAGACCATGGCTGAACTGGGTACTGTTTATTGGTACCGTTATCATTGTGTTCATTCTTGGAATTTTTGCCGCCTCCATCGTGGAACGAAGGACTGAAGCACAACTGTATTTCCAGATGGTGGAACCCTTACCTGAATTTGAACCGAGGAACGTGGTCTGGGGCCGTAATTTCCCCAGGCAATATGAATCCTACAGGCAGACCCTTGATACTACTTTTGAAAGTAAATATTACGGTTCGGTAATGATCGACTATCTTGAGAAATATCCCGAACTGGTGATAATGTGGGCAGGCTATGCTTTTGCCAGGGATTATAACCAGGGGCGCGGACATTACTATTCAGTGAAGGACCTGCACCAGACTTTACGCACGGTGCAGCCGCAGCCTGCCACCTGCTGGACATGCAAGAGCACGGATGTTCCCAGGATGATGCATCAGCTGGGCGTGGATGAATTCTACAGCAGGACATGGAGCGACCTCGGCAGTGAGATTATAAATCCGATAGGGTGCCAGGATTGTCATGACCCGGAAACAATGAACCTCAGGATAACCCGCCCTGCCCTTGCTGAAGCTTTTCAGCGACAGGGCAGAAATATTGATCATGCCTCCCACCAGGAAATGCGATCACTGGTATGTGCCCAGTGCCATGTAGAATATTATTTTGGCGATAAGAATTACCTGGTTTTCCCCTGGGATGATGGTTTCGGGGCAGGGGATATTGAAGCGTATTTTGACCGTATAGAGCATGTTGACTGGGTTCATGCCCTGAGCAGGGCTCCAATGCTAAAGGCGCAGCATCCTGACTATGAGCATTACAAAACAGGGATCCATGCTGAAAGGGGCGTTTCCTGCGCCGATTGCCATATGCCCTATAAAAGAGACGGAGGGATAAAATTTACCAACCACCACCTGCAAAGTCCCCTTAACAATATTGAGGGCTCTTGCCAGGTCTGCCACAGGGAAAGTGAAGAAACCCTTCTGCAGAATGTTTATGACAGGCAATCAAAAGTAAGTGAATTAAGGCGTATCACCGAACAGCATTTAGCCAGGCTTCACCTCGAAGCCGGTGTTGCATGGGATGCCGGGGCCACAGAGCAGGAAATGGAGGAGGTACTGCAGCTGATAAGACATGCCCAGTGGCGGTGGGACTGGGTGGCAGCGGCAAACAGTATGGGTTTCCATGCACCGAACGAATCGCTGAGCGTCCTGGCAACCTCAATTGACAAGGCCCAGGAAGCCAGGGTGATCCTTGCCCGTATATTCAACCGTCATGGTGTATCCCAACCGGTTGAATTGCCGGACTTTTCGACCAAAGAAAAGGCACAGCAGGTTATCGGGCTGAATATTGACGAAATTGAACGGGCAAACCGTGAATTCATGAACAATACAGTACCGCAGTGGATCGAGGAAGCCGCAAAAAGGCAGGAGCTTTATATTTATCACTAGCTTTCCCCCCACATGTAATTTCCGAAGAGTTACAGTCAGGCATAAGCTTTATCCTTTTTTCTTCTCCCTGAAGATGATTTTCTCATTCGATTGCCGGGGCTCTGAATTTTAAAATGGATGCTCACCTTTATTTAATCGCCTACGCACTGATTTCATAGGGATTCATGTAATTTTTTTATCACCCGGGTGCATTATTAAGCATTGATATTCCTCAAAGATTGTATCCGGTCATAAACCCGTAAGTATTAAACATGTAAAATTTTCAGAAAAAAAACGGGCTCATTGAACCCAAAAATAAATTTTCCCGTATATTGGTATAATGTTTATCTTTAGCTGACCTTATTTAATATCAAAGATCAAAGCGATGTCAAATCCCCTGTTGAAATTCAAATTCGGACTAAAGTCCAAGCTCGGCCTTATACCGGGAACTTCCAGACTGGAATTAAAGGACCTTGAATCAAGGAAAGAATATGAAGAATTTCTGGAATATGAGGAATCGAAAGAACCTCAAAGATTCCTCGAACTTGAAGAGATGGTAAACTCTCAGGATTTTGAGGATCGGCTGAAATATCTAAAAAAGCAACGGTTTAAAGATACTGATGAATACTTGAAGCTGGTCGAATACAAATCATTGAAGAACTCCAGGGAGTTCAGCGGATATTTCAGGATCATCTCATCCCCGGCATACGATAATTTTGTCAGGGTTGAAAATTCCGATGAATTAAACGATTTTGTAGAACTGGAAAAATATGTTCATTCAGATGACTTCAAGGCAGTTAAAAAATCAAAGTTCGAGGATTCAGATGCCTGGCAGAAATATCTGAAATACAAAAGCTTAACCAAATCGCCGGAAATCAAGGATTATTTTAAAATAAAACATTCAAAAGATTACCAGGCATTCAGGGCGCTGGAAGGCAGCAATAAATTGAGCCGTTTCGAGGAGCTGCAACAAATGGTCTATTCTTCGGAATTCATCATAATGAAAAAGACTCTTGATAAGGCAGATTTCAAGGCAACACCTGAGTATGCCGAATACATGGAATATCTTGAGCTCAGATCTTCGCCCGAAATTAAGGCTTACCAGAATTTGCAGTCAAATAAGGCTTTTGATAATTTCAGGATACTTGAAAACTCGCCCGAACTGGAAAAATACCTGGAGCTGGAAAAATATATTAATTCACCTGATTTCAGGAATGCCAGGAAAGATTTTCAGATCAAAAGGGCAACCGAACTGCATAAGCTGAATGAATACAATACTTTGAAAAGATCGGATAAATTCAGGTCATATTACAGGTTGAAAAAATCTCCTGATATGCAATACTACCTGCAATTGCGGAATTCCCCTGAACTTGAAAAATTCCAGGAGCTGGAAGAATACGTCAATTCAAAGGAATTCAGCAATATTAAAGCTTTCATGGAATCGCCCGATAAATTCAGAAAATCGACCGAATATCAGCAGTTACTTGAATACAAAAAATTAAAGATCTCACCCAGGCTGAAATGGTATAACAAATTAAAAAATTCAAGCAAATTTGATGACCTGAAAAAATGGAAGCTGGTATTTACGGACAGTTTTGATGGCCCGAGGATAGACAGAAACAAATGGCTTACCAGCTTCTACTGGGGCGACCAACTTCTTAACCAGAGCTACGCACTTGCATCCGACCAACATTTCTATACCGAAGAGAATAATTATGCCATTGAAAACGGCCTTCTTAAGCTTTTCACCCGAAAAGAACAGGTTACAGGTCAGGCATGGGATCCTGCTTTAGGATTCTTTCCAAAAGATTTTGATTATACATCTGCCGTTGTAAATACCGGAAATAGCTTTCGCCAGCTCTATGGGGCTTTTGAGGCAAAGGTAAGGATGAGAAACTCCCCTTCCGTTTTCCATGCCTTCTGGATGTTATCTGAAAAGTCTTTGCCTCACATTGATGTTTTCAGATTTACAGGCGGGAATAAAAAAAGCGTAGAACTAAATAATTACTGGCTTGAAAATCATGGTTCGGACAGGGTTAGCGGCCATTCCTTCATGATCAGCGGACTTGATTTTTCAAGGGGATTCTTTATTTTCCGTCTGGAATGGTATCCCGGCAAACTGATTTGGAAAATCAATAATACGGTAGTAAAAACCCAGCATGAAGGTGTTCCATCGGAACCGATGTATGTCCTTTTCAGCTCCGGAATCAATGAGAATGCAGAAGGAACTGATTTACCGACAAGCCTTGATATCGACTGGGTAAGATGCTTCAGCCTCGAGCAAACAGGGGAGTGAACTTAGCTGGGGCAGAGCCCCGAGTTCTCATATAGTATTTGTCTTTCCCGGCCACGGTCTCAGGGTTTGGTATTGAAGTATATTCCCTCTCCCACCCCAATGGGCAGGTTGAAGCCATACCATACAAGCAGAAGTATTATCCACATGATAAATAATATCACGGCATAAGGGACAAGCAGTGATACTATTGTACCTATTCCTATCCGTTTATTGTATTTGTGTACCCACCCGAGCAACAGGGGAAAATAAACATATAACGGAGTTACACAATTGGTAATGGAGTCGCCGATACGGTACATAAGTTGCACAAATGCCGGATTATACCCGATCTGAGCAAGCATGGGGATGAAAATGGGTGCAAATATTGCCCATTTGGCCGATCCGCTTCCCATGAAAATATTGATAAAAGCCACCAGGAACATAAAAAGAAAAAACATTAACGGTCCGGTCAGACCTGTCGCCTGCAGGAATTCTGCTCCGGTTATGGCCATAATGGTATCCAGGTTGGACCAGTTGAAAAGATTAATAAACTGTGCAACAACAAGCATCAGGACAATGTAGCCGGATAATTCCTTCATTCCGTGCTCCATTTGATGAAGCACATCGTTTGGCTTTTTAATTGCTCCAACGGTCTTACCGTAAAAATATCCCGGTATTGCAAAAAAGAAAAACAGAACAGGAATCAGTCCCCGTAAAAAAGGAGAGGGCACAATACCGCCTGTTACCTGATTGCGAAGTGGCGCTCCTGGAGGTACAACCAGCAGGAGGATCAGTATTATGTAGATCAGCAGGGAAATTCCGGCCTTCCTTAAACCCTTTTTTTCAACGGGTCCAAGATCAGTGCTCCCTCCCGGCGCAATTGGTTCTTCACTATACTCAAACCGGTTGCAGGAGGGGATTGTGTATTTCCGGGCTATGAATGCCCCGGCAATGCCCAGCATGATGGTAGATACTATCATGAAATACCAGTTGGCAGTTGCACTGACCTCAGGGCCATCGACCATCTGGGAGGTAATTTCTGTGCTGATCCCGGCAAGAAGTACATCTGTACCGGCTATAAAAAAGTTTGCAGTGAATCCTGCAGTTGCCCCGGCATAACCGGCTATCAATCCGGCAATGGGATTCAAACCCATCTGGGAGAAGATAAGAGCTGCAATAGGCGGAACAATAACTATGCCTGCATCAGAGCCAATATTGCCACATGCGCCTATGATAAATATAACAGGGAGCACGATCCGTCTTGGAACGGAAAATGCAATTGATCGCAAAACAACGGTAAGCAATCCGCTTCTTTCTGCTACCGATACTCCCATCAGCATAACCAGCACCAGGCCGAAGGGAGCAAAATGTGCAAAATTTGTAACCATCTGCTCAACGAACATCCTGAGACCTTCGCCTGAAACAAGATTCTGTGCTTCAACCAGCTCACCGGTTCCCGGATCAACCGCGCTTACACCCAGTAATGCAGTAATGCCGCTGAGTATTATAATAAAAATACATATCCACAAAAATATCCAAAAAGGATGAGGCAGCTTGTTCCCCATCATTTCAATCCATTTGAGTATCCTGCCCTGACCATTATCACCGGAGGGAGGTACATCTCTGTTTTTCATGGCTGGCCGGGTGCTTGTACTTCCGGCTGCACCGGCAGTTGGCTTGTTCTTCGAATTGCCCATAAACCGATATACTTAGACAAATCCCTCAAGCTGCCGATTTATACCAGAGAGAATGCATGAAAATGAGGGATGCCTGGATTAAAAAAATTCATACGAATAAAGTGATGTTATGACCTCGCACATGGATGATTCATTCAAATGAGCATATATTTTACTGATTACCTGCTTAATCCGGTTTTATGTGAAAGAAGAGAAGGAATGCTGATAGTAAAAATGGTCCTGTGTCTATTATCAGAAACAAAACTCACAGTGCCTCCCAGATATCTTTCTGTTAAAAGCCGGATACTATAGGTTCCCCAGCCCCTGCCTGCTCCTTTTGTTGAAAATGCCCTTTGAAACAGCTGAAGCTGAACTTTTTTGGGAATCAGCGGATAACTTTTGATATTTATTCTGTTTAATTCTCCGTTCAGACCTTTTTCACAGTATATCTTTACCTCTTCTATATCGCTGCTGGCCTCAAGCGCATTTTTTATGGTATTTATCATTACCCTTCTCAACAGGGTTTCATCTGTCTGCAACTTCAACCCGGATCTTTCGTTCCTGATTTTCCGGTTACGCAGGTTCCTGGTACTTACCAGGGATCTTATTATATTTTCAATCAGCTTGTCAATGTCCACCTCGGTAACTAAAATGGATAAAGAACGGTTCTCCGCATCGGTAATCAATCTGAAGGAATAGATTTCATCGGTCAGGCGAATTGAAAGATCATTGATAATGTTTTTAACCTCTGCCAGGGGTATGTCATCGATCAACTCATTCAGGCCGTTTAATGCAGTAATTGAATTGTTTATGTCATGCAGGAAAACGTTTTCAAGCATCTCCCTGGTTTTGTAGTCGCTTATATCCTGCAAGTATATGAAAATATATGGCTTGCCTTCATGTTTGAAAGGCCGGGTATTTACCCTGAAGGTATATGATTCTCCATGAGCCAGGGGAATATTGCATTCGCCGGTTGCATGTATTCCTTTTTCACTTTTCCTTATTGCCTGGGCAAGTCCGCAAACATGGCAAAATTCGGTACTTCCGCAACCATCCTTACCCGGGGCTGCATGCACACACAGCATGCATTCACCAGGTCTGCAGCCGAGTTTAGCAGATGAACATTCCGACAACAGTCCTGCAAACTTTTTATTCATATAGACAATTTGCCGGCGGGAGTTCATAATAATGACCATATTAGGGATATGATCAAGTATCCTGTTGAAAGCAGAACTTTGCAATAATGAGAGGGCCTGTTGTTTTATCTCCTCTGCAGATTCACGAATAGAGGGTTCAAACATAAAAAAAGTTTGAAGTTATTATGGTCCGAAAATAGCAAAAAAAATAATTCCACCACTGCTTTGGCCAAAGGTCATATTAAAAGCATGTAAATTCAAGTATTACGGATGATGTATCCATTGAAAAAATCAGAGATCATTTTTAAAACTTCATTCCTTTCGGGAATATCTTCCGGTTTTTCTTCTTCCTTGAATATTCGGAAACCTCTTGCCAGGTAATTTCCAAGGGCAGCTTCTGAATCATTGGAGCAGGTATGCAGCCAGATCCGTGCAGCACCATGATCGAAGGAGCTCTTTATTGCATGTGAAAGCAACACCCCGCCAAGTCCCTTTCCTGTCATTGATGGGAAAAGTCCAAATAATTTTATTTCAGCATCATTTTTTCTGTTGAGCATGAGTTCATAATAGCCGACCAGCCTCTTTTCCGAAAATCCAATAAATGTTTTAACATTATTCTTTCTGAAATAATCATTCCATTCGCTAATTGACCATTTTAGCCGGCTGTACCATTTCCATGGCAGGCCAACTCCGGCAAAAAAAACAAAATTTATGTAAATATCATTTTCAATTTCAAGAACGTTCATCCGTTTCATAAAATCCTTGCTGTATGAAACAGGGTCATCCTTTGTTATTTCAAGATAGGTTGTTCTGACTTTATCCGGCATAGCCTGAAATTATTGAATTCATGTTGATAATAATTGCATTTTCACCGCAACCTATTTGTGCTTTCCGGCGTATCAGGTATTGTGCTAAATATTGAACATTGCCGGTAAGATCCCGGCAAAATTTAGAATCATCTTCACATGGATAAGGATACTGCCCGGTATTTCAATGAAATAATTCATGAATTGAATAATGAAATAATTTTATATCCGAATTTTGCAGACGCTTATTGCACACGGGGGATACTCAAATATTGTCTCCGGGATATCAATGGGGCTTTTGATGACTGGTCGACAGCAGTTTCCCTTGGCTGCAAGAATACTATTTTGCTGCTGGAACACCTCACCCTTGTTTGATATTTAGGGCAAACCGATCGAATAACCTAAGAGCAAATGTACGAATTCATGTTCAGTTTACCGGAATGATCCTGCTTCTTTCTGAAGCTGAATAATCAATTTCCAGTTTTTCCGAAATGTAGCCTATCACGATTTCAGCAGTAGTAATACCCAATTCTGTTCCCTGGTCCTTCCTTTCAAAGTCAAAAACAGTGGCTATATAATCGGGCATACCAACAAGATATTCAGCGTCATGATCAAGTTCATTATTTTGCTTATCAAATATCCTGATCCTGCTACCGGAATTTGAAACATGAATTTCAAACCTGCCACCCGAAATCTGCAATTCCGGTGTATAATCAGGATTAAGGCTGTTCCCGATAAGATCCTGCAATTCAGAATAGGTTAAATACATACTTACAAGCTGGTTGCCAAAGGGATCCATTTCATAAATATCTTTGATCCGAATTTCGCCTTCCATCCTGCTGACCCTGATTCCGCCAAAATTATGAAATGCAAAATCAAGATCGCTATATTTACGATAAGTATCTGTTATGAAAGCACCAATAGCAGGCTTCCCGATCAGGGGATTTTCGAGCCGTCCTATAACCCTGCTCATTACAGGATTATTATTATATTCTTCAACCAGTGCTGCTAGTTCCCTGTCATGGCCGGTAATTTCTGCAATGCTTATCATCTCCGCTTTCTTACTGACAAGCTCCCTTCCCCTGAAAAGAAGGGTGATTTTTCCCACATGGCGCAATCTGGATCCCGCCTGGGTTACCAGAACACCATTATATTCAACCGGGTCGGTAATAAGCACATGTCCGTGTCCGCCTATCAACACATCAAACCAGGGATATCTGCGGGCCATCAGGGTATCGGTCCTGAAACCCACATGTGTAAGGCCGATTACAGCATCAGCTTTGCCGGTTAGATAACTGTAGCGGGCCGCGGTCTCTACGGGAGGGAAAAACTCTATATTGGCCACCCTGTCCGGATGGGTTGAAGGGATGCCCGATTCGTTCAACTGTACAAGTCCCAGAAAAGCAAGCCTTATGCGGCCGGCACGCGCAATATAATAAGGATCGGGTTGAGGCAGCAGTGAATTTCCCGAATCAAGATTTGCCAGAATAAAAGGAAAATCTGCCTGTTCCATCCTGTCCATAAGGATATCGATGCCATAATCAAATTCATGGTTGCCTATAGTATTTACATTGTATCCGGCTCGATTCATCAGATCAATTTTTGGATAACCGGGAGGTTCATAAAAATCGATCAGCGGATTGCCTGAAAATATATCTCCGGCACTTACAAGGAATACATGATCCGATGTTTCCCTCTCCTCGTTAACCAGAG
>SLGC01000344.1 GCA_007123885.1 Bacteroidales bacterium | reverse complement strand
CCGTATATGTATTCACATTCTCCTTCAAGGAGTATCTTGCCACATTTGAGAACCTGATAACCCCGGATATAATGGAGCATTTCAATGATTATCTTTCTCATGGTGGTTATCCTGAACCTTTAATAAAAAAGCTTGATCATAAGGCTTATTTACAGATTCTCTTTGATTCAGTTTTATTTAAGGATATTGTCAAAAGGCACCGAATCCGTTACGCAGCCTCTCTGGAAAACCTTGCGTCATGGCTGATTTCAAATATATCGGGAGAATTATCCCTGAATTCCCTGGCAAGACAGACACAGGTATCGAGTGTGCACACGGTAAAAAAATACCTTGGCTATCTGGAGGAAGCATTTATATTTTTCCGGCTAAAAAGGTTCACCTGGAAGGCTGGTTCACAATTGAAATATAATCAAAAGATCTACTGTTATGATAACGGATTCTTTTTGGCTAAAGCATTCCGTTTTTCAGAGGATCACGGGAAGCTTCTGGAGAACCTGGTTGCTGTTGAACTTATCAAAAGATCTTTTTATGATCATTCAAAGGTTTTCTTTTGGAAAAATAATGAGCAGGAAGAGGTTGATTTTGTTATTCAAAGAGGAACCAGGGTCAGCCAGTTGATACAGGTATGCTGGAGTTCTGATGCCCAACGCACAAAACAACGGGAAATAAGGGCATTGCTTAAAGCCTCGCGGGATTTGAAGTGTAAAGACCTTATAATTATTACCTATAATGAGCAAAGCAGACAGAAAGCATCCTGGTATGGTATGGAAGGTGAAATTGATTTTATACCGGCTGTTGAATGGCTGACCGGTTCGCAAACCTGATGATTATCTTGAACAGGCAAGGCTGATCTATCAGCTCTATCCTTCAGGATTCAGTACAACTACATTGCAGAAACCGGAAAAAATTTACCTTAACAATACCAACCTTGCAGTCGCCCTCTCAATTAGTCAACCCGATAAAGGTAATCTCAGGGAAACTTTTTTTCTCAATCAGGTAAATGTCTCGTTCATTTCCGCGAATTGTAATATTCCTTTTTCATCGATCCGCGTGATGTTTTCCCTTGCATCCTGGTGGTAGACTTATCATGTTACTATAGTTAAGATTCTTGTTACTATTTAGGCAAAAAAAATCAATCCGCCCTGCTCATGGTCAGCTTACCATGCTGGATTCCTTTCAGGGCAATTAAATTGTCTGCCAGCCGGGTCAGCCGATCTGCTTTTCCCTTGACGGCTATTATTTCCATGCATTTATTTTTGTCCAGGTGAAAATGCTGGGTCGACAGGATAACATCGTGGTAATCATGCTGCAAGCCGGTAAGCCGGGTAATCAGATCCCGTTTGTTATGTTCATATACAAGGGTAATAGACCCCGCAACGATATTGTTGCAATTCCATTTATTTGTAATGATATTGTTATTTATTAAATGCCTTATTGCCTGTGAGCGGTTTGCAAACTGGTTTTCAGCAGTATAGTTATCCAGTTCTCTGAGTAGTTCCCGCTCAATTGAAACGCCAAAACGTATTATTGCCATGGTGTTACTATTTTAAAAATAGGTGCTATTGTTGCGTAAAGGTAATATTTGAGATTTAATTGCAAAACCATTAAGTGAAAATAATTACGCTTCCGGTTTTACGGGCAAATGGATCTGCTGGTTCACTTAACCCCTTCGCGCGGATCGCCGCGGTCAGGGTGAATATTATACATCGCATACTGCAATGGCCTCACGTATCCCCTCCAGCGGATCACGGGTGGGGATGAACTCATGACCTACAAAACCTGTATAGCCGATATCCACCAATGATTGCATGATTGGCCTGTACTGGATTTCCTGGCTGTCATCCAGTTCCGAACGGCCCGGAACGCCGGCAGTATGGATGTGTCCGATCAGATCAGTACCATACTCCCTGATGCGGCTTATAATGTCTCCGTTCATTATTTGCACATGGTAGATGTCGAATAACAGTTTAATGCATGGTGATCCTACTCTTCGGATAATATCTGAGCAGTAATCAATATCATCGCCCTGGTAACCGGGATGCCCGCGGGAGTCATCATTTTCGACCCTGGTGTTCAGATGCTCCAGGTAAATATTTATTCCATGCCTTTCGGCTGAAGGAATCAGTTTTTTTAACCCGGCAACGGTATTTCCGGCTCCTTCCTCAAGAGAAATTACACCACTTGACGGATCATCTGCCTTACGATATTTAAAGCCGGTGAAAGCGATTACAGAATGTACCCTGACAGGCGCCATGGAAGCGGCTTCAATCATCCTGCGTGTTCGTTCTATCACCTCTTCGTGATTGTCCGTATTGTTTAAACCTTTTACATATCCGGTGCCGTTGGGTGCAATAGCACATTCAAGACCATATTTCGCAAGGGTAGGCCAGTCATCAGGGCCCACTAGTTCAACACTTTTGCATCCGCTGTCGCGGGCAACACGACAGGTGGTATCCAGATCCCATTTCCCACCGAATCGCCTGAACGGCCAGCTGACCAGGGAATGATTTATGCGGCCCCTCAATTCAGGCACCTTTGATGGATCTGTCACGGCAGCATTGGAATATCGCAGTGAGGCAAAACCCGATGCTGCACCTGCAGAAATAATGCCCATCCTGCGCAAAACCTGGCGACGGCTGATGGTATTATCCCTTCTGTCTTTCCTTGAATTATCCATATCGACTGTATAAAGAACAAGGTTAAAGTATCCCTCATCCGGAGGACATGTACCGGCGAAGCACACGATACAGTTCATTTTGGCCGAATGGCTTTGTCAGGTAATCGGTAAATCCGGCCTCCTGGAAGCTTCTTATATCATCCAGCATGGCATAGGCGCTTTGAGCTACAACCTTGACTTCAGGATTAATTGAACGGAGCTTTCTTAAGACTTCGAATCCGTCAATTTCCGGTAAACGAATATCCAGCAGAACCAGATCGACCATTTCCCTCATGAAAACATCTATTGCTTCCCTGCCGTTAAGGGCCTCGAGCATGGTGGCACCTGTTTTTTGGAGCATAAACAGGATCATTTGCCGTGAATAATGATCATCCTCGGCAACCAGTATTTTAAAACCTTGAAGCATAGGAATTTCCTGTTGCTGGAAACTGCCCTGACTCTCTTTTTCCTCCAGCGCCCCATCAAACGGGATAGTCAAATAAAAGGTTGAGCCCTGTCCCTCAACAGACTTTAGCCGTATTTCGCCTTCCAGCATTTCTGCATATGCTTTCGATATTGTCAGTCCAAGACCTGAACCCTCAAAAACTGATCCATCGGCAGATTCTATCCGTTCAAACCTGTTAAATATCGATCTCTGTTTTTCTTTAGGAATGCCTGAACCTGTATCCTTTACGTAAAACTCCAGAAACCTGCCCTTAAGTCTGCAGCCAATGTCGATTTTCCCCTTAACGGTGAACTTCAGGGCATTCTTTACCAGATTGGTCAGTATCGAATTCAATTTCAATTCATCGATATGCAGCCTTATCGTTCCTGAAGGTAATCTGTTCTTTAACTTTAATTTCAATCCCTTTTCCGCAGCCTGGGGTAAAAAGAAGCGATGAATATTATCTATCAGTTCTCCTATATCGGTATCTGAGTTGTGCATAATTACCTGCCCGGTTTCAATTTTGGAAATGTCAATAAGGTCGTTCACTGTATCAAGCATCCGTTTGCCGCTTTTTTGGATGATCTCAATGAATTCCCGCTGCTGGTCTCCTTTTAAACCCGGCTCAGTGAGAATACTGGCAAAGCCCAGTATGGCGTTCATAGGGGTTCTTATCTCGTGACTTATATTGGCAAGAAAGGCTGATTTAAGACGATCGCTTTCTTCTGCCTTCTCTTTTGCAGCGCTCAGGTCTTTAATTGTTTTTTTCCTTTCAGTTGCATCTTCGGCCACGGCAACAAAATTTGTGATCCTGCCCTTTCCATCGATTATAGGAGAGATGGCCGTTTCTTCCCAGTACAATTCGCCGTTTTTTCTCTTATTGATAAATTCACCCTTCCATTTTCTGCCCGAAAGGAGGGTATCCCACATGTGCTTGTGTAATTCAGGTGACTGGTGGCCGGATTTCATTAACCGCATATTTTTGCCGCTGACCTCTTCAAATGAATATCCTGTAATCTTTGAAAAAACCGGATTTACATACTGGATATTCCCGTCAATATCGGTTATCACTGTTGATACGGGGCTTTGATCGACCGACTGGCCAAGGAGCAGTGCCTTTTCCTCTGCTTTTTTTCGGCCGCTCACATCATGGACTATGGAATAAAAATATTTTCTGCCGCCCAGTTCTATCGGGCTATTGAATACTTCCACATCTATTTCCTGGCCATCCGCCTTCCGGTTTTTCAGGAAGAAATGATTTTTTTGCCCGGATCTGGCCAGTTCCATTCCTTCTTTCAGTTCATCATCAGAGAGTGCAGCTATTTGGGAAAAATTCATCTTTTTCATTTCCGGAATAGACCATCCATAAAAATTTACGGCAGCCTTATTGACTTCATTAATATCGCCGGTCCTGGCGTCAATAAGCAGTTTAACGGCTGAATGTTCCTGGAAAAGGTTGCGAAATTTTGCTTCGCTTTCACTTGCTTGCCGCCGGGCTTTTTTTATTTCAGTAACACCCTGCAGTGCCCCCTGCGCATTTACTTTTGTCCCGGTTTCCTCATCCGTCTCATCTCCGGTCCCGGCAACTGGCTCTATTCTATTATCACAGGAATTATTAATGATATTTTGAAGAGTTTCCAATTCTTTTTCCAGTTTCCTGTTCCTGTTGCGTAATTTTTCTATATTCATGACAAGGCCCTGAACGGAGGAAGGAAGAATTTGT
>SLGC01000072.1 GCA_007123885.1 Bacteroidales bacterium | reverse complement strand
CCCTTGAAACAAAAGCTTCAGGTGAAGGCAGCTGGGGAAATGATCTGAGTACAAGGGGGACTCCCGGATTGTCATTTGATCCGCCCGGTTCATAAGGCAGTGCATAGAACTGAACGAGATGATGATACATGATCCCGCGGATGAACTTGGCCTCGCCTTCGGCCCTTGCCCTTACGTTTTCATTAACAACTTCCAGATTTTCAAGGACAATGTTCACAGAGTTTATAGCCCTGTAGGCAGCAAGCCATTTGGCCGTAATTGTTCCTTCATTGGGATCCATCTGTTTCCAGGACATCTGGCGATAGCCAATGAAAGTTCCTGCCCAGAATGCATCTCCATCATCTGCGAGCAGATCGGAATGAAAAACTGAGGTGCCTGCAAATAATTGAGGTCCGGCAACCCGGCTGTATGCTCCATTAAGGGCGCTCATCATTCCATCATGAGTAATGGCATATTCTGAACCGATTGATTGCTGCGGGTCAATATCCATGTACTTATCGCACGAGGTAATAGACAGGGTAATAACAAGGATGCTGATAAACCCGGTTAAAATTTTATTTTTCATTTGTTTATAATTGTTCATAATATCTCTTTTTTGACTGTTTCTTATTTGTTAGAATCCCAGTGTAATACCAAAAGTTATTGATCTTGGCTGGGGAGCTGTATAAAAGTCCCTTCCCTGCAGGATATTCTGGGTTTGCGCTGAAGGACCGGTGCCAACAAAATTGGCTTCCGGATCCCACCCGGGATAATCCGTCCACGTTAACAGGTTCAGCCCTTTGGCAAATATCCTGACACTTTCTATATTGGCACGGGATACAAGCTGTGTTGGCAAAGTATATCCTATCGTGGCATCTTTAAGCCTGATATAGGAGCCGTCAAATATCAGCATCGATGAAACACCGTAACCGTTCCCGTCAAGCCATCTTGGTTGCGGATATTTAGCCTGATCGCCAGGTTCCCTCCAATGGTTCTCATAAAAATCAATTGTCTGATTGTCCTTCCATGATATACCGTCAGCCTGCCACTGGCGGCCGGCATTAAAAATATCATTACCGTAAACAAACTGGAACAAAACACTCAGATCGAATCCCCTGTAACGGAAGGTATTGGATAATCCGCCCATATAATCAGGATTTGGATCTCCGGCTACCTGGTTGGCTGCAGATGCCAGTCTGTTGGTAGTTTCCGTGCGGGTATCGTCAGTATAGAACAGGGCATCTCCGTTATCAGGATCAACACCGGCATAGACAGGCATCCAGAAAACACCCAGAGGTTGTCCTTCCATTGCCCGGCTGCTTGCTACCTGAATTATCTGTCCGTCAAGGTTGGTAACCTCATTCTTATTGAATGCTATATTGAAATTGGTATTCCACTGGAATGTTCCGGTAAGATTCACCGTATTCAAAGCGAATTCCCAACCCCTGTTTTCAAGTGAGCCTACATTCTGCGTTACATTGTTGAATCCGGATGTTCCGGGAAGATTCACGCTCAGAAGCAGATCTTCAGTCATTTTCACGTAATAATCTATTTCACCGGTTATACGGTTATCCAGGAAACCAAAATCAATTCCGATATCGGTCTGATATGTAGTTTCCCATTTCAGGTCAGGGCTTGCCACGGTTGTGGGGATCATACCCGATAACCCGGCATAGTTGCTGGCCTGGTAAAGAGCCTGCCACTGGAAGTTACCTATTTCCGAGTTGCCTATAACCCCCCAGCTTATACGCGGTTTAAGGAAACTAAGGAAATTCACGTTTTGCATGAAATCTTCATTGGTAATTATCCAGGCCGCGGAAGCCGCGGGGAAAAACCCGTACCTGTGCTGGTCGCTAAACCTGGATGAACCGTCTATCCTGCCACTGAGAGTAAAAAGATAGCGTCCGGAAACAGAAAGGTTGGCCCTTGAAAAATATGAGACATAACTGTACCTGGTTCCCGTGCTGATTGCACTCATAATTTCAGATGCACTTGCAAGACGCCTGAAATTATCGTTTGGGAAATTTCTTGATGTTATAGAAGCAACATCCTGATTTGCATCCTGAAAACTCATTCCCGCCACAAGGTTCATGTCAAGGAAATCGGCAAAGTTCCTGTCGAATGTAAAGTAATTGTTGGTGCTCAGGCTTCTCATGGTTACAGACCTGTCGGAACCGACACCATCGGGTCCGCCATCATTTGTCAGACGTCCCTGGTATCCGATCTCACGCTGGTTGTAAATATCTACCCCCCATTCTGAACGGAACTGCAAAGAAGGCAAAATAGAATAATTGGCAAATACATTACCAATGGTTCTGTAAACTTCCTGATCGAAATTATTATATTTAGCCGGGATCAGCCCGTTTTCATAGGCTGTCCTCCGGTTCAGCTCTCCGGTATTTGGATCATGGGTAGGATTTATCGGAGGCAGGGCAATCATCTGAAGCGGGGTGGAAAATGCATTATCATTCGCTACCCTGTTGGATTCTGACCTGACAAGATTGAGGTTCATACCAAAATTAAGCCTGTCGTTGGCAGAGTGGTCCAGGTTGAGCCTCGAACTGATCCTGTTATACTCATTACCAAGCAGTATCCCTTCCTGATCGGAGAATGAAAGACCTGCATAGAAACGGGTAGCGCCGACTCCGCCACTGGCTGAAAGATCATATTGCTGCATGCCTCCGCGTTTTAATGCTTCATCTTCCCAGTTAATATCGGCACCTTCCCTCCAGTGGGGCCATCCCCAGTCAAGCGCTGCTTCATGATCCTCACCAAAAACCGGTGCCCATTGATAGGCATATTCAAACAGATCAAGATACTGTTCCCTGTTCAGAAACCCTACCCTGTTCGCCGGTTCACTGAATCCCAGTTGTGAAGTGAAATTTATTTGAGTCCGACCCTCTTGTCCGCGTTTTGTAGTAATAAGTATTACTCCGTTTGCGGCACGTGAACCGTAAATGGCAGCTGCCGAAGCATCCTTAAGCACCTGGATCGATTCGATATCAGCGGGATTAAGGTCTGCCATCGGGTTTATAGGCTCATTTCCGGCGGTACCAAGATCCTCTGTAATTACAGGAAAACCGTCAACAACGTATAATGGCTGGTTGCTGGCAGTCACAGAGGCCGATCCCCGAACTCTTACCTTAATGGCCTGGCCGAGCTTTCCGCTTCCACCCTGGACAAATACCCCTGCAGTCCTTCCCTGGATGGCAGATTCAAAACTTGGCTGGGTTGCATTGGCAATATCTTCGGACCTCACTACGGCAACCGAGCCGGTAAGTTCTGATTTAAGCCTTGTGCCGTAGCCGACCACAACAACTTCATCAAGGGCCATCACATCGGGTTGTATCCCGACATTAATGACTGAGCGACCCTCTATTGAAACGGCCTGTGTTTCGAAACCAACATAACTTATAACCAGTGTATTTGCGTCTGCTGGAATTGATAAACTGAAATTTCCTTCAAAATCCGTAACCGTACCGATTGTAGTTCCCTGAACTACAATGGATGCCCCCGGTATAGTGGAGCCGTCCTCAGCACTGGTTACTGTACCGGTAATCTGTCTTGTTTGAGCATGTAGCACAAAAACTCCCAAAAGAAACAAGAAGGTCAGTACGCTTATAAATTTTTTCATATAAAATGATTTAAGGTTAAAAAACAATGGTGTTAATAATAATATTAAAATTAAGGATCTGTAATCTTTTATAAAAATCTTATTAATATGATTAATTAAAGCAGATTTTTCGACAATTCCGCAGCAAAACTATAACATTTTTTAAGAAAACAAAATTCAAGATAATATCCGCTAGCAATAATTACCAGTCAACGTGCTGTATTACTGCATATCTCGTATTATGGAAAAATATTATCAGGCAATACGCACATAATGAAAAAAGCCGGGCCCTTTCCTGGCCCCGGCTTTTTATTTTCGTGGTTCAGCAAATAAAACTCTAATTTTCCGTTCCTCCTGCCCACCATACCCGGTTCTCGAAGACGTTAATTGACGGTACATTGGCAGGATTGGATGATATTTCACTTACGGGATACGCGAGGCGGTGAACGAAACCGACAAGCTGATTATGTGGGTTTTGCATTTCCGGTAAGCCGGTCCGCCGGTAATCATTATAAACCTCAATCGCCTCCCTGTCATAGAGAGCTATATATTTTTGTGTCATGATCTCCTGCAGCTCGTTACCCGGAGTCAACCTTGGTGCAACGGCATCTTCATAATATGTTCCCGGATCAACACCGTGAAAGGCAAATGACGCCTCAACCGCTTCCTGAAGCAGCAGGGGCCATCCCATAATACCAAGCCTGAAGGCTGCCTCTGCTTCTATGAATTTCTGCTCCTGAAACGTAAACATGGTAATGGGCTGCACCCATGCACCCCAGTCGGTCGTATATCTTGACCCGGCATAGAACCCCTGTATCTGCTCTGCTTCTCCTATAGGAGCAATCGGTCCTTCGTAAAAGTAGGCCTCCATCCTGGGATCGTTCCTCTCTTCCATCAGACCATGGATAGTTGTTGATACCGAAAGATGGTTACGGCTCCACCAGAACTCGCCCCAGGGGTTACCCTGACCAAGGGCGATCTCGAAAGGTCCTGTATAAAGAACCTGGTCTGCGGCGCTTTCAAAAGCATTTTCAAGTGCATCCAAGGCTCCTGCAGCGTATGCCTGTTCATCGATATTGGTAAGACGAAGATTTAACCTTGCCATCAGGGCATGTGCATACCTCCTCCAGGCCTCTTTATAGGCATCGCCTGAAAGATGGCGGAAGAAGTAATCCACACCCGGGGAAAGAAGCGTTGCCCTGTCAATATTCTCTACGGCATCATCCAGTAATTCAAAAATT
>SLGC01000188.1 GCA_007123885.1 Bacteroidales bacterium | reverse complement strand
CCTTTTGCGGAGAGGAAGGGATTCGAACCCCCGGTTCCCGTAAGGGAACAACGGTTTTCGAGACCGCCCCGTTCGACCACTCCGGCACCTCTCCAAAAAGAAAGCAGAAGAGTGTAATATCTTCTGCAATTATTATTTATCCGGGTCTGGCGGAGAAAGAGGGATTCGAACCCCCGGTTCCCGCAAGGGAACAACGGTTTTCAAGACCGCCGCATTCGACCACTCTGCCATTTCTCCGGTGCAAAAATATGAATTTTTTTATTCCACTGCAATTTATTGCTGAATTTCTCATTCAAAAGAAGATATTGCAGAGGATGAAAAGACATCATATTTAGGGGGAAAAACGGGTTTTGCCAGGATTTTCTTTCATTTTATTAACAAAAACACATATTTTATCAATATTTCGTTGATTTTTTGCCGCCGAAGTTTGCTAAGCCCAATAAATGCAATATATTTGTCTAAAGAGATAGTATTAACAAAATTTTTTAAAACCCTAAAATTAAAAATTATGAACAAGGCGCAGTTAATCGATGCAATTTCTGCAAATTCCGGCCTGACTAAGGCTGATGCAAAAAAGGCTTTGGATTCTTTTATAGAAACTACTTCCGAAGCACTTAAGAATGGTGATCGTGTAGCTTTGGTAGGTTTTGGCTCGTTTTCTGTTTCAGAGCGCAATGCAAGAACAGGAAGAAATCCGCAAACAGGCCAGCCAATTACTATTGATGCTAAAAAGGTTGTTAAGTTCAAGGCCGGCAGTGAACTAAATGAAAGCGTTCAATAATTGTTAGCATATATGCTGGAAAAGGAGCCTAAGTGCTCCTTTTTTTGTTTTAAATTTGCATTTGTTTCCGAAAAGTTGATGATATTGTAAAAAATTCGCTAAAATCGGACTATCCACCCCCGAAGGAAGGTGGCTTTAACTCCGATTTTTGCTTCGCACATGCCTTTCGGGCAAAGCCCCGCCAGGACATTATCGCGACCAAAGTACGCGGGTTTTTAAGACAAACTAAACTTCTGATCAACAAGGGAAAAATTGTACAGCGCAGGATGACACGACTTGCTGCAGTTTTAATAATTATTTAATGTCAGCGGATTTGATTAACTATCTTGCCGGTTTTGTCAACAGGCAAAGACTGGCAAAATTTGAAAAGGTGCTGTATTACCGCACGAGGTATATTAATCTTGTTTGTGAGGACATCTATCAGGGTCATAATGCCAGCGCATTGATTCGTACATGCGATTGTTTCGGAATACAGGATTTCCATATAATCGAAAAAAAGAACTCCTTTGAAATCAATGACGAAGTGGCACTGGGCGCTTCAAACTGGCTCAATATTTACCGTCATAATACTCCGGGGGAAGATTTTCATAAGGTTTTCGGGAGCCTCAAAGCCAGGGGCTACAGAATAGTTGCCACCACTCCACATAGAAATGGTGTTGGCCTGACAGAATTCGATCTTGATAATGGCCCGGTTTCACTGGTATTCGGAACTGAAAAAGAAGGATTATCTGAAGAGATCATTGAATATGCAGACGAATATGTAAGTATAGATATGTTCGGCTTTACACAAAGTTTCAATGTGTCGGTTTCCGCTGGAATAATATTGCATCACCTCCGCATGAAATTAAATAACAGCCGTATTGACTGGCATCTGAACGATGATGAAAAAATGGCGATTAAACTTGACTGGCTGCGTAATTCAATAAAACGTTCAGATCTGATCGAGAAGAAATTCATTTACAGAAAAAATCAAGGTAATGCACCTGGTCCATGAATGGTTTCCGGATTTGATTTTTATCAGAATAAATTGTATTTTTATCAACCGGAAACTCTTGTTCGTCCAAGTTTTACCAGTAGGGTGGCTATTCCGGTATTAATTAAAAATAATTGACCAATAAAGCAGGAGGCATTTTAACAAAATGAATTGTATAGTTATCGATGATGATAAACTTATCCGTCGAATAATAGAGGAATTTATTCGCAAGACAGATTTCCTGGTCCATGTTGATTCATTTGATAATGCAATTGATGCCATTAAGATATTTAAATCAGGGAAAGAAATACATCTTATATTTCTGGATATCGAGATGCCGGAAATGACAGGAATTGAATTCATCAATACATTTAAAAGCCCCCCCCAAATAATAATAATTTCATCGAAAAAAGACTATGCAGTTCAGGCTTTTGAGTATGATGTTACCGATTATCTTTTAAAACCAATTGCCTACAGCCGGTTTTTCAGAGCTGCCGATAAGGCCTACAGCAATCATGTGAAAAATTATGTTGTACCTGAGGGAAGGAATGAAATATTCATAAAGAAAAATTCTTCTCTTGTAAAACTGCATTACGATGATATCCTTTGGGTTGAAGCTATGGAAAATTATGTGATCCTAAATACTTTTGATGATAAGTACACCATACATTTCACGATGAAATCAATTGAAAAGAAATTGCCGGTAACCAAATTTTCCAGGGTTCACAGATCGTATATAGTTAATACCAGCAGCATTAACCTGATAGAGGATAACTCAATAATTATTCCTGTTGAAGGAGGAATAAAATCAATTCCAATAGGCAAATCGTATAAGGAAAAGCTTATGGATGACCTGAACCTAATGATCAAATAATTCCTTTTTATGCTTTCTGCCCGTCAGCTGTTTTTTGAGTATCTGGCTCAAACATCAGGTGCCCCCGTTTCCATCGAGATTGAAAAAGCCTGCGGCTGCTGGTTATATTCTCCCGACGGAAAAAAATACCTTGATCTTATAGCCGGAGTTTCCGTTAGTAATACCGGGCATAATAATCCGGCAATCATCAGTGCGATTAAAGATCAACTTGATCATTACATGCACATTATGGTTTATGGTGAATTTATACAAAAACCACAGGTGGTTCTGGCCGAAAAACTCTGCAGCCTGCTTCCAGGTAATCTTGATTCCGTATACTATACCAACAGTGGCAGCGAAGCAGTGGAAGGAGCAATTAAGCTGGCCCGTCGTTATACAGGCAGAAATGAGATAATAAGCTTCGTTGATTCCTACCACGGCAGTACTACCGGTGCCCTGAGCATAACAGGGAACGAGAAGCTGAAACGGGCTTTCAGACCTTTGATGCCTTCGGTTAAAATTACCGGATTCAATGATCCGGAATCAGTTGAAAAAATATCCCATGAAACAGCCTGCGTTTTTGTTGAACCTATACAATCTGAAGCAGGAATTATTTTACCCGAGGGTGATTTTCTTGATAAGTTAAGGGGAAAATGTAATGAAGCAGGTTCCCTGCTGATTTTTGATGAAATCCAGACAGGATTCGGACGTACAGGATCCCTTTTTGCAATGGATTGTTTTAAGGTAAGACCTGATGTTGTATTGTTTGCAAAAAGCTTTGGAGGAGGCATGCCTCTCGGAGCTTTTGTTTCATCCAGGGAGATTATGAGCTGTTTGTCGGTAAATCCGGTATTCGGGCATATTACCACTTTCGGAGGGCATCCCGTATCATGTTCTGCCGGACTTGCTTCATTGGAATTCATAATCGAAAACCATCTGGCAGAAAATGCCGAAAATGCCGGGAAACAATTCCGCGATATGCTGGTTCATCCACAAATCAGGCAAATCAGGGGAAAAGGTTTATTGATGGCCATTGAGCTTGAAAATACTGCTGCAGCAAGGAAAGTAACCTCACAATGCCTGGATAACGGACTTGTGACAGAGAGTTTTCTATTTAATGAAAACAGCATCAGGATATCTCCCCCTCTTATTATCAATAGAAACGAGATTGATATAGCATGTGATATTTTGATAAATGCACTTGATGGGATCTAACCAGGACATAAAGCGTAAATGCAGCATTAACTGCCTGGTCAGCTGGTACAGATGATTTTGATATGATGTTTTACTTGCTTAGCAACACAGCACCCAGTAACATGCCGAAACCGGTCATCCTGAAGGGGTCTGAAGTAATTGCACATCCTCCTGAATTGCATCCGATAAAGATGTAGTATAAAAAGCCCAGAATTCCTCCGGCCATCAATCCAATGAACAGCCGGAGAGTGAATATTTTTTTTATACGAGATTTAATTTCCATTTTCTGTTATATTTACACAAGCTGTAAAATTATAACAATATATCCACATTATTGGATATATTGTGCAGGAATTAAGAATTTTTAAAGTAAATGTTTCTTAAGCCGTAATGAAAAATATGTTACTGCTCCTTATTTTTGACAGTATAATATCAACATAAACACATAAAAGGATTTGAGACTTAGTCTGCATAACTGGTTCATGTTATTTTTGGTCTTGTGCCGCTGCCTTGGGGTACCTGATTCCTTTGGAAATGCACCTGTTGATTTTAACAGACCTGCTGAGGCAGAAGATTCATTACAGATTCTTTTCAATAAATTGAACAGTTCTTCAGATGCTTCTGAACGGGTGATAATCAACGACAAAATTGCCGGCCTGTTCAAAAATATCCTTGAACAGAATGAATATTTCGATCATCCTTTTGATTCATTGACTTCGCTTGGACGGATATATTCCACTGATAACCGTCTCAGGATATTCACATGGAACTATTCCGATTCCCCGGCAGAGAACAGGTATTTTGGATTTCTTCAATTCCGTGAAAATGCTGAAGCTGATATTGCAGTTTATTTTCTTGATCATAAAGAAGCAAAAAAGAATCACGAAAACCAGGTCTATCATCCTGAAAATTGGTATGGAGCTCTTTATTATCAGGTCCACGATGTCCATTATGCAGGAAATACATATTATACCCTGATAGGTTTCGATTTCAACAATATTTTTACGAATATCAAAGTGATCGACATACTTTCAT
>SLGC01000016.1 GCA_007123885.1 Bacteroidales bacterium | reverse complement strand
CCAGTGAGAAGTCAGGAAGGCAAAATATTGCCCTCATACCTCATGGGACTTCTGTTGTTGCTTGTTATGCTTACCGTGGCCCTGCCGTCAGAGCTTATATCCATCGAAACCCGGTAATGGTCGATGTCCCTGACTTCGAAAGAATACCTTATCCTCATTCTGTCAGGATCCCTGGAAATTTCAAGGTTGTCCATTTCGCCGTTAAACCTGATGCCGCCCGGCGCTCCGTATTGTGGAGTATAAGCCCTTCCAAAAAATGGAAGAGCGGATTTTGCATGGTTTTCTGAAAATTCAATAACGCCATGATGGCCGGTTAAATCTATAGAGCCCCCGATTTGCGGGAAAGCTCGTCTGGCCCGGAAAATAAAATTGCCTTCTTCAACCAGATCTGCTATCTCCTGGTACTGCCCCTTTCTTCCATCCTCAGAATTGATCTGCATTTCCCCAGATACAGCGTCTGTTAATGTACCCGGAGCAAATGCTATGGCAAATATTAAAGCAAGTAACCTTTTCATATCACATCTATTTGTAATTCTCTCAATAGAAGTTCAAAATGCATGCCAGAGGTTCACTTTTCATGCCTTTACGACAACCAGATCGATGTGCAGGTTTTTATAATGGACTTTCAGGCTGCATCAAGGCATCTGATCTAGATTTCATATTCAGGTCTTTCCGGCTCTTTTCCAAACCTGATTCTATCCCATAGTCTCTCATGCAGGTAATACAGCAGTATCTTCGAAATTGCCTCAACTCCCCCTATAGATGCGGCAATAATAAATTTCCCGGTAAAAAGGTATGCTGCCGTAAAAGTAAAGCATGTTCCGGCGAACCGGTAGGATACTGCCTTCAGAATGCTTCGATGAGGATGTTCGCCGATTGCCTTAAATGGTTGTTTATTTTCACCGGCCTTTTTTATTTCAGGATTGTTTTCCATATTACTTTACTGGTTTTCCGGATACATCTTTTGTATTGACTATCTCTGTGCCGGCTTCAGGCACCGATTCTCTTTGATATTTAATCGGTGCTATTGAATACATTTATTTTCTGGTCAGGAACTATTAAATGTAAAACATTATATTTTTATCTATGTTTTCAAGATATTTTTGCTGAATATTACCCAGGGATATGTTTTGCATCAACCTCCAGAAACCTTCCGTTACTTCATCAAGTGTTTCTTTTACAACCCTGGCCAAAATATCCTGTTCTCCGGAGTGTAATCTGGTTCCTGATTTTTCAAGAGCCCGTACTATATCAGAAAGCAATATTTCTTCTGGATGCCGGTTTAGCTGATAACCTCCGCCGGCCCCTCTTTTAACTTTCAAAATTCCTCCTTTTTTTAGATCAACAGCAATGGCTTCAAGAAATTTATATGGAATGGTGCAAGAAATGGATGCTTTTTGAATATCTGTAAAAATTCCATTATTCGTGCTCAGGAATACCAGGAATTGAAGACCATATTTAATCCTGTTAGAAAATCGCATCATATTGGTATGATTTAATAGTGCAAATGTAAAATTATATTTATATCTACTAGCATTGCTATATAAATAAATGCCTATAAGATAAGTATGATATATAATTTTCTGTTCGCTGAGCTCGTAATTGAAGAGATAAACCTTAGGGTGATAACTATTAACGATCGTCCGGCAAGTAATTCTGATTATTACCTCGTCCGGTACCTGCAGCAGGGGAGGATATAACAGTGAATATTTAGTTTAAAATCCCGGTCCTTTGGGCGCGGTCATTTCCTGGCCTGGCATTGCCTTATAGGCATGTGTGATCAATACGCAAATTAAATGACATTATTAAAACAAAATCCAAATAGCAATTGTTATATAGGTAGTTCAAATTTCCAGCCAAACAATCTATTATGAAAATTGCCGAAGTTGTCAGGAAACATAAGGAGGAGATAATCAGGAGGTGGCTGGAGAGGATTGCAGGGGAAATTCCGGAAGTTACTAACTATGATGAATCGATTATTAAAAACAGCATTCCGGATCTGATAGATGCAATTATTTACGCACTGGAAAATCCTGATACCAGCCGCATTCCGGTTTATTCCCAACAGCACGCCATGCAAAGGAGTGACCTTAGGATTTATTCATTAAAACAGGTTATCCGGGAATATAATCTGTTAAAAAATGAGATATTTCGTGTTGCCGGCGAATATGAAGATATTGATCCGGCAGAAAGAGATACTATCATGTTGGTGATGGACAACGCTATTGAACAGGCTGCTGAAACTTATTTCAGGATCAGGGAGGAGGTATATATAAATGCGCGTAGTATCGCCGAAAAAAAGGCAGATGAGTTGGAGCTGCAGGATGAAAATCGTGAAGATTTCATTCAGTCGATCACACACGATTTGAATACACCACTAAATAATATCAAAGGCTGCATTAATTTGCTCGAAGATGATCTTGAGGTTGACCAGGTAAATAGAATATTGCAGATATTAAAAGGCAGCCTTCATCAGGCGGAATTATTAATTAAGGATTTCCTGGATGCAGCCACAGTTACCCCGTCTGCAAAGCTTCCTTTACATAAAGTAAAAACCAATATTCTGGATGAACTGGAAAGAGAGATCCACATTTTTAAGACTGCTCATAAAAGAAAAATAGAGCTAAGATCCAATCGAAATGAAATTATTGTGGAGCTTGATAATAATTTGCTTATCCGTGCCTTCAATAATTTACTGGGTAATGCAATCAGGCATGGTAACGAATCATCCACAATAACTGTTTACTGTGATATAGAAAACAACTCTTTCAAATTAACGGTACATAACTTTGGCAGGCAAATCCCGGCTGATGTCCTTGATGCTATTTTCGGCCGCTATTATAAAATTGATGAAGCGGGAGGTGGCTGGGGAATTGGCCTGGCATTTGTAAAGGAGGTAGTGGAAGCCCACGGGGGAGAGGTATCAGCAAAAAGTAATCACGGGGATGGTAATTCCTTTGAACTGAAAATTCCTGTGAGCTAGCTGTCAATGTGAAGCATAAAGGCGCCGTGATAGATCCGTGAGGTTGGGATTTTAAGGAGGACTTGTGGTGACAATTGATGAAACACCTTCAGTTTCCCTGCGGGTATCCAATCCTGCCCGGAAAGGCTAAGTCCACCGGAAGCGAGTCATGGTTAGTTAATAACGGCAGGTTGTAACGCCCCGCGAGACAATGTCCTTTCAGTGCTTGAAATTTCGACAAAAAAACTCCTGCAAATGATTCCCGGCATTTCCTTTCCGGGAACCAGACTTGCATAAGCGGTAGAATGCCGTTTACCTGATTTCCGGTTGCTGCTGTTGGTTGAACTTTGGACCTTTAGTCTTAATCAGGCACCACCTTTCTTGCACCTGTTGCCGTGCCTACCCGGCCGATAAACAGGGAAATAACAAGCAGGATGAAGGCCATTATTCCTGCAATCATTAAACCTTGCTGTACGGTTGCACCTTCACTGAGATTGCCGATTATATTCGGGATAAATGTACCTCCAAGCAAACCGAACGAAAATATAATACCGAATATACTTCCATATAAACCGGGTTCAAACTTGGAAAAAGTAATGCCGATAATAGTGGGGAAAATAGGTGCAAATGCCAGGCCGGCAAGTATTACGGCAATTATGCCAACAAGGGGACTGGTGGCAACTACCATAAGTGTAATTGCGCCAAGAGATACAAGTGACATAATTATTATCAACCTGGCCCCGATCTTTGTCAGGTTTTTGATTGAGGCAGACATAAATCTTCCTACCATCATTGCCACACCGAAAAAGCTTAGTACCACGCCTGAAAAATTTGAGGAGGCAGCTCCGCCCGCACCACCTGCATACAGCTCATTCATCAGAGATCTTATCCATGTACCCATTGTGATTTCCAGTGAAATGTAGCAAAATAATGCGAGAGCTGCAATTATAACTGCCGGTTTAAACAGGAGACTGAAGGCCGTATTGAACTTAAACCCGATCGAAACTTTCGGGAAAGTGGCACTAAAAGTAACTGCCAGAAAAACCAGCATCAGTATGCTCATGACAATAAGGGAACTGTTATAGCTCATGTTAAGTGAATTAAGCATAAAAACAACCAGCAGGGGTGTAACTACATACCCTAATGCGAAAAAGCCATTACCAAAATTACTTGCGCGTGCGGGATCTTTACCTTCAAACAGCACTACGGGCATCAGTGTATTCCCGACCGTACTCAGAGATATTGCACCCAACCCCATTAATATGCAGGCAAACAGGGCAAAACCAAAACTTGTTGCAAGCGAAAGTAGGGTCAAGCTGACAGCCGTGGAGATAAATCCAAGTATGGCGACCGGTTTAAATCCCACCTTGTCAACCAATGGTCCCACAAAAAGCTGGATAATGCAACATGAAAGAAAAAATCCAAGAATAAGAGTTCCGAATTGACTCGGGGTAATTCCGATAGAGTCAATAAGTTCAACAGATATTGCACCTAAAATGATAAAGGTCATGGCCACGGTAAAAACTGCCATCAGGGCAGAAATAATTGCTGAATTTATTTTTAAACCATTCATAGTTTGTTTGTTTTAATATTATTTTATAAGAACAAAAGGTTATTGCTGCAGGGTTATATGGTCAATTAACGCGGATTAAGTTGCGGGAGCTGTTCCCGGTACCGGAGGGGTGCGTGGGACTAAATCCGGACCGATAGTGCCCAGGCTGTATTCTGTGGGTCCGAGCCGCATATTTGAAGCCATCATCTCATCCCAGGTAACCTGCCTGCCTGTATAGGCCGATTCCCGGCCCATAATAGCCGCCATATTTGATTCACATATCCCGGGTATCTCATTTATGCGATTGCCTGTACGGATGGCAGTAACCAGGTTAATATGTTCCTGGATATAAGGACTTATCGGGACCCTGTTCAGCTGCTGTCCATCTTCTCCCATGGGATATTCGTATTCCCATATAACATTGCCGTTATTATCCCATATTGTATTTCGTGCGTTGGTATAGCCCCTGGTACCATATATCAATTCGGATACATTATTGGAACAACCATCAATTTGCCTGCACATGGCGTGAAAATGGCGGCCATCATCAAATTCAAAATCGACGCTGAAGAAATCAAACTGGTTGCCTGTAGGTCTGCGGTGCCTGCCTCCAAATCCGAGCGCTTTTACAGGATGTTTTTCAAAGAACCAGGTTACTATATCAATATTGTGAACATGCTGATCAAGGATGTGATCTCCATTAAGCCAGCGCCAACTAAAAAAATCACGCAACATTGCTTCCATATCAGACCAGCCAGGCTGGGGGAATACATGCCGGATCAAGCCCTGGTTCCAATAGATATTTGCCGATATAAGATCGCCGATAGCACCGTTCTTGATCATTTCAAAGGTCTTGACATAATCATACTGATGCCGCCTCTGTGTGCCGACAACAACATTCAGGCCGGCCGCATCTGCCGTTTTGCCTGACGCCATTGCAGAGCGTATCCCAACCGGATCAACTGCAATACATTTTTCAGCAAATGTATGTTTCCGTTTCTCAATGGCATATCTCAGGCTCACCGACCGGAAGTGACTCGGTTCACATAATAGAACAATATCTATTCCTGAATCAATTACTTTCATGTATGAATCAAATCCAAGAAAACAATTTTCATCAGGTATTTCGACATTTCTTCTCTCTTTTAGCTGGTTCCTGCAGCTATCCATCCTGTCCTGGAGAACATCACCAAGTGCAACGATCTGAAGATTTGGACCCGCATCCAGAAAGTTCATGGCAGCACCTGTACCCCGGTTTCCGCAGCCTATCAGCCCTGCCCTTAAAACAGGACCATCCGGAGCCTGGTCAGGGAAAAGAGGTGCACTGTATTCAGGTTTTCTTTGACAGGATGAGACAACAGCTCCAATGCCCATGGCTCCCAGGGCACTGATTTTGGCAGCATCACCGATAAATTCCCGCCGGCTTAGATCATTGGTTTTCTTTCTCATTTGTAATCAGTCGGATAGGTTAATAATTGACACTATTTAGCAGTGTGTTAGAATGTACAATTTAAAAAAAAATAACCAAAATCAGGTTTTTTTTCAATAAAGTGTTTATTGTTGTCCTGAACCGGCTGATATAACTGCATTCCCTTAATGCAACGGAAGGGATCGACTCTTCATGCCTTTGGACTTTTGGACTTAAGGAGTTGTTGAATATTTTGATGAAAAATGTTTATATTTGCAAACCTGAATTGACTCCGTAGCTTAACTGAATAGAGCACCTGACTACGGATCAGGAGGTTGGGGGTTTGAATCCCTCCGGGGTCGCAACGAATGTGTCTTGCCTTAACGGCAAGGCACATTTTTATTTTGGTTATTCAGTTACTGGTTAGATTACCGGAGGGATAGATGCATGGCCTTGCGGGCAAACCCCTGCATGCATCAATCCCTCCGGGGTCGCAACGAATGTGTCTTGCCTTAACGGCAAGGCACATTTTTATTTTGGTTGTTCAGTTACTGGTTAGATTACCGGAGGGATAGATGCATGGCCTTGCGGGCAAACCCCTTTAACCCACATCTGGAAATGGTTGTTTTTTGAGGTTAACATCTAAAAACATTTTTTAGAAACATTTGTTATCCCATATAAATGTCATAAATTTATAATAAAGCCTCAGCTTCATGCGGCAATTGGCAGATGGGTGGAAGATGGATCCATTAGTTGTGCCATTTCACTTGCCCCTTTTCAGCATTTAATTTTTAGGTTTTATTCCTGACTTGTTTTTAGGTTTTATCCTGACTTGTAACTTTCAGAAATGAGATGAGTATTCCGGGATCAATAAATATATTCATTCTTCTTTTTTTACCAACACTTGTGTCATTGGGACAAGATTATTCTATCACAGGTAGAGTGACCGATAAAGAGACGGGTGAAACTCTTGCCGGCGTCAATGTATACGAGGATGTGCGGAAAATAGGCGTAGTAAGCGATTCGATCGGACATTACCGTCTTTCCCTGAGCACGGGCAGTCATAAAATAAAATTTTCCTTCATTGGCTACGAGACGCAGGAGCATTTGATCTCCCTGAATGATCATCTTTCCCTGAATGTTCAACTTGCCAGGGAAAACCTGCAGCTTGAAGAGGTAACTATGAGTTTCGATCAGTCAATTCAGGATACCCAAAACACTGAAATGGGAACCATTTCGATGGATATGAATACAATCCGAAATATTCCGGCGTTTCTGGGTGAGGTTGACGTACTTAAAACGATACAATTATTGCCTGGGGTCTTATCGGCCGGCGACGGCAACACCGGTTTTTTTGTCCGCGGAGGCGATGCTGACCAGAACCTGATTTTGCTTGACAATGCACAGATATATAATGCTTCACGCATGTTAGGCTTATTCTCCGTTTTCAATCCTGACGCCATCAACGATGTTAAGCTTTACAAGGGAAGCATCCATCCTTCCTATGGTGGCAGATTATCATCGGTCCTTGATGTAAAGATGAAACAGGGGAATATTGAAAACTATAAATTCAGTGGAGGAATTGGTCTTATTTCCAGCCGGTTGAGTGCCGAGGGACCAATACAAAGGGGAAAAAGCAGTTTTATTTTTGCAGGAAGGAGAACCTATGCCGATTTGTTTCTTAAACTCTCCCCGGATGAAAACCAGAGGGAGACCCGGCTATATTTTTATGATATCAATTCTAAGCTCACCTACGTTATTGGCGAAAGAAACCATGTTTCTTTTTCGATCTATCACGGACGTGATATTACTGCCTTCCGCGATATTTTTGCATCTGATTGGGGGAATACCATGGGCAGTATCCGGTGGCTAAGGATGTTTTCCGGCTCTTTCAGCGGGAATGTTTCGCTGTCGTACAGCAGTTATGGATTTAACATCTCCGGAGATATTGAACCATCAACACTCAGCTGGCAATCAGCCTTAAGCAATATTAACCTTCAGAGTGAATTTACATACCTGCCAGGCCAGAACAGCAGTATCTCGTTCGGGACAAGCAGCATGTATCACAATCTTGTTCCGGGTAGCCTGAATCTTGATTTTGAGGAAGCAACCGCGATAAATCGCCCAATGTCACCTTCAAATGCCTTTGAACATGGCGTTTATTTAATGAACAAACAGAGCTTATGGGATGACCGGCTGGCACTTGACTACGGGATCAGGATGTCGCTCTTTCAGGTTACAGGCCCCGGGAAACAATACGGGTTCTATAAAGGAAATCCTTTGCAATGGGAGGTGACCGATACACTTATCCTTGAAAAAGGTCATTTGTATGACAGGTTTAATGGCCTGGAACCCCGCTTAAGCCTTCGTGTCAGACTCGGTGAGAACAGCTCGGTGAAGGCCGGCTATAACAGGATGATGCAGTACATTCAGCAAACCCAGAGTGCTCAGTCAGTGGTACCTTATGATGTCTGGCATATCAGCAGCAATAATATTCCGCCTCAGACAGCAGATCAACTGGCACTGGGGTATTTCAGAAATTTTCTTTCAAACCGGATCGAGACTTCAGTTGAAATCTACTACAAGGATATCAATAATATTTCAGACGTTATTGATAATGCCGAGATCCTTGGGAATGAGTTTATTGAAAGCCAACTAAGGATAGGTAAAGGATGGTCGTACGGTTATGAATTCATGGTCAGGGGGGAAGGCGACCGGTTTAACGGTTTTGCAGGATATACCTGGTCCAGGACCAGGAGAAAAATTGATGGAATAAATGAGGGGAGATCTTATTATTCCCCAAATGACAGGCGTCATGATTTCAGCTTTTCAGGTGGATATCTGGTTAATGACAGACTTAGCATGTCTATGAATTTTGTATATTCATCAGGCAGGGCATTCACTTTTCCTGTAGGAACAATGCGGTATCAGGGGGATACGGCCCCCATATTTGCCGGGAGGAACTCCGGCAACCTTCCCGATTATCACAGGCTCGACATTTCATTCAGGTATTCCCCCGGAGGAGATGAAGGAACCAGGAGATTCAGCAGTACCTGGTATTTCGCGATTTTTAACGTGTACGGGAGAATCAATCCCATTTCAGTGTCATTCAACAGAAGCGCAGACTACAGCACCCAGAGTACTTCGTTCCTATATATTCCCGGTCCTCTTCCCTCAGTCACGTGGAATTTTAATTTTTAAGAGTTATGGATTTTATAAAATATATAACCGGGTTATTAGTATTTTTTCTGGCTGTCGTTCTTCTTTCATGTGAGAAGAATGTCATACTTGATTTATCTGACACAGAGGGTAAGTATCTTATTGTAGAGGCCAATATAGATGATTCCGGCGTCAGGCAGGAGGTAAGGCTGCGCCATTCCACATCCTTTTATGATTCCGGAAAGTGGTTTCCCGCCAGTGATGCAGTTGTTTTGATCACTGACGGCAAAAAAAATTATTACTTTACCCAAAAGAACTCCCACAAGGAAAGATATTATAATTATGAACTGAGTTCATCCCTGGTAACAGGTAATAAATATTACCTTACCGTCCATGATGCAGGCGGGACATATACCGCCAGCAGCACCATAAAACCTGTTCCAGAAATCGATTCGGTCACGACCAGGGTCAATCTTCTTTCACGCCTGGGAATAATAAATGAAGAACTGATTGATATATATATTCATTTTGAAAATTTACCTGACCGGGGAAACTTTTATCTTATAAACCTTTATGTCAACGATGACATCCAAACGTATACCCCGTCGCAAAAAACCGTTATTAATGATACACATCTTAAGGGTTATACGTCAATGTATATCAGGCCAATACGACGGAGCGATTTAAGCCGTGGAGACAAAATTACCCTTAAAATGAGAAGCATATCAAGGGAACAATACAATTTTTATAATGATTTCTTTTCCCAGTCCGAGCTTTCCGGCAATCCTTTTGCCGGAGCCCCTCCCGCCAATATCCCCACCAACCTGAGCGAGGGGGCCAGGGGCTTTTTCCAGGTCTCATCTGTATCATCTGCCAGTAAAATTCACATTCCTTAAGCCGAACCAGGGAAGTATCTTCGGGTTGTTCCGGTTTGTTCAGCTTATATCGTCACATCAAAATCGAAACTCAGCTGTGTATGTATTGATGTAATTCCTGATAAAACAGTCTTGAGGGCAGCCTTTTCGATATTGGACAGTTCATCGGGCCTCAAAAGATTATCAGGCTTTTCATTGGAAAGAATTTTCTGTGTTTGCAGCCTGAATCTCAGGAACATCAGATACTGGTAGGCCTCGATAATTTCTTCAACGAATGACTTGCTGATTTTTTCCAGACCAATTATCCCTTTCAACCGGTAAATGGTATTTGTTTCGTGCACATTATTCTTCAAGGCATAAACCCTTGCAAAACCAACTATCGGCATTATTGCCCTTTTCAGATCAAGGGTTTCCTGTTTCTCTGAATAGGTGACCGTTTTATGCCGGAGCACCGATTGGGCCAAATGGGTATAAAAAACCGCCCTGGAATCGGTTATGGTTGTTATCTCTTTTTTTAGTTCATCAACCAGCGACCTGTCGCCATAAACATAACGCAGGTCAAAAAAAACGGAGGTGTCAAGGATACTTTCAGGATCACTATTCTCGACCCACTCGCTAAAATATTCCTTCCACACTGATACCGGCTGACACCACCGGGGATTGCCCGCCATTATTTTCCCCCTGCAATAATCGTAGCCAATATCGTTTAACCCTTTGTTAATGCTTTCAGACAGTTCGTGAAAATATTCATCAGCCTCGTTAGTTTTCTCACCCTCATATATGAGAGCATTATCCTGGTCTGTCTTAAGCGTCTGTTCTTCTCTTCCTTCACTTCCAAGAGAAACAAAGGCGAAGCCGGCAGGCGGGGCACCTGTCCGTTCAATTGTAAGTTCAATCAACCTTCTAGTTACTGCATCTGATACGGCCGTTGAAACCTGTGCTATATTCCGGTAATTTGAATCATTGCCAAGAAGCAGGGATATTATTCCGGGCAGCTTATCATATAATGATTGAAGTTGGCCGATCGTCTCAGCCTTTTCAATTTTCCTGATCAATATCAGCGAGTGGTTCTGCTGCGCTTCGAGAAGCTCTTTTTTCCCAATGTATCCAGTTACCTGTAGCTCGTCATTCCTCACGGCCAGGTATTCCAGGTCTTCATTTTCCATTAATAACAGTGCCTCGAAAAGCGGAAGATTTTCCCGGATATATTTAACAGGTGACCTCATCACATTAAAAACCTTCGTGTCATGATCCATTCTGCCTGCCACGATCCCTGAGATAATAATATCATTATACAAAATGCCGATTATCTCCTTCCTTTTTCTTGTTACAAAAAGCAAATCTGTCTGCTTCCTGCCCATTATGTCAGCTGCTTCATAAATAGACTGGTCCATGTCAATCTTTTCGGGACCGCGGACAAACATCCTGACCGGCGAGTTCATAAGCAGCATGGAAGACCGCATCTCCTCCTGAAGCATCTGGACCGATTTATCCCTGAGCAGATGACGTGTTACCTCCTTAACTATAAAAATGAATCCCTGCCTGTCGTTAATTTCTATTCTCGATACCGTTAACACAACACCAACCTTTTCACCTTTCCTGGTAATAAGCATGGCTTCGGTGTTACGGGTTTGATCGATGGTATGGCAAAATTCTTCAATGACGCCATTTTGCAGGCAGAACAATTCACCCATACTCTTCGTCAGGAGCTCCTGTTCAGAGTATTCCGTACGCTCAAGGATCGGCTTGTTAAAATAAATCAATGAGCCGTTAAGCCACATCATTGTACTTTCGGTAGAAGCTTCCACAAGCTTTTTGTATTTCAGACGGGATTGTTTGAGTTTTTCCTCGGCATCGATACGCCCCCGTTCTGTAACCAAGCTTTGCCGGGTAATATAAAAAACTATTGCAGCGATGAGTACAGCGAAAAGAAGAGTGGTCCTGACAAGGCTTCCTCTTATCATGTTCATCTCATCCTTTACATCCTCAAGGTAAATACCTGTACCAACTATCCAGTTCCATGGCTCAAAGCCTCTGACGTACGAAAGTTTGGGAACAATCCTGGTGCTGTCATCTTTCCATTGCCACCAGTAATCTATATAGCCGTCTCCGGTATCCCTGACTTTCTCAACCGCCTCGGCAAACAGCATGGTCCCCTGGGGATCGGTATATTCAGAAATATTCGCACCGTTTAATTCGGTACGGTAAGGGTGCATTATCATTACTGGCTCCATGTCTGTGATCCAGAAATAATCTTTGCCTTCATCCCCATACCTGATAAATTTCACCCTGTTCACTGCCATTTCCCTTGCCATCTCTTCAGAAAGATTTCCCCTTTCAATTTCCTGATGGTATTCGTCAATGACGCTCCAAACCGAATTGGTCAATTCCCTTATCATCTCTTTTTTCCGGTCCATGAATCCCTTTTCGACCATTGGAAGGAAAACCATTGAATACAGGGTAACAAAAAGTACGATAACCATTACGGCCGGCACGATTACTTTAGCGATAAATACCCTCTTCATGATATTTTAATTGATTCCTTTATTAATGATCCGTTACGGTCCCCCGCAATTCAGACAGATGTACCCGTCATTAAAAACGTTTTATTTCAGTCTTATAGTTTCCAGCTCAAAACTTTCTGTGTCAAAAACCGCAATCCCGTTTCTGTTCCTGCTCCGGGCTACCGAAGGCAAACCGATAAATGAACCGGTTCGTTTAAGAATTCTTTTTTCAAACCCATATTCCCTGCATCCTGTTTTGTTGACTATTTCAAATCCCTCTTTATGCATATGCCCGGCAAAGGACAAGTTACAATTGTTTTGCAGCATAAACGAGAAATGACTGCGGTAATCGCAAATATCATCGATCCTTTTTCTTAAAGATCCTGAAATATCAGGATAAATAAAATGGCTTAGCAGAATATTCAGACCATCATCAGTGTTTAAAATATGGTATTCCGGGAGTGCTTTTAAATAATCTCTGTTCTCATCAGTCAGCTCAGGCATGATTTCTTTTTCATACAGCCATATTTTATCTCCGAGCAAACCGGTTCTTTCACATATCTTCCTGCTGAACCAGTCAGCAGGATACTCAATACCCGACCTGAACCCGGTTAATTTTCCTGCCGTATAAAGATCATGATTGCCTGATAAAACTACCTGGCAGTTTTGCCTTATAAGATCGATACAGGCATTTGCATCCCTGGTGTCGCCAAACGGGTAGTAGGGATTGGAAAACCCGGTAATGTCGCCAAGACAAACTATCGGGGCACAACTTTTACGAATCAGGATATCGAGAGCTTTCTGCAATGATATAACGTCTTCATGAATATCAGACAACAATCCTATTTTCATGAGTATTTTATTAACCCCGCAAAAGTATCATAAAAATAAATACACACCTAAAAGTACACGGAAATTGGCAACCTGGTCTACATCGACAGGGATACCCTTGCTGTTCCTTACCAGATCGATAGTTCCGAAATTTGCAGCCGAATATTCCCCTTCGAGGGCAAAACGGGCTCTTCCTGAATTAAAGATGATCCTCGGTGAAACCCGGTACGTTGATTTTATATTAGTTCCAAATCCCGTTACTGTTGTACCTTCAGCAAGATTATCCGTTGCTCCGCGGTTTTCTGATATTGCTCCAAAAATACCGAACTGCAGCGTCTGTCCGTTTGTATGCATATCAATCCAGTATGATGTGGTCTGCAATGGAACATACTCCACCAATCCCCTCTCCGGGTTGATAATCCTGCTTATACCGTAGCCACCGATCATAAGAAGGTCGGTCACATTTTGTCCTGCAATAAATTGCGCTTTTACCGTGACCGGTTGAAAAGCGGCCCTGGCGAAAGCCATCCAGGTAATTCCCGTAACCCCTGCATCAGTTATATACCCTTGCTGAGTTAGAAGTTCGGGAACGATTTTCTTGTATGAAATTCCTCCCCCGGTTATAAACTGTGTTAATATGCCTGCACCTCCATGCACGTAGTGTACCTGCGCGTGCAGGTCGGGTATCGTTGAATTACGCAGGTAGGATGAGGACGCACCCCAGGGCCCGACATTTGCAAAATCACGTTGGGAAAGAGCCGAGGCAATAACCCTGAAATCGCCAAGACTTTGTGTGAGGCGCACCTGGGGGTTTCTTGAAAAGGGCTGGAAGGGGCAGCCTGTATTAAAGGATACAACATCGGGAAAGTTTGAAGTAACAAACAGGGGGTTCCAGAATTGTCCGAATAATAGTTCGGTGTTATCCCAGTTAAATTTTACCCAGGCATGTCTCAATCTGAAACCGTTGATATCGGGATTGGAATGACCGAAAAATGCACCCTCGACCATCCCTGAAGTTTTAGCTCCAAAGGCGTCAGGAATAGAAATGGCAGCATTTAACCTGGTTTGGATCGACAAAAAGTTAAAACTCGAAGCTTCATTTGTGTCCCTGTTCTCCAGATCGTATAGGGGTGCTGCCGGCCATAACATGAAATGTCCTTCTCTCGCGGCGACCGTCTGGCGGGAATCATAAAAGAAATCATTTTTTATGAATCCGCCGAATTTTACCGCAAAACCATCCTGCCCGTTTTCCTGGGCATTTGTAAAACATGGATCCAGGATTGCTATTAACAAAAATACCGGTATTATACATTTTCTCATATGAATAATTTTATGCGCACTATCATTCCTTATTCCTGTCGGGCGGGAACAATCTCTTCATGAAGCTTTGTTTTTCAACCGGCCGGCCAAACAGGATATTGATATTATTTTTGGCGGCATGATTTTCGGCCCACATATCCAGGGCTTGCGTATAGTAGCTATATGCCTCTTCAAGGTTGTTCTCATGACGTCTTATAATCCCCAGGTTGGTATAACTTACCGACAACCTTCTTCTTGTTTCAAATTGTGCAGTCTGGATTTCCTTTACCCTGTTTTTGATAATTGCATCGAGATTCTCATTTACTGAAAGTATTTCATCATTCCTGAACTCATCTTCAACGATAAGCAATATCTTCTCCATGGCAAGACTGCCGAAAAAGTCAAGCCATCGATCATATAATTCTATCCCCGCAAGCAGATGTTTTTCGGCAAGGGCAAAATAAATTTCCCTTAACTCTTTATTCAGTGAATCTGAAAGCGCCATCATAAGATAAACCGATGCCCGGTTATTCTCGATGACTCCTTTCTCGTATGAATCCCTGTAATGAGGCACGGCAGCATAAATATCTTTTATGCTGTCAAGCAAGGCAAATACTTTGTTGTGCTGATTTTCCGAAGCATAAAGGTTATACCGGCCGTATAATACTTTAGCAGGTTTAACCCTTGGATCGACCGAGCGGTTGATATCGCCATAGTACGACCGGGCGAAAATTATACCCGCTGCAGCCAGAAATGTCATGATAGAAATGACAATTAGCGTTCCTCTATTTACAGAAGTTATCTTCAAATTCAAGAGTGCACTTTTTCAATTAAGAACTTCCTGATTTCAATGGGTGTCTCTTCCGTTAATTTTGATACGATAATATGGACAAGAATAGCAAGGGGTGCGCCTATCCATGCAAAATACCAGGCCCCGAGATAATAGGAGATAAAATCATTATATGGAAGGACCCATCCTGCCCTGGCGCCAATCAGATAAGTCAGCGATACCAAAGTCACAATTCCCCCGGCAATCAGTCCGGCCTTTGCACCGGCCCGGTTTGAACCACTCCACCAGATACCGAGTAGAAACATGGGGAATATTGTACATCCTGCCATTGAAAAGGCTATGGCAACAAGTTGAGCGATCAGTGCCAGGTTCGCCATGGCAATGGCCGCGATAATGATCGCCATAAGAATGGTGCTCAGGCGGGCAATTATCATTTGTGTCTTTGGTTTAGCCTCAGGATTGATCACTTTAACGTAAAGATCATGAGCAAATGCAGATGCCCCTGCCACAAGCAAACCCGATGTGGTTGAGAAAGCGGCAGATACCGCACCTGCAGCCAGGAGTCCGACGATCAATGGATTTACCGCACCCAGTTGGGCAGTATAAACTACTATGGCGTCGGGAGCAAGTTTTCCTACTTCAGGATTTGAAGACAATATTTTCCCAAAAGCCGCATATACCGGGGCACTCCAGTAAAGCACGCAGATGAAAAACAGACCCCACACAACCGACCAGCGGGCATCGACGGCTTTGGGCACGACATAAAACCGCTGTATTACATGCGGTAGCCCTGCTGTTCCTATCATAAGAGAAAATGCTATAGCCATCCATTGAAAAAATGTTTGCCTGGTTGAAGGATCCCAGGGCATGGCATATTCCGGACTGGGAACGATGGCAAAATGATGACCAAGCGAATTATACAAGCCAGGTTTATCGGCAATGCTGATCCCTTCTACAATATCCTGCACAACAGAACCATAGCCTATCTGGGGAAGAAGCCAAAAATAATCAAATCTGGCGGTAAGGATAAACAGGGGTATTAAAAATGAAATTATTATGATCACATATTGAATCTGCATGTTTTTTGTAACACCAAGCATGCCTGATATAAGTGTATATGCCAGAACAACCGAACCTCCAATTATCACGGCACTGATATAATCAATCCCCAGTACCCACCTGAACATTAAACCTATGCCTCCGAATTGTCCTACGGCATAAGCAATTGAAATAACAATGGCAATACCTGCAGTTATGGTCCGCAAAGTCTGGGAATAATACCTGTCGCCTATAAAATCGGCCGCCGTGTATTTGCCGTATCTCCTTATCTGGCCGGCCATCAGTATCAGTAATAACACGTATCCACCTGTCCATCCCACAACATATGCCAGTCCGTGATACCCCGTACCATACATCAGTGCAGCCATTCCAAGATAAGAAGCTGCGCTCATCCAGTTGGAGGCAATAGCCATACCCGAACCTACGCGGGAAATTCCCCGTCCCGCCGCGTAATAGTCGGTCGTATCTTTGGCACGGAACAATATGCCTACGAGAACAAACAAAGTCAAAATGAAGATAAGGATGATTGCCGGACCTACTCTAAAACTGCCTTCCAGCTGTGTTGCATCATTAGTTGCATTGGCTGCCAGCGGCAAAAACATAAATAAGAGAAAATATATTTTTTTCATGTTAAATTAAATCCATGGTTTGTAATTATGATTAATCGTGAGCTTCAAGGAAGTTAAGCCTGGCATGCAGCTTATCGGTGCGATGGCAATAGATCCAGCACAATCCTATAAAAAACACGAGAAGGAAGACTGCCGAGTAGAAATAATGGAAAGGAAACCCCAGGAAAATTGTGTCGGTCAGCACTGACCGGTTATGGGTCAAGTAAAGGCTCATTATCTCTGGTATCCTTTCCCTGCTTTGATCCTCCATTACAGCCATATTCTCAACCAGACCTATTGCCAGCAACTGCGCTAACAATGTGCCCTCGCCAATATCAAGCGCGGGTGCTGCCGTTGAAATGACAGATTCTTTTGCTGCCAGGTACTCAGGATCCTGCAATGAGACTATCTCTTCTCTTAACCTGTTTAATCGTATTACACTTTCCTGAAGGTCAGCAAGCTCATGTTCGGGTAATAATTCAGACAGTGTCCAGCTTATGCCATCTTTAAGTATGGCATATTCACCAGGTTCCAGGGTCAGTTTGCCGGTTACCTGAACCATTGATCGACCGATGTCTTGCAGGTCATTATCAGTTCCCAGGCCTGCTTCTATTCTATGCCACGCAGGGATGAACCTCACAAGTGCCTCCTCGGGTACCGGCTTTTCTATAATTTTCAACAAGATCTGAAATCCGAAAATAGCAACTGCCCAGGCTATGAATAGTTTGATAATGAGATTTCTGTTCATTTTGGCCTGTTGCGTGGTAGGTTTGAAAAAACTTATTCTGTAATCTGTTTCCACCGCTAAAGTTTTGAGTTTGGTAAGAATATTAAATGACGCCAAGATAAATAAATTACCGGTTTAATAAAATACTCTCTAAATTAAATTTTTTTGTTTTGTTTTTTTTACTTCATATTTCAGCAGGCAGTGATGATATTACAGAAAGCCTGAACTTTTTAATAAATGCGGATCAGTAGAGAGAGATAGTATTTATCCACAATCTGATACCACTAAAATGCCAGCAATAACCCTCGTTATTCTCAGTCAATTTTAATGACTGTTTATCAGGTTTTTTATGTTCATTCCAAATAATATCAGACTGTTTCCAGATCGATTGTGTCTGGTAATTTCACCACTTATTATATATTAAATTCTATTTTTGGTTATTTTTAATTGAAAAATTTCCTTAAAGTAATTTATCAGTCATGAAATATTACGACTTTTACCAGTTAATAATGACCTCATCATACAAAGAACACGAAAATTAAAATCATGAAAATCAGACTGATCCTTTTTAGTATTCTTTTTACCGGAGTTTTTGCCTTCAACTTAAGGGCAGAAATAGTATTGCCGGCCATATTTGGCGACCATATGGTACTGCAGCAGCAAACTGATGCGGCGATATGGGGGAAAGCTTCTCCCGGAGGCTATATTGATATTGTTACCTCATGGGATGATCAAATGTATGAAACCCGGGCTGGCGGTGATGGCTCCTGGGAAATCAGGGTAAGAACCCCTTCTGCCGGCGGGCCATATGAGATCACTATATCAGATGGTCAGGAGCTTAAGCTTTCCAATGTTCTTATTGGTGAAGTCTGGATCTGCTCAGGTCAGTCAAACATGGTTATGCCCATGAAGGGTTACCGGAATGAACCGATTACCGGATCAAATGAAGAAATTGTCACTTCAGGAAATGATAACATAAGACTATTTACGGTAAGCCGCAATAAAAGCCTCGATCCACTCGATGATCTGTCCGGTCAATGGCAGGAATGTATTCCGGTAAATGTTTCAGAATTCAGTGCCACAGCATATTTCTTCGCTAAAATGGTACATCAGGCACTTGGAGTACCGGTGGGAATGATTAATTCAAGCTGGGGAGGCACTCGTATTGAACCATGGATGAGTGAGCAGGGTATTAAAAAGTTTGACTGGGTTACACTTCCTGATAAAAGTCAAACCGGCGATTTTTCGCAACAACTGCCAACAGTACTGTACAACGCGATGATCAAGCCCCTTACCGGCTTTTCTGCCCGGGGAGTACTTTGGTACCAGGGTGAATCTAACCGGCTTGAACCTGACCGTTATGCCGGGTTAATGGCTGGGTTGATCGAAAACTGGCGCAATGAATTCGGAATAGGGGAGATGCCATTCTATTACGTGCAAATTGCCCCATTTGATTACGGAGTTTCAACTGTGAATTCTGCCTTCTTGCGGGAGGCACAGCTGAAGGCTTCCACTGTACTGCCTAATACAGGAATGGCAAGCCTGATGGATGCAGGAGATAAGAATTTCATCCATCCTGCCGGTAAAAAGGCAGCAGGCCAGCGCCTTGCATATCTCGCACTTGCTAAAACCTATAATATGTCCGGTTTTGAATGTTCAGGGCCCGTATTGAAAGAAATGGAAATTGAAGGTAGCATGGTGAAACTGACATTTAACCACGCGGCAAACGGTCTTACCACATTTGGCCGTGAACTTGTAAATTTTAAGGTAGCCGGAGAAAACCGGATTTTCCATAATGCCAATGCATTTATCACAAGGGAGGGAATAACCTTGTCTGCTCCACAGGTTGCAAATCCCGTAGCAGTAAGATATGCTTTTGAAGATTTTGTTATTGGTGAACTTTTCAACACTGAGGGTTTGCCTGCTTCATCATTCCGGACTGACGACTGGGACTGAACCCCGGTTGCCGGCGGAGGAACCCTGGTATTTAAAACGGGCCCGGTACCTTGAACCGCATACTGAAAAATTGAGAATTTTCCCCTGCATTAAAATTTTCGTACTTTAGATACGAATTTGCACTTGAATTAATTTAAAATCTGAACTGAAATGAAAAAGACAAGGAGATCGTTTCTGAAAAATCTTGCTGTTGCAGGCGCATGCGTTTCAATAGGATCCACTTACAAAAAGTCTGTGAATCAGGAAAGCCGAATACATCCGCGCGGCTACACTAACCTGATAGGGGTTTCTACTTATTCCTTCTGGCATTTTGACCGTTCCCGGAAAGATGCAACTATCGAAAATTGCATAGAACGATCGGCCAGGATGGGGGCTGATGGTGTGGAGATATTAAAGGTGCAAATGAGCAGGGAGGATAATGCATATCTTCAGAAATTAAAAAGGCTGTCCCTTCATGCCGGCCTTCCGCTTATCGGAATGTCGACCCATCAGGGGTTTGTCTCTCCTGACAGGGAAGTCAGAAAAAGCAATATTGAACGGACCAGAAAGCAGATCGATATTGCCCATAAGCTTGGCATTCCAACAATCAGGATTAATACCGGCAGATGGGGGACAATAAGGTCATTCTCTGATCTTATGGATGCAAAAGGTATTGAACCCATACTGGAAGGATATACCGAAGAAGAAGGCTTTGAATGGGTCATTGATTCAATTGAACAACTTATACCAATGGCAGAAGAGTACGGTGTGGTTCTGGGACTGGAAAATCATTGGGGACTGGGCAGAACCGCCGCAGGAGTAATGAGGATAGTGAATCATATTGATTCTCCCTGGCTCAAGGTAACTGCCGATACTGGTAATTTTTTTGAAGACAAGTATGAACAATTTGATATGATAGCCGAAAAGGCCGTACTTGTCCAGGCAAAGACCTATTATGGTGGTGGCAGCTGGTATTCACTTGACCTGGATTATGACAAATATGCTGAAATGCTTCGTAAGCATAATTACAGAGGGTTTATATCCCTGGAATTTGAAGGACGGGAAGACCCTGAAACAGCCGTTCCCAAAAGTCTTGAATTGCTGAGAAGGGCATTCGGATAACAGCCGGAATTGGCGGACACACACACTTAACACATCCCCTCATCCGGTCCGGGGTATGCTTCCGGTTTTTCGTTCTGTTGGCCGGACCCTGATTAGAGAATATATCAATAGTTGATGCTTCAAAGAACGTTATAAAAATGTAACCTGACACCAAAAGATTTGTTGGGATAATTAGCTCTTTTTTTGTAGGTTTGGTTAATATTGATATATGACGGTACCTAAAAGCCTTCCGAATATAATAACCATATCTGAAATGAAAAAAGCATCTAAAAATGTTGACCGGATCAACAAAAGGTCCGGTTATAAATCACAGGATATTAATGATAAGCATTCTTCCTCCGGATGTTGTTCCTCCTCCGGGCGGAGAGAGTTTCTGGCGAGGATCGGACTGGCAGGAGGAGCTGCCCTTGCCTTCAGTGCCACCGGTGGTGTACTGGCAACTGGCAGGGTGAACAGTGTGCCAGGCAAAATCACCGCCGGCAATGTAACCCCGGTTGCCGGAAGTCCGCTGAGCCATAGAATAAGCAAGGTACAGGGACTACCGCCTGTTCCCGGGACTGGTAATAATAAACCGCTTGTATGTGTGGGTTTCTCACGTTCAGCTCCTGGTGAATATATGGAAACAGGATGGCCGGGCAGGGAATATGACTCGGATGCCAGTCAGGCATTATACACGGAAACTCTCCGGCGGTCCGCAGCGGACATGGGTGTTAACCTGGATGTGCTGGATGCACGAATTGGCAATGATGAGGAGGCTGACCTCTTTCTTGCCCGTGCAATCGCCAGGAAAGCCGACGGAATAGTGCTGATAAACATGGAAGCGCAGACCTATGGAATGCAGGGTCTTAACCGTGTACTTGAAAAAAGGGGAGATCTCGATTTGCCGGTGCTGGGATTCATCCCTCATGGAACTCTTCACTCTAATCCGGATAAATACCAACCATTCCGTGATTCAAAGTACTGTTTTCTTGCAGGAAGCTCTGATGCGGACTGGTTGGCTGAAGGATTGCGTATTTTAAAAGCACGCTGGCTGATGGCCAATACCAGGCTTGCCGTTGTAACGGGCGACCAGTCACGTGAGGAGGTGCTTGGTGCCCCATTGAAAACCACATTATGCTATGTCCCCATGCAACGATACCTGGAGCTGGAAAAGGAGACTGAAGGCGCTCCGCAGGTTACCGAAATTGCCGGACTTTACAGGAACACTGCCGCCGGGATTCTTGAGCCGGTCGGTGAGGAACTGATCCAGGCTGCACGGGCATATGTGGCCAACCGCCGCCTGTTGGCTGAAACAGGTTGCCATGGCGTTGCGACAAACTGTTTCCGGCCCGTCACGACCAGGCAGATGATACCTCCATGTCTTGCTTTCATGCAATTGCTCGATGAAGGCAGCGTCGGAGTGTGCGAGGCTGATGTCTATCCCGGACTTACACAGCTGCTGAGCCGCTACCTTCTTGACCGCCCCGGCTTTCTCCATAATCCGATCTTCGATACCACAAGAAACCTTTATGCGGGTGGCCATTGCACAGCGCCTACACAAATGGCGGGATTCGATAAATCTCCCGAGCGCTATATACTGAGAAGCCACCATGAAGCAGGCTTCGGGGCCGTTCCGCAGGTATTGTTCAGGGAAGAACAGCCGGCTACTTTATGGCGTTTTCTCTCCCCGGGTTCGCTGATGATTGCAACGGGTGTTATTCTTCATAACATCGATACTCATCCGGACGACGGTAGAGGGGGATGCCGGACATCATTCGTGATGGCAATGGATGATGTCAGGGATGTAAGGGATATTCGGGGGCATCACAAGATCCTGACATACGGCAGGCATCTGCACACTGTTAAAGCCTGGGCAAGCCTGTCCGGCGTTGAAGTGGAGCATATCACGGGCGGACCGGTTTAATGCCCCATATCCCCTTAACCTTTAGGGGCCGGGCCAAAGCTAGCAGCAATCCGGAAACCCTGTCCGGAGCGAGATTAAAAGTTACCTGCATTATCCGGCCTGTCTTCGCGGTTGATCCCCAGCCGGGCCATTCTGAGCTTAAACGCCTCATCAGATTCACCCGGACTGGGCCATACGTCACTGGGAACATGCTGAGACTGCATTATACCTGTAATTTTTTGTACTATTTCAGGATGTAATGCAGAAATATCATTGTCCTGTGCAGGGTTATCAATCAGGTTAAACAATTCAAGTCTGCCGTCCCTGTTTTTAACTCCGTACCAGTCGCCCATCCTGACGGCCTGTTGCCGGTTTATTTCCCAGTAAAGGAAATCGTGCTTTTCTTGTTTGTCATTCATGCCGAGCAATGTGGGGAGAATTGAAATCCCATCGATATTTTCCGGAACAGGCACCCCGATAATATCTGCAACGGTAGGCAGAAAATCCCAGAATGCCCATATATGGTCACTTACCTGTCCGGGCTCAATATACGCCGGCCATCGGGCAATTGAAGGTACATGGAAGGATCCGTTATATATTCCTCCTTTCATCCCCCTGGTAGGAGAGCTGTTACTGAAGAATTCACCCGCCGGTATCCCGTCCGGTCCGGAGGGCCCGTCTATATTTCCATTGTCAGATGTAAAAAATATCAGGGTGTTGTCATCAATTCCAAGCTCTACAAGAAGATCAAGTAGTTTTCCCACCTCATCGTCAATACGCGTGACCATGGCTGCCCATACCCTGTATGGCAGCGGCCAGTCTTCATGAGTATAAATGCCCAGATCGGGGGTGACGAATGCGCCGTGCGGGGGAGTATAGGGGAGGTAGAGGAAAAAGTGGTTGTCCTTGTTATTCCTGACAAATTTCAGTGACCTTTCACAATATACATCAAAAGCATATTTGGCTTTTGACGGGTCATCGATGCCCAGGGGATGACAGATCCCGTTTTCATCGTATGGATGATCACCGTAGTAAAGGTCACGGCTGGTATGATGGATCCCGTTTCCGGGGAAGTAAACCCGTGTTTCATTATGATAAAGGAATTCGGGATAGTGATTATGAGCATGCCGCTGGTTCAGGTAGCCGAAAAACTCATCAAACCCCATTCTTTGCGGTATTCCATACTGATCATGCAGTCCGAGTCCCCATTTCCCGAACATCCCGGTTTTATAACCCGCATCCTGCAGCATCATGGCAGCTGTATAATCACCTTCACGAAGCGTTTCCCTGTAACTGTTAAACATATTATCTCTTACACGTGCACGCCCGGTATGGAGACCCTGCATCAATGTTGAGCGTGAAGGAGCGCATACAGCACTTCCTGAGTAGGCATTGGTAAAGCGGATGCCCTCACCGGCAAGCCGGTCGATATTGGGGGTTTTTATCCTGGTTTGCCCGTAGCACCCTGGATCGCCGTATCCCATATCATCGGCCATAATAAAAATGATATTTGGTCTCTCAGGTATCTTCGGGTCATCCTTATGCTGGTTGCTGCAGCCTGCCCCGGCCGAAAATAGCAGGCAGCCTGAGAAAACATTTATTGCCAGCGCTGACTTGTTCATATTTTTCTGTTTATGATTTGTACAATTTATTTACCTGTCAAAGTGCCGGAAGAGCGGTTTTAAATGACCTGTTCCCTTCAAAAAATTGCTCCGGCAGAACCATCATTTGCTCCACTATCACGGGATTTGCATTGCTTAAGTCACTCCCCCTGTGCGGACCAGGAAGCAAATAGGCTACTACATCTGAAAATTTTCTTTAAGGACAGTTTGGTCAGGATCAAATTTTTCATTGGGCACATCCGGAATTGGGGCATTAACCTCTTTTGTCCATGCATTCAGCTTCCTTAGCAGTCTTTTTGCTACTTCAGTTTCCACGGAAGCAAGGTCATTTTCTTCCGAAAGGTCATTACCAAGGTTAAACAACTCAAAGTTCCCATATTCATAATAGTATATAAGCTTCCAGTCCCCTTCCATCATAGTGGTGCCTGGCACGGCCCTCCAGTAGTTTTTCTCCCTTCCGCCGTATACCGGAAGTGAGGATTCCGTTCCGCCAAGATAAAGAGGGAAGTGGAAGAACATTGTCCTTTCGGAGTGGGAGGGGATCATTTCCTCTCCCCGAAGCAACGGCAGGATCGAGTAACCATCAACCGGCTGGGAGCCGGGCACGGGGACCGAGGCCATCTCAGCAAAAGTTGGCATAAAATCAACGCCGTTCACAGGGTACCAGCTTATTGATCCGGGTTCAATAACTCCCGGCCACTTGATTACACAGGGGGTCCTGATCCCTCCTTCATAAAATGAACCTTTATTTGCCCTGAGGGGATAATTGTTTGGTATTCGGTGTAATCCCCCGTTGTCTGAGGTGAATATCACCATGGTATTATGCTCAAGCCCCAGGGCCTTCAAAAGTGCCGTTATCCTTCCGGTACTTATATCAAGCTGCTCAATCATGGCCGCATATGCCGGGTCCACCTCATCCGCTCCCATTTTCTCAAACTTTTTCCTGAAATATTCGATTCTTTCAGGTCTGGCAGCAAGAGGAGTATGGGGTTCCCAGTGTGCAAGGTAGAGAAAGAATGGTTTGTCCCTGTTTTCGTGGATAAAATCAATCGCTGCATCGGTTAATCTTTCGGCCACTGTAACATCGGTATAATATCGTCGTTCCTGTCCCCAGAGATTTGTCACGAAGTTCGGTGTTCCCTCGGCAGAGGAGAGGTCGAAGCCCTGGTTATCATCGCCTATGTGCCATTTCCCGAGGCGGGCCGTTACATAACCACCCTCTTTAAGCATTTCGGCAAGGGATATGAACCCTGGATCAACATTATTGATACTAACATTAAAGGTATTGAAAGAATCGTCCTGTCCCTGTGTGGGAACTTTCCAGCGCATACGGCTTACATCGCCACCCCTTGATAGTCCCTGGGGTACATAAACCCCGTGCCTTGGGGTATAGGTGCCCGTCAACAGGCATGCCCTGCTTGGTGCGCAGTTTGCTGCTGAGGGATAAAACCGGTTGAGTATCATACCTTCGGACGCGAGCCTGTCAATATTGGGGGTTTCGTGCAGGCCGGCAGTCTTGAATCCCTGGTATTCAGCGTCTGACCATCCCATGTCGTCAGCAAAAATAAAAACTATGTTCGGTTTTTTGCCGGCCCCTTCCTCTGCTGTTGTTTGGTCTGCCATGGATAACAAAGCGGCGGGGAGTAGTCCCGAAAGTATTAATTTATTCCTGATTTGCATATGTCTTATGTGGTTAAGGAATATTTTATGGGATGTTCTGATGAAGGCTATCTTAAATTTCGATATTTTTTTTCTTTTCCCCCGGATTTATCTTGCCGATAATACTATTTATCCCGTCCCTCAGGGATTTTTTTTCAGATGATGTGAGTTCATTGATCGGTTTGCGAGTGTAGCATTTTTGATGGCCCCTGATGAGCAGAGCTTCCTTGAATGAAGGAATTCCCCTGTTCATAATTTGTACAAGATCATTGACAATCATCTGCTGCTGCAGGGCCTCTTCATTCAAACCGCTGAAAAATGACTTGAATAATCTCACAAAAACCTCGGGGAAAACGTTGGCTGTACCCGATACGGCCCCTTTCGCACCGCATAACATGCCGGGGTATATGATATCATCTGATCCGGTGATCACATCAAAACCAGGTGCTGTAGAATTTATCAGGGCTTTTATCCTGGCAATATCGTTCATGCTGTTTTTTATTCCGATAATGTTTTCCTTTTTTGATAGTTTTTGCACGGTTTCAGGTAACAGATCATTTCCTGTATTTTCTGGTATATTGTACAAGTAAACCGGGAATTCCGGTTCGACACTGCCGGCAATGTCCAGGTAATACCTTTCCAGTTCATTCTGACTGGCTCTGAAAAAATAGGGTGTAATTGCACCGATTCCCTTTGCACCTGTATCCTGGGCATGTTCTGCCAGTTCGCATGATGCAGTTGTGCTTGTTGATCCTACATTAATATAGACTTTACCTCTATCGCCTATATGATCGATTATTATTTCGGATAATTTTTTTCTTTCATCCGTTGTAAGAAGAAAAAACTCACCGGTTGTTCCAAGAATGAAAAAAAATGTAACCCCTGAGCTTACCAGAAAGTCGAGATGATCTTTCAACAGGGGAATGTCAATATCTCCTTCCCTGGTGAAAGGAGTTATTACCGGTACGATCAATCCTTCCATTCTTACAAATTCATTTTCCTTCATCTTTCACGGTTTGCATTAATAATCATCGGGATCCCAGATAGTTGCAGCAATATATCTTTCCGGTCCCGTCTTCTCATCCCAGTAATAATAGATAGTAACAATTTTCCCGTCAGAACGCTGAACAGAAACAGGATAACCTATATCCCAACTTCCTCCATCACTCCTTAGAATGACAGGATAACTCCAGGTCCTGCCATTATCTTCACTTATCCTGGCTCTCATTCCAAAAGGTTCACCCCTGCGGGCATAAATTACAGCCAATCGTCCGTCTTCAAGTTTTAAGATACTGGGCGGACTGCCAACCGCCACATCGGTTGCCACGTTGCCCAGGGCTTTCCAGCTTTGTCCCTGATCAACTGAAAGCCAGGATTTAATCCACCTCCGGGAGCCTTCACGCCGGCGCACTGTTGTTAAAATTTCATTGTCTGGTAGTCTTATTGAGGAGGGCATGATCCGGAAACCATCCGGTTCAGAGCCTATCCAGGACAGGAATTCCCAGTTCAGGCCTCCGTCAGAGGTTTTTACTACAAGGGTTCTTCCTTCCCATCCATTTGATTTCCCGGCAGTCAGGAAAACAAGCAACTCATTCTCACTCTCAATAATGTAATCTGTACGTGCAGCAATTCCCGGTGTATCAAATAAAGGTAGTTCATATGGTCCTTGCCAGTTCCTGCCACGATCATAGGAGTAATAAAACCTGGACTGACCGGTACCCCTGTGGTCTTCCATCCTGAAAGTCATAGCCAGATCCGGATGAGCAAAATTTATCGGGGTTTCGGGTTCAGTAATGGAAGGATATTCCACATCAGGTATCGGAGTTCCAAAAAGCATCGCTCCGCGGGGCAATAAAGCTTTCTGTTCTTCGGGGTATTCCAGCTTCCATGTCTCACCTCCATCCATGCTTCTTGCCAGCACATGATGTTCAGGCTTATCGGGATTAACATGATGCCCCCTGCCGCGATCCTGGTAATAAGCGGCACAAAAGCCAACCAGTATTTCATCATCCCATGACCATATTCCGTGATTTGCGGGCCATCCGCCAAACCTGCCGGGCTCATGAAAGATTTTCAGATGTTTTACTTTATCCTCATCGATTATACGGCCTTGTACTGAATGATAATCAAGTTTTTCGTGATTTAATGCCACGTACTTGATCTTTTCCCTGTTCCAGGTATATGTTATATGGATTGTTCCATCTTTTCCCTCTATAATGGCCGGGTAGGAAAATTCCCCGGGTTCATCCTCCAGCACAACTACTGTTTCCCAGATCGTACCGTCGACTGATGCGGCGACTTTTAAAGGTGTTCTTGAGCCGCCCCATCTTCCTTCCGTAATATATGAATGATTGTAGACTATTAGCTGCAAACCGTTTTGCAATGTCACCGCGTCTGTTCCTGAGTTCGGATTGGGAAGGAAAGTGGGTTCGGGATCAGTCCATGTATAACCTCCATCTTCCGACCAGCTGCTGATCACATAATTTTCCCTGCTCCGGGCCAGCATTTGAAGTTTATTGCCAGGATAGAAAAGGATGCTGGGCTGGATAATATTGAATTTCCTTTCATCATCCAGGGGAGCTGTAACTTTCCAGGTTTCTCCGAAGTCTTCTGTAATTTCAAAGTGTACCCGCCATCCATCGTGCTCTGTACTGGAAGGGCAGAGTAATTTGCCATCAACCATAACAGGCTTGTTTTTAATTGGTCCCAGTATATTTTCAGGAAGTTTTCGGGCATCAGACCATGTTTTACCATTATCCCCTGAAGTTTTTAGCATGCCCCACCATTCCCGTGGAGAGGGTCCGACTTTGTAAAACAGCATAAGCGGTCCGCCAGGCACCTGGTATAATACCGGATTCCAGCAGGGATACCTGTTATCCCTGTCCTGGATGCCATCAGCAACAGATTCGGGAGCAGTCCACTGCCCTCCCTCTCTTCTGCTAATCCATATTTCCACGTCTTCATGCCTTTCATGGGTTCCTCCAAACCAGGCAGCTATAAGACCTGCCGGGGTTTCCTCAATGGTGGATGCATGGCAGCTGGGAAATGGAGCTTCTTCATAGATAAATTCCTTAGATATAATAAGCATGTCACTGGTTTTAGTTCTTCTTGCAGCAGATTGACATGATAACATGTTTGTTAAAAGACAGGCTATTATAATAAACAAGGGTACAGATAAGCATTGATGTTTGACCTGTTTTTTGTTTAAGAACGGATGGATTTCATGCTTCATTTTTTCTTGTAGTATTTATTAATGGACAGAGTTATTATTAATCCCGTGAAGAAAATTACCATTGTTCCGATTACTATAGTAAAATAGCTATGCAAAGGATTCATGTACTTTTCTAATGCTCCTGTAAAATAAACCGGGGAAAGGCTCATCCATGCAATTACCAGCAGCCCCAGTATTACCCCGGTAATTACTGATAGGTTGTCTGACTTTTTTACAAAGTAACCTAAGAGAAATATACCCAGCATCCCGCCGCTGAAAATGCCGGCCAGGTTCCACCAGACGTCAAGTGCACTGTCAACCCTGATTATATAAAATGATATTATTATGCCAAATATGCTTATTAGAGCTGATGAGATATACAGGATAGAAAGTGATTTTTTTTCAGTAACATCCTTTTTATAGCGCTTGTAGAAATCATTTAAAAAAACAGTAGCACTGCTGTTAAGGCTTGTCGAGATAGTGCTCATGCCTGCAGCAAATATTGAAGCTATAAGCAGGCCGGTAAGCCCGGTAGGCAGTATATTTATTATGAACCAGGGGAATACGCTGTCTGACATGCCTGTTTCCCTGAACCCGGCAGGAAGAGTATCGGGGTAAACCTGGTAGTAAACAAACAGACCGGTTCCGATAATGAAGAATAAAAGTGATACGGGCACATATAATAATCCACCTCCGAGTGCTGAAGTGATGGCCTCTCTTTCGTTCCTGGCGCTCATATATCTTTGTATATAATTCTGGTCTATGCCGTAGTTCTGCAGATTAATAAACAGGCCATAGACAAATACTACCCAAAAAGTTGATTCTGTCAGGCTTGTTCCAAAGCTTCCCAGGCTGAATTTATCATGCTGGTTTGCGACCTGTATGAATTGGGAGGTTCCTCCGGGTAATGAATAAATAATTATCCCTATTGTTACAATTGCACCGCATATCAGAACGATTGCCTGAATTGCATCTGTCCATATAACGGCTTTTATACCTCCAAGTACTGAATATATCAATACGGCAGATCCGGTTATTAAAATTATTATCCTCATATCCCAGCCAAGCAATACATACATCGGTAATGCCAGCAGATAAAGGATTGTGGCGATCCTCATCAACTGGGTTAGCATCCAGAAAGAGGCAACGTACATCCGTGCCCACGGGCCGAATCTTTGTTCAAGCCAGGTATATGCCGAGGGACTTCCTACGCTTCTGTATAACGGTATGAAAAATTTAATTGCCATCAACATGGCAAATGGTATGGTAAGACTGAACACATATGAATTCCAGTTTGACAGGAATGCAATTCCGGGAAGGGCAAGGTAACTTATGCTGCTGACAAAAGTTGCGAAAATTGACAGTCCGATCACCCATGCCGGTATAGTTCCTGAACCGGTGGAATAATCATTGGCTGTCCTTCCTTTTTTGTGGAATGAAACACCAAAAAGTATGATCCCTATGAAATAGGTGATAAAGATCAGGAGATCGATGTTGTGCATAAGGGATTCTATTTTATCAGACTGGCATAATCAAGTCCTGGGGCATATTTGTCTTTATCCATAAATTAACCTTAAAGATTATGCAATTAAGCCAATATTTTGGAATGATCAAAATTTTACATGCCGGCGAGTTCATAATGCAATTTTTTTCCGGCAAAGATTTGGTCACTTCAGGAAAAGAATTAAAGGGTAATATGGAGACAATTGAGTTTATTATCATTATCTACGCGCTACTAAAATAAGTAAAAATCCCCGTTCACGGGCAAACCTCGTCAAAATTCATGCGGGGGTCATATTCCCTGAAGCCGTTTCATGGCGCATTCGCCCGAATGAATGCAAAAAGGTGCAAAAAAGGTTAATCCGGCAAGATGAAAAAAGAAGTCAGAAGTGAGCGATTCACTAAAAGAATTTACTATTTTGCTGCCTTCTAAAAATTATATAAAGTGTATGCTGGATATCTGCCTTTCTGCGAATAATTTCCACCGGCTAATATTGAAAAAACTTTGGAAATCATATAGTTTGAAGTCATGTTGCTGCTTTCCGGGAAATTCAATGTTAATTAAGAAAGCCGGAGAAAAAAAGGAACCAGATAGCATTGGCATCGATACCTGACCTGTTGAAGAACCATGATTAGCCAAAATCAAAAGATTAACCGTCCATACCTGTTTTTTATAGCCTCTGCAGCCGCCCTGGGCGGCTTTTTGTTCGGCTATGATACCGCTATTATTTCTGGCACCATAAGTATGGTGAAAACACAGTTTGGATTGAGTATAGTTTCTGAAGGCTGGTTTGTCAGTTCTGCCCTTGTCGGATGTATAATCGGGGTAAGCTTTGCCGGGGAAATGTCAGACCGTTTTGGAAGGAAAAGCTCACTTATCCTTTCGGGGTTTCTTTTTCTTATTTCTGCACTGGGATGTTCAGTATGCGCCACACAAACACAACTGATAATATACCGTTTGGTGGGGGGATTGGGCGTGGGTATTGCTTCGATGCTTTCGCCCCTTTATATCTCTGAGATTTCTCCCGCACACATCCGGGGACGGATGGTTGCACTTTACCAGTTTGCAATCACCATAGGTATAGTGAGCGCCTACTTTGTAAATGCCTCCCTTTTGCGTTTGAGTGAAACACCTGTTTTTCCCGGTCCGGGTGGAATGTTACACCAGATATTTGTAGGTGAGGTATGGCGGGCCATGCTGGGAAGTGAAGCTGTCCCGGCTCTTTTGTTTTTAATAATGATGTTTTTTGTGCCATCCACTCCGCGCTGGCTGGTTACCAAAAACAAAAATGAAAAAGCCGGCAAGGTGCTGGCAAAAATAAATTCGGCCGAAACGGCCAGGCTGGAGTTGGAATCAATTAAATCAGCCATTGCAAAGGAAGATGCCGGATCCTGGAAAATGTTGTTTTCAAAAGGGGTCAGAATGGCAGTATTTACCGGGATGGGTTTGGCAATCCTTTCCCAGTTTACCGGTATTAATGCGATTATCTATTACGGTCCGCGGATCATGGAAGAAGCTGGTATCCGTCTCAGTGATGCAATCGGCGGTCAGGTTATCATCGGGGTGGTAAATATGCTGGCAACCATATTTGCCATAATGAAGATTGATAATTACGGCAGGAAAACGCTGATGATGGGAGGTATTAAGGGAATGTTCATTTCACTGATCATTGTGGGGATTTTATTTTTCACAGGTCATACACAGGGCATTCTCCTGCTTTTTTTTATTCTCACTTTCATTACTTCATTTGCAATTGGGTATGGCCCGGTCATATGGGTTTTGCTTTCGGAAATATATCCCACAAGGATCCGTGGTCGTGCCATGTCCCTTGCCACACTTGTTTTATGGATTGGAACTGCCATAATCGGTCAGGTTGTACCGTGGATGCTGTCAGTTCTCACCCCGGCAGGAACATTTATTGTTTTTGCGTTATGTTGCATTCCGGTTCCCTTCATACTGAAACTGATTCCTGAAACAAAAGGACTGTCGCTTGAAGAGATCGAGGAAACCTGGCGGACAAATTGATGTTACCAGAGTAAGGAAATAAGATCAGTAGGTGCATTTCCGTGCTTCATCGGCATAAGCCTCAATCAGGTTCAATTCGGCATCAAAAAAGTGATCGGACGGTGACAGGATAAATCCGCCTCCTTCGCCGGCTTCCATGAAACAACGCCTTACTTCCTTCCTTACCTCTTCTTCGCTGCAGCCAGTGAAATAATGAAACTGGTCGAAACCACCGATCATGCATACCTGATCACCGATCCGCCTCCAGGCTTCACTCAGGATCGCGTCGCCACCCATACCTGCCGGAGTAAAAGTTTCCATAGCATCGGGCTTCATTGCTGCAATATCTTCCAGAACAGGCATCATCCCTCCGCAGGTATGGTAGACAATGCGCTGCCCTGCCTTATGTGCTGATTCAATCAGTGAGGCATCGTATGGTGCCACAAACTCGTTGAAAATATCCGGAGAGATAACAGTGGTTGATGCATCACCGCCGCCCAGCTCCAGGATGTCATATTTTGCCCCTTTGAGTGATTCAATATATACCTTTTTCCGGTCCCGGAGGATCCCAAGGAAGCTATGCACCCATTGGGGATCCTCAAAAGCGGCCATGATCAGATTTTCAATGCCGTATAAACATGATGCATCCTGCCAGCAGCCGGGCTGGCCGAATCCTTCAAAAGCCATTATATGACCCCGTATCAATCCACGGTTTCCATATTCATCAGCGGTCTTGTTTATTTCCTCCACCTTGCATTTGGGATAGGTCATATATTTAGCCAGGATATCGATATCCGACTTCTTTTTTATAAGGGGTTCCTTCAACCAGGTAGAATGCTGATCAGATTGCAATACTATTGAAAGTGTTTTTTCGGGAGTAATGATACTGAATCTGCTTGTGGGACAGGAAAAGCCTTCCAGTTTTGCAATTTTCACCTGCCAGTTATCCGAGACCACTCTTCTTGCTTCCAGGAACCCCATTTCTGTGTGTCCGGGATCAAAATATTCCCCTTTTCCCGGGGTATAATCATAAGCCATGACCCAGTTTATCGGATCCAGACCAAATCTTTCAAAAAAATCCTGACTGGAAGCCCCGTCCAGATAATTTTTCAAAAACGATGGCATAACATGGTGAGTTGTCACGGGCAACCTGTCGGCCTTCTCGTTTTTCAGGGCTGCAAGAAACCGTTCCTTTGATGTCATAGGTATATTATTATGTTCAGGTGCAATTCTGCCGTAACGATTTGCTAATGACCTGTTGCAAATGTAATGAAGAAACATGATGCTGCAAAAATTTTGATTTTCATGAACTTCATCGTAGATTTATATAAATGCCGAAAAACCACATGGTTGAGGCCGTATCGGAAACTGCCATGAGGCTTTATGAAATTCATTCCGGTAAAATCGATCCGTTTGACCAGATTCCAATGAGTAATTAAGCTGATATAGCTGACTATATGGGTAAAACCGGGATTAGTGGCCGGATGGGTCACCATCACAGGCATTCCATCAGGATTCGTCTGGCAACATCTCCGGTAACATTTTTGTTTTCACCGTATGTCACACCTTTTTTATTGAACCTGTCAGCGATACTTTCAATCGTTTCAATACCTATCTCGGCTTCCGAAATCCTGGTGGAAAGTCCCAGGGAGCGGAAAAAGTTTTCCGTTTTCTCTATTGCCTGCTCTATACGTTCCTCTTCGTATCCTTCTGTTATGCCGAAAACCCTTTCGGCATACTGCAGAAGCTTGCCCCGTTTCTGTTCCTTCAGGGTGCGCAATGTTCCCGGCAGCACCATTGCAAGCGATTCCCCGTGGGTAATTCCATGCAGGGCCGTCAGCTCATGTCCGATCATGTGAGTAGTCCAGTCCTCGCTGATACCCATACGGATCATATCGTTCAGTGCCAGAGTTGCTGACAGCATAAAATCCGCCATCAGGTCATAATCACGGTGATTTTCCCTGATCAGTGGTGCAAGTTCCAGCATTGTCAGCATTATGCCTTCTGCCCAGCGGTCCATTATTCTTGACTGCCCCGTAGAGGTCATATATTGTTCCACCACATGAACATAGGTATCAGTCAACCCGCATGCTATCTGGTAGGGTGGGAGGGAAAAGGTTACCATCGGGTCAAGAATTGAAAAATCAGGATACCTGCTGCTTATAAAAGCAAATTTTTCATTTGTTTCCGCGCGTGAAATTACCGAGTTCCTGTTCATTTCAGAACCGGTGGCGGGCAGGGTAAGAACTGAACCGTAGGGTACGGATCTTCCGCCATTGCGGTTCAGGACTATTTCCCAGGGATCACCATCGTAACAGATGCCTGCAGCTATAAGTTTCGTTCCATCGAGAACCGAACCGCCGCCAACGGCAAGTAGAAAGTCAATCGAATTTTCCTTGGCTGTATTTACTGCTTTTCTTAGTGTTTCTACGGTGGGATTGGGCTCGATTCCCCAGAATTCAATATAATCATGATTTGAAAGTGCATTCCTGACCTGATCATAAACGCCATTGGTTTTGACACTCCCGCCCCCGAATGTGATCATCAGGTTGTTCTCCCCGGAAATAAGCTCAGACAGTGTTGAAATCTGTCCCTTTCCAAAGGCCAGTCTGGTTGGGTTATGATATATAAAATTGTTCATATCTGATTTTTATAAAGTTTAAATTAATTTCAATAAAACTTTCCTGCCACTCAAATTTACCAATTTCAATATAAAAGTTGGCGCGAATTTGTTCAGAATTGGCTTACCTTACTTCAAATTCCCTTTCAATTATTTTCGTCTGACCGTTTTTCTCCACTTCAATCCTGACTGTCCTGTTATTTTCGGATTCTACATTTGCAACCGCCACAAAACTGCCATCAGGCAATATTTCCACCTGCCGGCCATTAACCACAACTTCCGCATGGTCTTCTGCCACACCAAAGATGGTAACTCTTGCGGGTCCAATGAATACCGGTGTGTTAACATCAGGGTATGTCCTGAACAATATAAGGGGAGACTGATCTATATTTGATATTTCAAATGCCAGCAGATCCCTGGCCCTGGAGATCGCTTCAGGATCCATAACATATTCCGCCAGGCTTTTTACCACCATGCCGCCAATTTCCTTGCTCCTGAAATCAGAAGGGACCCTGTCGGCGGCAGGTCCCAGGATTTTCTTTACCTCATCTGTTTTGGTTTCCAGTAAACGGAAATATTCAAAATCTTCGATACTCTCCCTTTGGATTTCCCACCTTATTGAATTCAGGGGACCTTCGTTTCCGGGATAAATTATATGTGAATCACCGGGAGGGAAATTTCTCTGGGGACCAAATGGATCACTTCCCCAGTATGTCAATCCCCAATGAAGATATCCTTCAATATCAAACATGTAGTTTAACCAGTGCATGATCCGCATGTCGGTCAGAGGATAATCAAGGAACCTGTTAGGATAGTGTCCGTAGGGAACACAGGCTGTGTAAAACCAGAGCTCGCTTCCGGGCTCTTCCTGGAATCCCCTGTATGTTTGAGGTTCTGTCTGAAGCTTACTGATAAGCGGCACTCCTACATCCAGCAAGCCTTCAAAGCCGGTGGCAGAAATTGCATCGATGGTTTTTATATCAGGTGCGTATTGTTTAACCCACCTTGCGATCTTTTTCCATTCTCCTATCGTATAGTAATTAGGTTCATCAGATACATGGATCAGTGTTTTTTCAAGCCATCCTTTTGCAGCGAGATGTCTTTGAAGATCTGCAAGCAAATAGGGCATTCCCTCTTCTCCCGGCACTCTGAGAGTATCTCCTGCCGACAAGTCAATGACAGTCAGGTCATAAAGCCCCATTCCGACATACTCACCCCGGGAAGGTGCTCCTATATGCCGGATTTCAATTCTGCCGATAACGCCTGCCTCAATAAATGTTTCCACAAACCGGTCAAAATTTGAGTAATCGAAGTTCCAGATCCCCCCTTCGCGAAATATCTGTATGATCTGCCATGGTGTATATGCAACGTTTTGCCTGTGGTCTGCCAGGTTTTTTGCATATCGGGCCAGCATATCCCAGAACTCCTCACTGAATAATTCAAGGTCATGCGCCCTGGCAATATGGCCATGTGTGAACCAGTTTGTCAGGTACATATTCCTTTCATCGGGCAGTTCAAATGGATAAACTTCCAGTTCAATGGGTATTTGCTGTTCGCCCAGGGGATTTAATACCCTGGCCTGTCCTGTATATATGCCGGGAGGAGTGGCAGGAGGCACATATACGGTGACCCAGACCGGCTGGCTCCGGCCTGCTTGCAGATCTATCTTCCTCTCTTCCAGCAACGGATCGGGGATCTCACAGGGTGCCAGCCTGATCAACTCCCTTCCGGCAGGAACATGGGCGTGTGTGCCGCAGCTGCTAATTCTGCCGGTATCGGGTGTATTTGTTTCCAGTGGTATGAAACCAACAAAGTTCCAGGTCAGGCCGGTTATTACATGTCCATCGCTGTTTTCCAGGTCTCCGATCTCAACCGTGACACCTTCCAGATCGACATTGGATCTTAATATGAATTGTGCAGGCTCATATTCATTGGCTGCACATTTGAATCTAAGCAGCAATGTATCATCATTCCGGTTAAAAGTATCCGGAAAAACCTTGACCATAGGATCCGAGATTGCAATTTCCAGGGTCTCTTCCCTGCAACCTGAAGAAATAAGCAGCACTGCAAGACCGGCAAAAATAATTTTGTTTTTGTTGTTCATGAGAAAACCTCCTTATTATTGGTTTTGTTGAAATTCATGTGCTCCCGGATCAGGAGGGGTTTTTCGGCTCATCCCGTCGATATCATATTGAACCGGGGGTAAGGGAATGCCTTTGCCCATGGCATTGACAGCATGTGCCGTCAGACGCAGATTCCCGACAGCAGGGCTGATAAAATATCCATCCAGATTACCCGTATAGTTACCATCCATTTGCGCTTTGGCATCTTCGCCGATAATGCGACCCTGAACCAGGTTGTTGGCAATATGAAGACGGCTGATTTTTTGCAGATATCGGATGCCCCGGAATTGCAGATCAGGGCCAAGGATTGTATTGTGATATACTTGTACATTATCGGCCCATATCACCTCTATGCCGGTTCCCCGTTCGGATACAATGAAATTATTCCTTATGATCCCGTCATAGTTGTGCAATGTTCCCGGTTGCCATAAGGTAGGCTCGGAAGGGTTGCCAAAGGATATACTCCGGTCACAGCCAACAAATATATTGCGCTCTGCAATAATATTACGGCTCTGGTTCCATATGAATATGGCACCCCGCCCTCCGCCGCCTGCACCCCTGATATTGTAAAAGACATTGTCACTGAAGGTCCAGTCCCTGAGATACATCATGTCAATGGAAGAGACGTAGTTTCCATTGAACAGCCATGAACTTTCGGGTGTCTTTGTATTTTCAAACCTGCAGAACCTTACCGAGCCACCGACAAGATGTTCCTGGTTTCTTGAAGCAGTCCCCTTGATTGCCCTGACTGCTATATTCATAAAGTTACACCGGAGTATATTGATGTTCGAAGGGTTGAACCTGACATTGTCTCCACCGGCCTCAAGTTTTATCCCATAAAGGCTTGCCTCTGCGATAGTCAGGTCGGCGATGGTGATATCATCGCTGTTCACAATCACGATTGCATTGTTGGGCTGAAAAGCCTCCCGGTTATTGTAATAATCTCCCCATCCGCCTGCCTTCAGCACAACCCTTGAAGCGTCAGCGGATGCACCACGAATGGTTAACCGGTATTTGCCGTCTATTACAACTTCCCGTGTAAGCTGGTAAACACCATCTTCTATTATGATAGTCTGATCGGGTTCTGCTTCCCTGATGGCACTATGGAGTTCGTGCTCAGTTGATACCCTGACAGTTTCTCCCGGGCGGGCGGGAAGCAGGGATTCCGTATCCTGTCCGGGTGCCATGCAACCCTGCAATATAAAGGCGGTTAACCATGAAATAATAGAGGGCTTGATCAGGCTGCTCATAATATTTATGTTTTAGATTGTTATTTTCACAAATATATATGAAATTTTTTTCAGCTAAATTACACACAGACTAGATGGAAATGGGAAAACAACCGGCGAAGCGGGGTGATTCAGACGTTCAAATTTTTAACGGTAGCCTGTATGGGACATGTAAGGTTTGGGTATCAGGGATTCCAACTCCTCGTAGGCACCCTTTAATCTGATTATGGAATTTTTATAGCAGGTTATTTCAAACCTGGCAATCCCACGTTTCTGGATTGCATTCATTATTACATATTGACAAATCAGTGATGAGTACAGATCTTTGGCTGAGGAAATCACATCGCTGATCAGAACTGTATTTTTGTAGTTCTTCAGTCTCTCTATCCTCTGATTTATTTCGTTAAGCCTTTCATTTTTTTCAAGTAATTCCTTTTTGAAATCATTGATTGTATCCAACAGATCATTGATTTGAAGTTCATCCGGAGTGTAGTTTTTTTCTCCTTTTAATGAGAAGGTTCTTACGGTCCTGACTATTTTTTTTATTTCTCCAAGTGCCAAAACAAAAGATGTTGTAAAAACAGAACTATAATTAGATTATTTATTCCACAAATGTACATGAATTTTTTTTATCCGAAATTACACACAAACGGATGAAAAAATTTTATGGGAAAGCGAAGCGGTTCCTCCTGTCTGTCAAAATTTTGTAACTTTTTCACGAAATTTTGACTCTTGTTTTTACAGGTGAAATATATCTTTTTTCGTAATTAAGAAATGAAAAGCAGTAGATATTTACAGCATAACTTAAGGATAATGCAGGTACTAATCAATAAACCAATGATTTGAGGGTTTATTTTTCAGCAGGATCTGTAGCCTCATCGTAATCCCAGCCCTGTTCCCTGCACAATGTCCTTACATGTGCGTCCCAGGTAGGCTCATCATCTTTAAGTATGGAACCAAAACAATCAATTGCCAGATATCTGATATCAGTCCCACGATCCGCTCTTATGGTATGCCATGTTGAAACAGGTATCCTTATAACGTGTCCGGGCTCAACATCGAACATCTGCTGGTCATTATTGCCGGTTACCAGTGTACCCTGTCCCCCGATAATATAAAAAATCTGTTCGGTATCATCATGTTTATGAAGGGGAGGGGCCTTACCGGATTCAATCAGTACCAGGAAAACCTCTGAATATGATGCTTCAGACCTGTCCATTACAAGATCGTTTATGTGGGTTGGAAAGGAATACCTCAATGTTTTTCCACTATCAAAAATGTATTGCATCTTATTTTATTTAATGTCTGATTGCGAATTAAACTAAACGGTATGACATCGCGTAAAAGGTATGGTTAGTTGCCGACGTTAAATGGTCTTGTACCGCGAACCTGCCATGGCTCCTATTTCAGCAATATACAAAAATCTTTAACCCAAACGGCAATTAACTATACTAAGTTATAACATCAAGTCATACCAGCAGGTTATTCTTTGAATTTTCTTCGAAAAATATTTAACTTGGTACAGTAATTTAATTCATAAACCTTATGAAACGCAGGAATTTTGTTCAGACTGCCGCAGGGTTTTCATTGGCTGCAATGCTGAACCCCTTGCTCGCTCATTCAGAAACGCCCACCGGGAGCTATCAGCTTCCTGCCCCCGGTAAATTAAAACGTTTTGGTGACGGCAGGGACTGGTTCTTTGAAAAACGGTTCGGTATGTTCATACACTGGGGACTTTATGCTATTCCCGGATGGCATGAGCAGCATCAATGGCGTGGTCGCATTGAAAGGGATGAATATGTGAAATTGAAGGATCTGTGGAACCCTGTGAAATTCAACCCCGAACAATGGCTTGATGTGCTGGAGGAAACAGGAATGAAATACATGTGTATTACCACAAAGCATCATGATGGTTTTTGTCTCTGGGATACAAAGCATACTGATTTTAACACAATGAATACCCCGTATGGAAAGGATATTATCGGAATGCTCGCCGCAGCCTGTCAAAAAAGAGGAATACCCCTTTGTCTCTATTACTCGATAGCGGACTGGAATAATCCATACTATCCCAACCAGGGGCGGGCACACGAACTTCCACCACAGCCCCAGGATTCGCCTGACTGGTACAAATACCTGTCATTCGTAAAGAACCAGGTAACCGAATTATGTACAAACTATGGCAAAATTCATGGTTTCTGGTGGGATATTAACCGGCCTGCCTACAAGGATCCTTCAATAAACCAGATGATAAGAAAATTACAACCTGATGCAGTAATAAACAACAGGGGTTTTGATGACGGTGATTTCGGCACTCCTGAACGTGATTATCAGTCCGATGACTTCATCTCGTTTGACAGGCCTACAGAAGCCTGCCAGTCTGTCGGCATGGAAAGTTGGGGTTACCGCAAGGATGAAGACTTTTATACTGACAGGCACCTGATGCGGAGCATTGACCGGTTTCTTGCCAGGGATGCCAACTATCTTCTGAATGTCGGTCCGGCGGCTGACGGGTCCCTGCCGGCAGAAAGCACCGATATCCTTAAACGAATTGGGAAATGGTATGCTGAAGTCAAAGAATCGCTTGAAGATGTCAATCCTGCATCTCCGTTAACATCCAATCGCAATGTAATGCTCACCAGCAGGGGTACCACCCTGTATGTGCATCTTAACAGCGAACCCCCCGGGAACGCTGTCAGGTTAAGACCTGTAAATACGGCCCCTTTAAAAGCTTCCCTGTTGAATGATGGAAGAGAGGTGGAATTTAAAGTGAGATTTAACCCGTCGGACCACCGGGAACAAAGGGCCTACCTTAATCTTATCAACCTCCCTGTCAACGAATTGTGTAATACGGTCATGGTTGTAAAACTGGAATATGACCGTCCACTGGATACGATCGTTCAGCCAGATTCACCCTTTGATGGTGATTCTGGCTGGGATTATTAATTTTTCCCGGTCCCTTTCTGATGCCGGGCTTTACTGAGTATAGCCCCAGGATAGCCGTTTTATTCCTTTTAAGTTTTTGATATCTTTACATTATGTCGTTGAAAGATATCATTAAGCTTAAAAAGGAACTCGGCCTGTTTGATGTAATTGCAATAAGCATGGGATCAATGATCAGTGCCGGATTTTTTCTTCTTCCCGGCATAGCCGCTCAGCAATCCGGACCATCGGTATTCCTGGCATATTTACTTGCTTCCTTTTTCATCCTGCCCGCCATGTTCAGCATAGCCGAACTGGCAACTGCCACTCCCAAAGCCGGGGGCGGGTATTTTTTCATTGACAGGAGCCTCGGCCCTCTTTTCGGGACTATTGGAGGAATAGGCAATTACCTGGCTCTTATTCTGAAAACAGCCTTTGCCCTTGTTGGCATCGGAGCATATGCGACAATTTATTTTGATGTTCCCGTCAAGCTTACTGCCATAATTTTTGCCATAGTTTTCATGATAATGAATATCCTGGGAGTTAAAAAGGCATCGGGCTTGCAAAAGTTACTGGTATTTATACTTCTTGTTATACTTGCCTTTTTTCTGGGAGAGGGAATAAGGGAGATATTTTTTACAGAATCAACAGACAGGTACCTGCAAAATCTTTCGCCATTCTTTGCCCATGGATTCGAGGGATTGATGACGACTACAGGACTGGTTTTTGTTT
>SLGC01000184.1 GCA_007123885.1 Bacteroidales bacterium | reverse complement strand
TTGTAACCGGCCCTTTTTACGGCTGAGTGCCTGAAAAGGTCATTGAATGTCTGCCTTTCCATTTCATGCCATTCGGCTGAGGTCATGGACATCAGTCCGGGATCCGGTTCAAAAAGGGGTTCCATGTGAGGTACTGCCTTTCTGTTCCAGGGACAAACATCCTGGCAGATGTCGCAGCCAAAAACACGGTTTTTCATTCTCTCCCGCATACCGGCCGGTAATTCATCCCTTAATTCAATTGTTAGATACGAAATGCATTTACGGGCATCAATTTCCCGGGGAGCTATAATTGCTCCGGTGGGACAGGCATCGATGCAGCGGCGGCATGATCCGCAGTAATCCTTTACCGGTTTATCGGCCGGAAGCTCGATATCAAGGATCAACTCTCCTATGAAGTAAAAGGAACCGCTGCCCCTAACAAGCAGGCATGTATTTTTCCCGATCCAGCCCAATCCGGACCGGGCTGCCCATGCGCGGTCCAGAACAGGTGCTGAATCGACAAATGCCCTTCCGCCGGTTTCACCGACCGACAGGTTAATAAAATCATGCAACTCCCTTAATTTATCCTTTATCACAAAATGGTAGTCCTTTCCATAGGTATACATTGAAAGCACGGGAGCTTCAGTATCTTTCTGTTTAGTGCTGGGAAAATAATTAAGCAATACGGAAATAACGGTTTTTGCTCCCTCAACAAGCCTGCGGGGATCAACTCTCTTATCAAAATGGTTTTCCATATACTGCATGGAGCCGTGACGGCCGGCTTTTAACCATTCTTCAAGCCGCCTGGCTTCTTCCTCGAGGAAAACAGCTTTGGAAATGCCGCAAGCCGAAAATCCAAGCTCCCTGGCTTTGGTTTTTATCAGTTCGGCATATTTCAGTCTGTCCGGGTGCATTACCAGTTTTTTTGTATACGACATTCCGCAAAGGTAGTGATTTTCAGAAACAGGATTTCATTGTCAGGATTTTAGCTAAGACTAACGGTCTTCGGACTTCACAGGCTTGTGATTATTTTCAGAAGTCTGATCTGAGCCTCCATCCTGTAATCGGGAAACTGTCCGTCAGTATATTATTTAGCAAGGTTAAACCCATTTGTGTCTTACATCCTGCAAGCTAAAAAAACTTGCAGGTCCAGGGCACATATATAAATAATTATCTTATATTTATCTTTTCTTACATAAGAATCATTCTTATATATTCCATTATGGAATTTACTGAACTGCGCAAAAAACTTTCTGATAAGGGATTAAAGATTACACCCCAGCGAATTGCTGTTTATGAAGCGGCTTTACAATTGAAGAACCATCCCACTGCCGAAAATATCATCGATCATGTCTGGAAGCACTACCCCAATATTGCCATTGGTACAGTATACAAAGTTTTGGATACCCTTTGCGAAAAAAAATTAATTTCAAGGATACATACCGACAGGGATGTCATGCGTTATGATGCGGTGACTGAAGTTCACCATCATCTGTACAGTGAAGAATCTAACAGGATCGAAGATTTTTTTGACTCAGGCCTGGATGAACTTTTAAGAGACTATTTTAAGAAGAAACAGATCCCTGATTTTGAAATTTCAGAGATCAAAATACATATTTCCGGAATATTTTCAGGCAGCCGGGATTAAACCGTTACCCGGATTTAAACTTCAACGAATTCAAATCATAAATTAAAATTTTAAAATGGAAAATGATAAGAAAAAACTGACAACTGCATCGGGTATTCCCTATGCAAAAAACGAGGACAGTATGACGGTGGGACCGCGCGGACCGGTTTTATTGCAGGATTATGTACTTCATGAAAAAATGGCCCATTTCAACCGCGAACGCATTCCCGAAAGGGTGGTCCATGCCAAGGGGACCGGGGCCTTTGGTACATTCAGGGTGACCCACGATATCTCAAAGTATAGCCGCGCCGGGCTTTTTAACAAGATCGGCAATGAATGCCCTGTTTTTCTCCGGTTCTCTACCGTCGGCGGTGAAAAGGGCAGCGCCGATACCGAACGTGACCCGCGGGGCTTTGCCCTTAAGTTTTATACAGAGGAGGGTAACTGGGATTTAGTTGGTAACAACACCCCTGTCTTTTTTATCAAGGATCCCAAGAAGTTCGGCGATTTTATCCATACCCAGAAGCGCAATCCCAAAACGAACCTTAAGGATGCAAATATGTTCTGGGATTTTTTCAGCCTGAACCCGGAAACCATGCACCAGGTGATGATACTGTTCAGCGACAGGGGCACTCCCTACAGCTACCGCCACATGCACGGATTCGGCAGCCACACCTTCAGCATGATCAACGCACAGAATGAACGGGTATGGGTCAAGTTCCATGTTAAGACAAACCAGGGGATAAAGAATTTCACCGGTCCCGAAGCAGACCAGATGAAAGGCAAGGATCCCGACTGGGCACAGGGTGACCTGGTAAAGGCAATAGAATCGGGAGAGTTCCCCTCCTGGTCATTCAGGATACAGGTAATGACACAGGAACAGGCCAAAAACTTCAAATGGAATCCGTTCGATCTTACCAAAATATGGCCTCACGGCGATTTTCCGCTGATAGACGTGGGACAGCTGGAGCTGAACAAAATACCGGAAAACTATTTCCGCGATGTGGAACAGGCTGCCTTTGCACCGGCCCATGTTGTGGACGGGATCGGCTATTCATTTGACAAGATGCTGCAGGGAAGGCTTTTATCATACCCCGACGCCCACCGTCACCGCCTAGGGCCGAATTATGAACAGATACCCGTTAACAGGCCTTTGAGCCCTGTGCACAATTACCAGCGCGACGGATTTATGAGGGTGGATGATAATGGTAGTGACGCTCCCAACTATTTCCCCAACAGCTTTGATAATACTCAGATTGATCATGATTACAGGGAACCTGCCATGGAGCTTGATTCGAATATTGCCGACTGGTACGACCGGAACGAAAATGATGATGACCACTTCACCCAGCCCGGAAATCTTTTCAGAAAGGTAATGACCGACAAGGAGAGGGAAAACACCATCAACAATTTCATAAGTCACATGAGCGGGATTAACGGTCCGAAACGTGATGAGATAATCGGCCGGCAGCTGGGTCATTTCCATAAAACAGACCGGGAGCTTGCAATGAAGGTGGCAAAGGGGCTTGACTTTGATTTCAAACCATAACCCGTCTTAAACCAACATTCATCATTCTTACTGTGAGCTATGTATCATGATTCGGATATTCTGCTTTTCAATCCATGATCCCTCATACATCCAATTATCCATTACTGAAAGGGGAATGGCCGGCGCAGGCTGTTCCCCTTAATTGTCTTTTAAAAGTATCCTTTGGCGGATCTCTATTCCGGATCTACCGGTTTTCAATGGTTTGATCTTTTCATGTTCCGAAGTTTTCACTTCAGGAAAGTGACTGCAGATCTTTGCCATTTTCCCCGAAAGGTTGGTTCGGATTAAAGCCCATGTTATTATACCCTGAACAATTTTACAGAGTATTTAATTGAATTTATGATTTCAGGCCTTAACTTTACAGTCGGCTGAAAATCCAAGCCCCTGGCAAACAACCTGGTAAAAATAGAATGCAAAACAAAACCTATGAGAGAAAAAAATGACCTGTACCTGGCTGTTCTGATCGATGCGGATAATATTCCCTATTCAAATATAAAAGGGATGCTCGATGAGATTGCCAAATTCGGCATCCCGACTATAAAAAGGATATACGGCGACTGGACAAAACAGACCGTTTCAGGATGGAAGCCTGCCCTGCTTGAGCATGCCATTACACCTGTACAGCAATACAGCTATACCACAGGCAAAAATGCCACAGACTCGGCCATGATCATCGATGCAATGGATATTCTTCACAGTGAAAAAGTTGATGGCTTCTGCGTCGTATCGAGCGACAGTGATTTTACCCGGCTGGCGACCAGGCTAAGGGAGTCGGGAATGCTGGTTATAGGAATAGGGGAAAAGAAAACTCCCGGCCCCTTCATAGCCTCCTGCGATAAATTCATCTACATTGAAATTATCAGTGCTGCACGAAGCCCGAAGAAAGAAGAAGAAACGAAGGCCCCTTCCGGGGATGAGCCCCAAATCAAGGTTGACAAGATCGACAATAAATTTATACGGTTATTGAAAAACTCCGTTGATGATGTGGCTGATGACGACGGCTGGGCCTCACTGGCAGTTGTCGGGGGACTGATCAATAAAAAGAAGCCCGATTTTGATCCCAGGAATTACGGTTTCCAGAAACTGTCCCTGCTGATCAAATCACTGAAAAAGCATTTCGAGGTTGATGAAAAACAGGTAGAAAAGACCCACATAAAACATATTTATGTGAAGACTAAAAAATGAACTGCCCTTTACATAAATGAAACTCACCATCCGCACCAGGGTCATTGATGAGAAGTACTTTATTCACGGCCTCCAGGAAGCTGCCAACCGCCCTGCCACCGGATTGATACTTGCGGCTTTATTATCGGCGCGGCACTTCCTATGAATATGATACCGGATTCAGTATCATGGGATATCCCCCCTTGCCATGTTTTTTTTCCTGCTGGCTGCTGTCGGGGACTGCTTCTTGTTTTCCGGGCAATTTTCAAAAATGACCTCCGGATTCCGGATTTGAACCCAATTCAAATCGCAAGACATTGAAGGGAACTTTTTGTTCCTTAAAAAACGCCTTATCCGTGGCATGTCAAGAATAAAAGCCATGATAACCCGGTATGAGCCACGGTTAAAAGCATGGCACAAATCAGGGCAAGTGTTGTCACAAACTGGCTGAAACATTACAACCTGCGGGAAGTACAATACATGGCAGGGCATAAATATGTGAGTTCATCAGAAATGTATAGA
>SLGC01000011.1 GCA_007123885.1 Bacteroidales bacterium | reverse complement strand
CATACCTGCTGTCAAAAGCAGGATCGGAATAAAAAGCGTACATTATCCTGTGCTCAAGCTTATCAATAACACTCTGGACAAAAAATTTCTCATACCCCAGGCCAAGGATCAGCGCAAGGGGTTTTCCGGTTATGGTGTTCGACTTGAGTAAACCAACAGGAGGGGAAAGCAGGACCTTGGCCTCTTGCTCAATAGGCTCAGAGAACACCGCAGAGGTATATGAAAAATAAACTTCCAGGTTGTCGATATTGAGTTCATTGGAAATAAAGTATTGCAGTATACCCGCATACCACACCTTACTCATACAGGAATAGTCGATCAGGATTCTGATCTTATGCGGATCATGATCCCTGGTGCATATCTCATCCAGCATCCTGTCTATTTTGTCCTTTCTGCCGGCAGATTCTTCCAGGAATTCAAAACCCTCGTCATAAAATCTTTTATCATTTTTTTCCCTGAAAAGAAAATTTTTCTTGTCATCAAATGCAAGTGCTATTTTATTGCTGGCATTAATTTCAACATTGTCGATAAGATAAGTGCACCTGTTTTCATAACCAGAGGCAGATATAAAATAGTTGAATTCCTCGTTTTTTAACTGATCGAATCCTACCTGATGAGCAAAAATCAATTCCATATGGCAATGATAGAAATATCTTCTTTCCTGGGCGATAAATATAGGAAGTTATTTATCAAATCAAAAAAATACCAGTGTTTTACAATAACAACTAAATCTTATCGAGGTCTTAGGTAATTGTTGTTTTTTTTATATGTTTGCATGTTTTATAACATATCTGAGACCCGATGATAAAGAAAATACTAATAGCCAACCGTGGTGAAATTGCTGTCAGGATTATCCGTTCCTGCAGGGAAATGGGTATTAAAACCGTTGCTGTCTTTTCCGATGCAGACAGAAAGTCACTGCATGTAAGATATGCAGATGAAGCAATCCATATTGGCCCCGCTCCTTCAGCTGAAAGCTATCTTGTAATGGATAAAATCATAGAAGCCGCAAGAATCAGCGGTGCAGATGCAATACATCCCGGTTATGGCTTTCTTTCTGAAAATGCACAATTTGCAGATCTCGTTAGAAACGAGGGAATTGTATTTATAGGTCCCTCTTCTGAAAGCATCCGGCTGATGGGTGACAAGATTTCCGCAAGAAACATCATGACGCAGGCAGGTGTTCCGGTTGTTCCCGGCACCAGGGAAAAGATTTCGGATGTTGAGGAAGCACTTGAGGCAATAAACAACATTGGTTATCCTGTAATGATAAAGGCATCGGCAGGAGGCGGCGGCAAGGGAATGCGTCTGGTATTTAAGGAGTCCGAATCACTCCAGGCAATAACTTCGGCAAAGTCAGAAGCAAAAGCCTCATTTGGTGATGATTCGGTTTATATAGAAAAATACATATCCTCACCGCATCATATAGAATTCCAGGTCCTGGCCGACAGGTTCGGGAATACTATCCATTTATGTGAACGCGAATGCTCAATTCAGCGCCGTCACCAGAAAATAGTTGAGGAAACCCCCTCTCCCATCATGACAGAAAGCCTGCGAAGAGAAATGGGCGAAAAAGCCATTGCCGCTGCCAGGTCGGTAAATTATGAAGGTGCAGGAACGATTGAATTTCTTGTAGATGATAAGCTGAATTACTATTTCCTGGAAATGAACACGAGGTTGCAGGTCGAACATCCGATAACTGAACGGGTAACAGGTGTTGACCTTGTTAAAGAACAAATCAGAATTGCCTCCGGAGAAAAACTGGCGTACAGCCAGTCTGATATTTTTCAGGACGGGCATGCAATAGAGTGCAGGATATATGCCGAAGATCCCGACAATAATTTTATGCCCAGTCCGGGACTGATAAAGAAAATAACCGAACCCATGGGATTCGGGGTTAGAGTTGACGGATATGTATACGAAGGTTATGAAATACCCATTCACTATGACCCGATGATTTCAAAAGTAATAACCTGGGGCAAAACCAGGGATGAAGCCGTCAGGCGTATGCGGCGGTCACTGGAGGAATATTATATAATGGGAATTAAAACTTCAATCGATTTTCTGGAAAAAATTATGGAGATCCCGGAGTATATCAATGGTGAATATGATACTCACTTCATTGAATTGCACAGGGACGCCCTCTTCTGTTCTGACCATTATCCCGCGGAAATAGAAGATATGGCTATGATAGTTGCATTTTTTGAGTACCTTGAAAACGCAGGTGCAATAAAGAACGGTTCATCCCACCTGAATTTCTCCAACTGGAAAATGCAAAAAAGAAAAAATAATTTCAATCTATTCAGGCACTGATCAAATTAATCTTCAAAAATAAATTTATGTCTGCCATACAACTCAGGACAGGAGACCGGACAGAGAGCATCGAGATTCTCGAACAAACCGGCAATAAAGTCAAGCTCCGTTTAGGAGAAAAAGAATAACAGCTTGATATAGTAAAGGTTGAAAAGAATATATTCTCACTTTTGCTGGGAAACAAGTCTTATAATATCGAGGTGGTTTCCTCAGGAAAGAAAAACACTTTTTCAGTTAAATATATTTGCCATTCTTTCAACGTGCAGATTATTGATGCCGAGACACGCTATATGCAAAACAGGCTGAAAGCCTCCGGGGAGGACGGGGTAAATATTATCTCCAGCCCGATGCCGGGTAAAATTGTAAAAGTGATGGTAAAACCCGGAGATAAAGTAATAGCCGGACAGATAGTAATTACAGTTTCAGCAATGAAGATGGAAAGTGAGTATAAGTCAGGCAAAAGCGGCATAGTGAAAGAGGTCATGGTTAGCGAAGGGGATATAGTTGATGCAAATGCACCCCTGATCGTACTCGAATAATTTATTCATTAAAATAGAATCTGAAGATTATGTTGACACTAGAAGAAAAATTTCGCGAGCTCGATAAAAGGAATCAGGAAGCCCTTGTGGGCGGAGGGGAAGCCAGGGTTGTAAAGCAGCACCAGGCAGGAAAGCTTACGGCACGTGAGCGTATCGGAATATTACTTGACAATGGTACTTTTGAAGAAATAGATAAACTGGTCAAGCACCGCTGTACTGATTTCGAAATGGAAAAAAATAAGATTTCAGGCGATGGCGTTGTTTCCGGTTACGGCAAGATTGACGGAAGGCTTGTTTTTGTTTTTGCCCAGGATTTTACAGTGTTTGGCGGAACTTTGAGCAGCGCCAATGCAGGCAAGATCGTCAAGGTAATGGATATGGCTATGAAGATGGGCGCACCGGTAATAGGACTGAATGATTCCGGTGGTGCAAGGATACAGGAAGGTGTTCAGAGCCTGGCCGGGTATGCTGACATTTTCCATCTTAATGTAAAATCCTCTGGTGTCATTCCCCAGATTTCAGCTATCCTTGGACCTTGCGCAGGCGGTGCGGTGTATTCACCCGCCCTGACGGACTTTATTGTTATGACAAAAGAAAGCAGTTATATGTTCGTTACCGGTCCTGATGTCATTAAAACCGTAACCCATGAAACGGTTACCAAAGAAGAACTGGGCGGGGCAATGACACATAACTCCAAAAGTGGAGTGGCTCACCTGATGGGGGATGACGAGGAAAAAACACTCATGCTGATAAGGGAACTTACGGGTTTCCTGCCATCAAACAATATGGAAGATCCACCGGTCAGGCCTTCAGGCGACGACTCAGACCGCCAGGATGAAAGTCTCCAGAACCTTGTTCCGGCCGATCCTAACAAACCATATGATATGATGGTTATTATCGAGTCAGCTGTTGACGATCATAATTTCCTTGAAATCATGCCCCATTATGCCAAAAATATGATCACCGGTTTCGGCAGACTGGCAGGCCGGCCGGTTGGGATCGTAGCTAACCAGCCTGCATTTCTTGCCGGTGTGCTTGACATAAATTCCTCGGTAAAGGCAGCAAGGTTCGTTCGTTTCTGTGATGCCTTCAATATACCGCTGATAACCCTGGTGGATGTTCCGGGTTTTCTTCCCGGAGTAAACCAGGAGTTCGGGGGCATTATAAAGCATGGTGCCAAACTGCTGTACGCTTTCTCAGAGGCTACAGTTCCCAAAATAACACTTATTACAAGGAAAGCATACGGAGGGGCATATGACGTTATGGCAAGCAAGCACATTGGCGCAGATGTCAATCTCGCCTACCCTACCGCAGAAATAGCGGTAATGGGTCCAGAGGGCGCGGTGAACATCATCTTCAGGCACAAAATATCGGACAAGGAAAAAGCAGATGCCGTTGAGGATTACCGCAATGCATTTGCAAACCCTTATAAGGCTGCGGAACTTGGATATATTGACGAAATCATATATCCGCGGGAAACAAGGAAAAAATTGATTTCCGCACTGGAAATGGCCCAGAATAAAAGTGTTTCCGGCCCTTCCAGGAAGCACGGGAACATCCCGCTTTAAACCGGCTTCAGAAAAGATGCTTTATTCCAGACCGGCATTATCAGTATAAAGATATGGCCTGGCACCAAAATAGTAGAACAGATCATGCCGCGGCCAGTTTTCTATTTTATTCAGGGCCGTCTGCATCTCTCTTACTATTTCCCTGGAAAGGCTGGTTCCCCTGTATGTGCTGGAATTAAAGAAAACAGCCCAGCTAAGGCCGTTGCCCTGACGCACGACAAGGGCTGATGTTCCGGCGAATGTACCGGTTCGCCGCCAGTTATCCCGTTTGTCCGTTGCAGACCAGCCGATAGGCTGACCACCGGAACCTCTTATGCCCGTCATCATTTCAATGCTCTCATCCGATAATATTGCAGGCACACCGCTTTTATTGTCGATTGCCACCACAAATTTCAGAAGTTCAGCAGGCGAAGCTATCCACCCGCCTGCAGCCCCT
>SLGC01000036.1 GCA_007123885.1 Bacteroidales bacterium | reverse complement strand
TTTTGACGGATCCTCTTGCGGATGCTTTCAATCCTTTTTTCCTCAAACTGTCCGATACCGGCAAGATGTTTCTCTATGGAGTTTATCCTGTTGTCCAGATCTGCCCTCATTGCTTCTCCTTCCTGTATCCTGTAATTATCAAGCTGTTCCAGGGCTGAAAGGAAGGCTTTATACACTGCTTCCCACTCCGCTTCATCAAGATCCGGTTTTTCGCTTACATAGGTGTCAGGCAGTCTCATGGCAATTTTCATCATTTCAAGCGGGTTATATTCATCCAGACCAATTTCCCCGCCGGTTTTTTTTAGCTGCTCAACGTAGTTTTTTACCACTTCCACATTTATGGCAGGTATGCTGTCCGCCCCCTTGTAGTCTGCATAGATGACAAGGTCAATCTTGCCTCTTTTGAGCCTGGATGCAATATCGGTTCTTGTTACAGGTTCCTTTTCCCTGTAAACTGAAGATAATTTTATATTCAGATCCAGCTGCTTGCTGTTTAGTGAGCGGAGCTCGATTATTATTTTCTTGCCGGCAATTTCACATTCGGCTTTACCGTAGCCTGTCATTGATTTGATCATTTTCTCTTTATGCTTGTTTGTAGCTAAGATATTATTTTTCCATCAACTTGTCACACCCTTTGATTTCCATTTTCCGGTCAGGTAATAAAACCAGGAAAGCAGCATGCCTGACATCCAGCCAATAGGTATAGACCACCAGATGCCTGTTTCACCCATCCTGGCAGAAAGGATGAAGGCAAGCGGGATCCTGACAACCCATAATGAAAACAGGGTAAGGAACATGGGGATCAAGGTATCACCGGCCCCGCGCATGACTCCTCCAATAATGAACATTGCTGTAAATGCAATATAAAAAGGGCTTACAATATTCAGATACCGGGTACCCGTAGTTATAACATCAGCATCAGGAGTAAATAGTTCCATGATCTGGTTTCCGAAAAGAATATATATGGTAGTTATGCCAATAGTTATCATGCTGCCCATAACAAGAGTTGACCGCAGTCCTGTTTTTACCCGGTCATACTTTCCTGCTCCTATATTTTGTCCCGTGAAGCTTGTCAGTGCCATGGCAAAATTAAAGGCAAACATCATGGCAAGCGATTCTATGCGCTGTGCAACTGAATATGCTGCTATGACATTGGTGCCGAATGTATTGACAAGACCCATCAGGGCCATCATGCCCAGAGCAACAAAAGTATGCTGGAATCCGGAAGGAAGCCCGATCCTTATACTTTTGGCGAAGATCTTTCTGTCAAAGCTCCATTTTGTAAGGGAAAATTGTATGATGGAATGGTTCCTGTTCAGGTAAATAATGGCGGAAACAAAGGCGACTCCCTGGGAAATGACAGTTGCCAGGGCTACACTGGCTACTCCCCATCCGAAAACAAGTATGAAAAGCAGATCAAGGGCTATATTGAGAATAGACGCCACTATCAGGAAATAGAGCGGGGTCTTGGAATCTCCGAGTCCCCTCAATACTGCACTGTTCCCGTTGAATCCGAAAAACACCACCATTCCGGCAAGATATACCCTCAGGTAGCTTATGGCCTCGGGCATAATATCCTCAGGCAGTTGCAAAAGCCTGAAGATATCTTCCGTAAAGTAGATCCCTAAAGCTGAAACAAAAATGGAGGCGCCAAAGGTAAAGATGTACATCGTGTCAATGGCACGTTTTACATTTTCATAATCCCTGGCCCCGAAATACTGGGCAATGATAATTGTAGTTCCCGTGGCAATCCCTATTATTAGCGAAATAAGGGCAAATATCACGGGGAAAGAGGCCCCGACGGCTGCAAGGGCATCTTTTCCAAGGAAATTTCCAACAACCAGGCTGTCGACTATATTATACAGTTGTTGAAATACATTGCCAATCAGCAACGGTATGGCAAATTTCAATATAAGGCTGCCTACCTTTCCTTTTGTAAGATCCTGCATTCACAATTAAGTAAACTTAAATACGCGGATGAGACAGCCAGGTACTGAAAGGTATTGTCCTGTTTCCGGCATTTAATCAATATATTTATTCCAGCCCCCTTTGTCTCAGCAGTGGTCCAATTTCCGGTTCCCTGCCCCTGAAATTTATATACAACTCCATCGGGTCCTTGGTGCCCCCTCTTTCAAGAATATTCTTTCTGAAACTCTCTGCCGTTTCCCTGTCAAAAAGATCGGTTTCAAGAAACGCTTCAAATGCATCTGCATCAAGTAGCCCCGACCAGATATAGCTATAGTACCCCGCAGAATATCCATGGCTGAAAATATGCATCAGGTAGGTGCTGCGCCAGCGGGGAACGATTTCCTGAATAAGCCCGATCCTGTCCATCGAGTTCTTTTCAAATTCAACAGGATGGATATCTTTTTGTTCACTTAATGTATGGTAATCCATATCAAGGAACGCGGTGGCAAGATATTCCACCGTGGCAAAACCCTGGTTGAAGTGTCCGGCATCGGTGATCCTTTCAATCAGATCGCCGGGAATAACTTCACCTGTCCGGTAATGCCGGGCAAACATGGTCATTACATCAGGATGCCTTGCCCAGTTTTCCATTACCTGGGAAGGAAGTTCTACAAAATCCCTGGGCACGGAGGTGCCTGAAAGTGACTGATAGGTAACATCGGACATTAATCCGTGAAGTGCGTGCCCGAATTCATGAAAAAAGGTTGTATATTCATCAAAAGTCAGCAATGAAGGTGCATCGGCTGTAGGACGGCTAAAATTGCAGTTTATGGTGATCACCGGGTGGATAAATTCGCCATCGCGGACCGACTGCTGTCTGAAGCTGCTCATCCATGCGCCGCCCCTTTTAGTCGGCCGGTTATAATTGTCCATGTACAAAATGCCCATATATGAGCCGTCCCGGTCAATAACCTTATACACCTCAACATCTTCATGATATTTGGGAACATCGTCAAGCTTCTGGAATTCCAGTCCCCATAACCTGTTTACGACCATGAAGGTTCCTTCGATCACGGTCTCCATTGAAAAATAGGGCCTGGTTTCCTCTTCATCCAGATCGAACTTTTCCTTTCTGAGCTTTTCGGCATAGTAGCGCCAGTCCCATGGCATCAACCGGAAGTTTTTTCCTTCACGGTTTATAAGATCCTGCAGGTCTGAGGCTTCCTGTTTTGCAACAGGCACTGCTGCATTCCAGAGGTCGCCGAGAAATTCATTGACCGTATAGGGATCGCCCGCCATATTTTCTTCAAGTACAAAATGGGCATGGGTGTCATAACCAAGAAGGCCTGCCCTTTCAATTCTCAGGTTTATTACTTCACTGATGATGTCCTTGTTGTCAAACTCATTATCGTTATTGTTTCGGTTGATGTAGGTTTTTTTCATCTCCTCCCTCAGCTGCCGGTTATCGGCATAGGTAAGAAATGGCATGACGCTGGGATTATGATGGGTGAAAACCCATTTACCCTCATGGCCTCTTTCACTGGCAACTTCGGCGGCGGTACTTACAAGATCGCCCGGCAAACCTGAGAGGTCGTTCTTATTGTCGATCACAAGCTCCCAGCGGTTTGTCTCATCCCTTACGTTTTCGGCAAACTGGAGAGTAAGAACAGAAAGCCGCTCGTTGATCTGACGCAGCCTTTGTTGTTTATCGCTTTCCAGAGCCGCACCGCCCCGGACAAAACTTTTCCAGGTCCTTTCCAGCAATTTTTCCTGTTCCGGATCAAGTCCCCAGGAATCTTTATTTTCAAAGACATGCCTTACACGGTCAAAAAGATCCATGTTGAGCAATATGCCGGATGAATGGGCCGACAGCCTTGGTGTAATTTCCCGTGCAATATTTTGAAGTTCCTCATTTGTATGCGAAGAATTGAGGTTATGGAAAATACTGCTTACTTCGGAGAGACGGAACCCGCTGTAATCGAGGGCCGCAACGGTATTTTCAAAATCGGGTGCCGCCGTGTTGCCGGTAATAGCATCAATCTCGGCATTATGCTTATCCATTGCCGCTTCGAAGGCAGGAAGGAAATGCCTGGTTTCAATCCGGTCAAAAGGCGGAACCTCATAGGGGGTATTATAATCGATCAGCAACGGATTATCTTCCCGGGATCCTGCCGGGGAAAAAGCAATGTTTATCATAATGAATAAATAGATGATTTTTTTCATTGTAGTCTGTATGATAATCAAACGTAATTTTAAGTGATTACACGGGAAATGGAATTTTCCCCAATCTTTATCAACGTAAATTTTTATGGATTATTTATTCCGATCCGCTAAATTAGTCATTCTTTAGGATTTAGTCAAATTTATTATCTGCCGGATCAAACCCCGAGCAAGTTTTGGCATAAAAAAAGGAAGGATCGCGAGGATCCTTCCTTTTTTATAACTAACCGGTTTACCTTAGTAATTGGGATTCTGTCCAATATTGGGGTTTACCTCGGTCTCATTTTGTGGTATCGGCCACAGATAATCCCTGTCAGCCCTGTGCCGGCGTGTTAGTCCCCTGTTCAGCGTCCTCCACTCACCGGTTGATGCATCCCTGTAGGTGATTCCTTCAACCAGGCCGGTTTTGGCTTCGCCAATCCTCCAGCGGTTCATATCAAACATACGGATCCCTTCCCATGGGAACTCAACGGTGCGTTCCCTGCGAAGTATCTCGCGTAGCTCGGCCTGCGTCTTGCCCGTTTCTATGGGGGGCATATCGACTGTCGGACGCTGGCGGACTGCATTGATCGCATCGTACACCGACTGGTCAAGCTCATTGAGCTCGATCTTAGCCTCGGCATACATCAGCAGTACATCTGCATAACGGATAAGTATGAAGTTGATGGTCGAGTTGCCGGGATTGGCCGCATCATTGTCATAATCTATCCATTTTGCAACATTGAACCCATACTGAG
>SLGC01000252.1 GCA_007123885.1 Bacteroidales bacterium | reverse complement strand
TGTATCGTATTATTGTCAGAACCGTTGAATATATAAGCGTTGTTTGAAGTGAAAAAGAATATGTTGTTGCTGAACAGATTCGCCTCGCTGTTACTAATCCTCCCCCTTAACAACGAGTTGTGAACAGCCGCATTTTGAATGTTCTGGAAACTGTAAGAACCTGTTCCGTTAAAGACACAACCTGTAAATGATATATTGGTGGAAGGATTGGTTTTGTCGCCGTTGAAGGTCAGCCCGGTGGTAAAATAGCATCTGACCACATTTATATTATTAACTGACAGGTTGTTAGCATGGGTCATAATACTACCGATAACATGAAGACCCTCCAGGTGAAGATGATCTGCACCCTCACCAAGCCTCAGATCCCCATTAATAAAAGTAATGCCTGTTTCAGTTGTAGCATCAGGATAATGTCCGGCGCCGTATATTACAAGTTGCCTGGCTATCTGTGAAGGAGGGGCAAATGTGCCTCCGGGCAGGTAAATCGTGTCGCCGTCAGCGGCATCGGCATAGGCCTGCTGAAATCCGTCCGACCGGAAATAGAACTTTGTATCCCGCATCCCGGCCTCACCTGCAGTATGGAGCGTAACCACGAGTTGGGAGAACAGCAGGTGCGCATTGCAGAAAATTATTACCAGGATCCCTGTAATCTTTTTCATTGAGTTTATAATTAATAGGTAATTTATGTTAATAAGGTAGTGATCATCGATGATCAGGGCGCTAATCTATTACTCTGCTTTAGTCAGGGGCATGCAATTCGTAAAAAACTTGAGTCAAAAGATAAAATTTTGAAAAACGGATTCCATATCTTTATGGTGGCAATTTGCAATAACGACCTGATTATTAATGATGAAGACTGTTCTACTTCTTAATCCCGTTTATGTTACCCTTTTCTGGGCCATCGTTTTAAGCTTCCGGAACGATCGGCAGGTACCCGGGCAATTCCTTGGGAAATTCATGTTTGTTGCGTTTGTCCTTTACCTTTCGCATTTATTATATTTTTCCGGGCAATACCAGGTTTATTACTATCTCGACAGCATTTATATATTTTCTTCCCTGCTGGTTTATCCCCTCTATCATATATATGTCCGGCTTTTGACGGTCGACGACCGGTTCTCGGTAAGATTGCACTGCCGTTACCTTATTGTGCCCTTTATTGTTTTTCTTCTTCACCTGACAGGGTACTTTATTATGGACAAGGCCGAAGCAATTTTCTATATTGCCAAAGTTCAGTCCGGATCCGGCGAAGTAGCCGGAATTACAAGTTACATGCAGTATGTATATTCCATTTTCCGTATTGCGTTCATCCTCCAGGTCCTTTATTACCTGTACAGGAATTTCAGGCTTATCCTTGCCCACAATCACAGGCTGGGTGATTTTTATTCAAATCCGGAAAGCAGAAAACTTGGCTGGGTGCAGTTCTTTAATATATCCCTGGCAGTTATTTCTTTTGCCAGCGCAATTGCAGCGGCGATTGGGAGGGATTTCTTTTCTGCCAGCGAGCTTCATCTTGCCATTCCCTCGGTCATATTCAGTTCATTGCTTTTCCTGATCGGACTGCTTGGAAATTTACAGGAAAAGGTGGTGGTTGATGGTTTTAATTTGCCTGATAATGATGATTATGCCGGGGGAGAGGACAGGGACAAACGATCAGAAAACATTTATTCTGATAATCTGAGAATAAAAATGGATGAACTCTTCATCAACAAGATGGTGTTCAGGAATCCCGACCTTAAAATATGGGATCTTAGCAACATGCTGGGAACAAACCGGACCTATACCTCAAAGCTGATCAATAACTATTACGGAAGGAACTTCTGCAGCCACGTTAATTTTTACAGGGTACAGTATGCAAAAAAAATCCTCGGGAAAAATAAAGGACTGTTCAATGAGGATGTTGCCGAATCATCGGGATTCGGTTCGGTAAGTTCGCTCCTTCGGGCATTCAAAACCATCGAAAAAAAATCCCTGGGTGATTACAGGAAAGAGCTGGAATAGTGCGGAATAAATACTGACGGACAGTTCCGGGGCCTGCCGCGCCTATAAAAAACACCAAAGTAGCCATCTGATCAGAAAGTAAACTTCTGAAAAGAAGCAAAAGCCTGTGAGGTACGAAACCCGTTAGTCTTTAGCTATTGGGTAGTTCAACATTTTTTCTACCGCATGCCTCTCTGGAATGTAATTTGATAAGTAAAAAATTGTTCAGACCCCTGATCAACCGGACATAATTTGAGTAATCTTGCGATCTGAAGTTTTTGCTGGTTAATATTTTTTATGTTTTTGCGTTATAAGCTGGAGAAGTTTTATCAAGTTATGGCTGATACTCTAAGTAAAAAGGTAGTTTGGATTTTCAGAAGGTTTTGTAAAAGAAAGAACCTGGTTTTCATTATACCCGGTATTTTTATAGTTCTTATATTACCGGCTGTTCTGTTTATTCTCTCGGTTTATTTTGGTGCTTTTGGCCCTTTGCCTGACAGGGATGAACTGCAAGATTATCATAATGCAACGGCATCCCTGGTCTTTTCTGAGGAAGGAAAGATCATCGGCAGGTTTTTTTCTGAGAACAGGACCAATGTAGCATACCGGCAAATTCCTCCTCACCTGCTGGATGCCCTTATAGCCACCGAAGATGTTCGCTTCTACCGCCACAGAGGTATAGATACCAGGAGCCTGGTAAGGGTTTTTGTTAAAACCGTGCTTTTAAATGACCGGGGATCAGGAGGAGGCAGTACAATATCACAGCAGCTTGCCAAGAACTTATTCGGCCGCAACAATTACGGCATTCTTTCCGTCCCTGCCAATAAGGTGAGGGAGATAATCCTTGCCCGTCGCATAGAAAACACCTTCAGCAAGCGCGATATACTGATCCTTTATCTGAATACTGTCTCTTTCGGCGAGAATGTTTATGGTATTGAAGCTGCATCCAGGCGGTTTTTTAACAAACATATAGAAGATATTAATATTGAAGAATCGGCCATTTTGATCGGTATGCTGAAGGCGAATACCCTGTTTAATCCACGTCTTCATCCCGAAAACTCAAGATCACGCAGGAACACTGTGCTGAGCCAGATGGCAAAATACAATTTTCTTGATCCTCATAAGGCAGATTCCCTTTCCAGGCTTCCACTGAAACTAAATTACTCTAATCTGGAAGCCCGTAATTCTGCCGGATATTTCCTTGTACAGGTAAGGAAAGAAGCAGAACAAATTCTTCAGATAGTGGATTCGCTTTCCGGCAAAGAATGGAATATCGAGGAAGACGGACTGGTAATCAATACGACATTGAATCTTGTGCTGCAGAATCATGCGTTGAAAGCTTTTCGCGATCATTTGGCCCCGATGCAGCAACGGCTGAGAAATCAGTATTTGACCCGTGCAGGGCAAAATCTGCTTTCCGGGATAGCAGATACCGAAATAAGGCGGCTGGGGATGACAGACCGCCGTTCGGATACTATTATCCAGAGAACTTTTGACTGGGAGGGATCTTTTACTGAATCTCTGACCGTCCTGGACAGCATCAAAAAGGCTCTTACACTGCTGCACGGGGGACTGGTGGTTTTGGATCCCTCGACCGGGGCTGTCAGAACATGGGTGGGAGGTATTGATCACCTGACCCAGCCCTTTGACCAGGTTCTTGCCCGCAGGCAGCTGGCAAGTGCTTTCAAGCCGGTCCTTTATGCGGCGGCACTTGAGCAGGGAATAGAACCATGCCATTATTATGCCAATGATTCAATTGTTCTGGCTGATTTCGAGGACTGGACGCCTTCAAACTATGATAATGTTTACGGGGGACATTTTACCCTTACCGAATCTCTTGCCCGCTCATTGAATGTGCCCACATACAACCTGTTTATGGATGTGGAATTTGATAAGATTGATTCTTTATGGAAAAACCTCGGTTTTGCATATCCCCTTATCAACATTCCCTCTGTTTCGCTGGGAACTGCCGAGGCTAATATTCTGGAAACTGCCGCCGCTTATTCTGCCTTTGCCAACGGCGGCTACAGGATCCATCCCTGGCTTATTGAATCTATACTCACCCCTGGTGGTGAGCTAATATACCAGGCAGATGAAAACAGGGAAGCAAATCCGGTACTTTCCGGGAGATCTGTTTTGCTGATGCAGGCCATGCTGCAAAAAGCAATTGATGAGGGAACAGGGTCAGCTTTAAGAAATGTGTACGGGGTTACCTTTCCCCTGGCCGGAAAAACGGGAACATCACAAAATTATGCAGACGCCTGGTTTGCCGCATTTAATCCTGAATTTGTCATGGTAAGCCGGACCGGGGCTTCATCGCGAGCCATCCGTTTCGACAGCGGAGTATTTGGTTCATCAAGCGCACTGGCTTTGCCGCTGGTAGCAATGACTTTGCAAAATGTCCAGCAGGACCCGCAGCTTGCTGTTCGGTTTTCTGCACCTTTTCCCTCATTACCTGCAGATCTGGAAGGAGCCCTGGATTGTCCGGAGTTCAGGGATGCCACCGGACTGGAAAGATTCCTGGATCTTTTCAGAAGGCCTGAAATTCTTCCCCGGCGTGAGAAGCCAGAACCTGAACCGGGGGGATCCTTTTTAAGAAGATTATTCAGACGAAGAAATTAAATACAGAATAAGGATAATTTGATTACTTCCGGAATATTTTAATACTGCCTCCAGGTTCCCTCAGGCCGCTTATGCAATATTTTTTTCCGCCGGCCCTTTTCCGGAAATACGCTCCTGCAAAGATCTCATTAGATTTGGATGTATATCATATTCCGGCAACTTCGATTTATGCCAACTATACTGGTTGACAAACCTGCGGCTATATCATGATATATACATCAATGATTTGTAATTTTATGTTAATTAAGCTAAGAAGAAAAAGAAAAAGAAAAAGAAAAAGAAAAAGAAAAAGA
>SLGC01000154.1 GCA_007123885.1 Bacteroidales bacterium | reverse complement strand
TATGGGGTTAAGGCAGGACAAGGATGCCGGCGAGATTGTAAAAGAAGATGTTGAGGCCGGCGGAGATGGAACCGGCAGCCGGGATAATGAAAACGGCGGTGGCAGTAGCAAAAGTAAAGGACAGGATGCAGACAGGGGAAGTGCTGCCAGCAAGGGCAGCAAAGGCAGCAAAGGAAAACGGAAGTATGAACAGGATAATGAAGCCGCCGGCTCAGGATCTTCAGGCAAAGAGGAAGTAAAGGAGAAAACATTTACCATTTCCGGCAAAAAGGTTAAATGCACAAACCTGTCCAAAATCTACTGGCCTGAAGAGGGATATACCAAAGGACAGCTTATTGAATTTTACCGGAGTATAGCGAAATTCATAATTCCTCACCTGAGGGACCGGCCGCAGTCGCTGAACCGGTACCCTGACGGCATCAAGGGTAAAAGCTTCTACCACAAAAATATGGATGAGGCCCAACTCCCGGAATGGATTAAGACGGCGAAAATCAGCTCCGGCTCAAAAAGGGAAGGATATATAAATTATCTTTTGTGCAATGATACTGCCACCCTTATTTATATGGCCAACCTTGGCTGTATTGAGATAAATCCATGGCACAGCACTTTCGAAAAACCTGACAATCCCACTTATATGATGCTGGACCTTGACCCAGGGAACATATCCTTTAAAAAAGTTGTGGAAACGGCTCTTGTTATAAGGGAAATATGTGATGAGCTGAAAATACCCTGTTACTGTAAGACCAGCGGAGCAACCGGCATGCACATATATATCCCCCTGGGTGCCCGGTACACTTACAACCAGGTAAAGTCATTCGCACAAATAATGGCAGTAATCACACATAACCGTCTTCCGGAATTCACCAGCATTGAACGCAGCACCTCTAAAAGACGGGATAAGATATACATCGATTTCCTCCAGAACAGGAAAGGCCAGACTATTGCTGCGCCATACAGTGTCCGCCCGCGTCCTCATGCAACGGTATCTGCACCGGTAGACTGGGATGAGGTGAACGAAGATCTTGATCCACGGATGTTCACCATCCTGAATATGCCCCGCCGGCTGGAGGAAAAAGGAGATATCTGGAGACCGGTACTGGAAAAAGGCATTGTTCTCAAAGACATGCTGGGATCTGTCGAAAAACTGCTCTGATCATGCCGGAAGTTAGGTCGTCCCTCAGACAGGTAGATGTTATAATATAAGAAAATCTTGAAATTATGTAAGGGTATCAATTTTTATCACCCTTATCTTTGTATAAAAGAACCTGTTTACTTATGCAAACGCTCAGATTTGCTGCATGATGTCATAAACTAATACTGTTGATATGGATTCAGCTATAGGACATAAGATATGGGCCATTCCCGAAGGATACATACCGGGGCAGAGTACAGGCCCCGAACCTGAAATGGCCAGCCATGAAACCGTATGTATCTTAAATACAGGCGATCAGGACGCCAATATAGAGATAACCATCTATTTCACCGACAAGGACCCCGTAGGTCCCTACAGGATCACGGTTCCGGCAAAACGAACGGAACATCTCAGGTTCAACAGTCTTGATGAACCCCAGGAAATACCCAGGGACACTGATTACGCCAGTGTCATCAGCTCCGATGTTCCCGTTGTGGTGCAACATACAAGGATGGATTCAAGGCAGGCTGAAAATGCACTGCTTACCACAATGGCATTTCCGGTCGGAGAATAGGGACCATATAAATTAACCGGCTGCCCTGACCGACAGGTTCGGATAACGCTTTCATCCTTAGCACAGTTGCATAGCAGGCAACCCGGACCGCGGTCTTTTAGAGAAAGTACATCAGTACGGAATGGCCTGTTCAAAATGCAGGATGTTAATAAACGGAAATCTTTACCTATGAAGGATCAGTGGTATCATACGGCAATTTTATATTCGCTCGACCTGGAAACATACATGGACGGAAATGGTGACGGGATTGGTGATTTCGGGGGACTGACAAGCAAGCTGGATCATTTGTCAGGACTTGGGATAAACTGTATATGGCTGCGCCCGTTCTTTCCCTCACCCCTCGTGGATGACGGGTATGATGTGAAGGATTACTTCACCATCGACCCGCGGTTTGGAAATCCAGGCGATTTTGTGGATTTTATCATAAAGTCCGGGGCCCTTGGGATAAGGGTCATAATAGACCTGGTCATAAACCATACATCCAACCAGCATGAATGGTTCCTCAAATCGCGCAGCGATAAGAATTCCAGGTACAGGGATTATTATATATGGAAGGAGGAAATAACTGATGAGGACCAGGAGGAAAATATGCTTGAGGAGGGTGGCATCTGGAACTGGGATGATGAAGCAGGTGCATATTATATGCACCACTTTTTAAAGGAACAGCCTGATCTTAACATAGGCAATCCCGATGTAAGGAGGGAAATAAAAAAGATAATGGGCTTCTGGCTTCAGCTGGGAGTTTCAGGATTCCGGATAGACGCCGCGCATATAATTGTTCATGAGTCAAAGGATGAATTGTATGATTTCCTTGGTGATATCAGAGAATTTGTCAACCGGCGCAACCATGAAGCAGTTTTGCTTGCAGAGGCCAATGTGGAACCGGAAGATCTCAATAAATTCTTCGGAGAGCAGTCACAAAGCAGAATGCACATGCTTTTTAATTTCTATACCAACAAGAACATGTTCCTGGCACTTGCCAGGGAAGATGCAGGCCCACTGCGGGAATCGCTTGGAAAGACCCAGAAAATAAACGGCCAGTGGGTGAATTTCCTGAGGACTCATGATGAACTGAACCTGGAGATGCTTTCTGATGACGAACGTCAGGAAGTATTCAGAGCATTCGCCCCTGACGAGGATATGAAGATATTCGGGCACGGGATAAGAAGGCGGCTTCCTCCCATGCTTGATTGCAACAGGCAGAAGATGGAGTTGATATATACAATGATGTTTAGTCTGCCGGGGCTGCCGCTGATAAATTACGGCGAAGAAATTGCAATGGGGGATGACCTTTCGCTGAAGGGACGGGAAAGTGTAAGGACTGTGATGCAATGGGATGACCAGGAAAATGCAGGTTTTTCAAGTGCACCGGAATCTGAATTTGCCCATGCTTTGATAGATTCCGGAAAATACGATTACAGGAAAGTCAATGTCAGCATGCAGCAGAAAGATCCCGGTTCATTCATGAACTGGATGGAGAGGCTCATCAGCACCCGTAAGCATTCTCCACAGTTGGGCTTTGGCGAATGTTTCCTCCTGGAAAATAATCAAGGATCTGTTCACTCATTCTGCAATTTATGGGGATCAGAGGCAATAGTTGTCCTGATCAATCTTAAAGGCGAAGACTGCCGGGTAAAGATCGATCAGGGAAAACACAAGTTCGGAAGCTTGTCTGAACTTTTCAGCAATACCGATTACCAGTCGGTTGAGGACATTAAAAACGATATTGAATTGACTGCCTTTGGTTACAGGTGGTTTAAAAGCGACATCAAAAAATAGACTACTATGGCAAAAGTATCCTATCATGTTTCACATGAGCAATTTAAACCCGGAAAATTGCTTGAGCTTGCAACGATGGCACAACAGGCCGGATTCAAGGGTGCCCTGTCGTCAGATCATTTCTCTCCCTGGAGCAATGAGCAGGGTGAAAGCGGATTTGCCTGGAGCTGGCTTGGAGCCGCCCTGGCAAGGACAGATATAACCTTCGGGGTGGTAAATGCTCCGGGTTACAGGTATCACCCGGCGGTAATTGCCCAGGCAGGGGCGACCCTGGCCGAAATGTTCCCCGGCAGGTTTTGGATGGCTGTTGGAAGCGGTCAGGCGCTTAATGAACATATAACATCCACCTACTGGCCTGAAAAAGAGACACGCAATGAATCTCTCCTTGAATGTGTAGAAGTTATAAGGGCGCTCTGGAGAGGTGAGACGGTTAATCATGAAGGTCTTGTCATGGTCGAGGATGCCAGGCTTTATACACTTCCGGAAACGCCACCACAAATAATTGGCGCGGCACTTACTGTTAAAACAGCTGGATGGCTGGGCAGCTGGGCGGATGGCATGATCACGGTATCACACCCGGTGGAGCAGCTGAAGGAGATGATAAAAGCCTTCAGGGAAAACGGGGGAGAGGGGAAGAAACTGATCCTGAAAGTGCAACTTTCGTACGACAAGTCTGATGATGATGCCCTTGAGGGGGCCTTCACCCAATGGAAGACAAACATCTTCCAGAGCCATATGCTGTCCCAGCTGCGTACGCCCGATCAGTTCGAGGCTGCCGCGGAATTCGTTACACCGGAGGTTATGCATGAACATGTCAGGATCTCAGGTGATCCGGAAAAGCATATTGAATGGATCAATGAATATATTTCCCTGGGTTTTGACGAGATCGTACTGCATAATGTAAACAGGAAACAGGAACAGTTTATTGAAGATTTCGGTTCGAAAGTACTGAGGAAACTTGAAAGGGTTGAGGTTTAGATCCATCGGGATCCTGTTTGACTTTCTGAATACGACTTAATTGCCGAAGTCATTTGAATCAGTTGTATGGGAGTGTCAGGGAAGGGATCGGGCAGATGGTCTTTGGAGGCCTGAATATTCACGGGACTTAGCAACTTTGGGTGAATTGACGGTTGATTATTAATTTAAAAAATAATGGATATGAGTTCTTATGAAAAAGCCTCGGAAAAAATCCACGGGCAACAGCAGGAGATGCCGGGCGAAGAAAGTAAGATGGATCCCCGTCCCGTTTTTATCAGGGAAGATTACAGGGGATCGGGGAAATTGCATGACAAGGTGGCACTTATCACCGGCGGTGATTCCGGAATAGGGAGGGCCGTGGCCGTTCATTTTGCCCGGGAGGGCGCTTCTGTGGCAATAATTTACCTGGAAGAGGACAGGGATGCGGAAGAGACAAAATC
>SLGC01000040.1 GCA_007123885.1 Bacteroidales bacterium | reverse complement strand
CTTTTATGGCAGCTATGGGAATGATATGATAAACTATGTGCGCCGGTGGATCGATTTTGGTATGTTCAATGGTGGCAAAAGTAAGGATGCACTTTACAGGTCATGGGGAAGCCCCTACCTGACAAATAATTCCGATGCAAAGCTGCCTGTACAGGATCTTGCCTCGGGTTCACAGCAACCGTCAACCCATTTTGTGGAAGATGGCTCATTCCTGAGGATGAAAAACCTGAGACTGGGATACAGGGTGCCGGTACGCGTAATGGACAGGATGCAGATAAGGGATCTGAGGATCTACGGACAGGTCACAAACCTGTTTACCATAACCAACTACAGTGGACTTGATCCTGAACTGAATATGCCATCCGGATCAGGCACCTCTGCACAGGGAAACTTCGGAATAGACATGGGTGCATGGCCTACTCCCCGCCAGTTTATGGTGGGCGTAACCCTTGGAATATAGTGTATTTGATGCGTAACCTTTAAATTAAGAGATATGAAAAAAATATCAGTAATACCGGCCCTTACACTGCTTCTGGCCATAGCTTTTTCATGTTCGGAAGACTTTTTTGACAAGAGGCCGCTAGGCGCCACAGACGAAACAGTCTTCTATAACGAGAAAGGTATCAATGCACTTATGATCGGGGTCTATGGAGGAATGACAAATGCCGGCTGGGGAGCATCCGTCGCCCACTGGACATACGGGTCTGCCGCTTCTGACGATGCATACAAGGGATCGGAAGATACCGACCAGGTGCCGATCAACGAAATAGAGCGATGGGAAGTTACTGTAACAAACGGCTATCCCAGTCAGATGTGGAACCTTACTTTTGGCCGTGGAGTACACCGGGCAAACGAAGTTCTGAGGATAATAGATCTCACACCCGATCTGGCACCAGATACCCGCGACAGGCTCATAGCCGAGGCAAGGTTCCTGAGAGCGTTATACTATTTTCAGGCATGGCTGGTATTTGGCGACCGGCTGCCGATTATAACAAGGGATGTGGAAAATCCCAGGCTGGTTTCCAATGTTAATCCGGAAGGTGCCTTGTTGCAGTTTATTATAAGTGACCTGCAATTTGCATGGGAAAACCTTCCGGAATCACAACCGGAACCCGGAAGACCTACAAAATTTGCAGCTATGGGGCTTGCAGCAAGGGCATACCTGCAGGAACTGAAATATGCCGAAGCCAAGCCGTTGCTGGTTGCAATAATTGCAAGCGGAAGATACCAGCTAATGACCAATTTCTATGACAACTACAATATTGCGAACAACAATAATGCAGAATCAATATTTGAGTTCCAGCGGGCTGTAAATGACGGATCGTCCGGATCGCTGAATGCGGAGATGGGTCTTGGACTGAATGCACCCCATGGTTCCGATATCGGCATGTGCTGCGGATTCCACCAACCCTCGCAGAACCTTGTGAATGCCTTCAGGGTTGACCAGGATGGTTTGCCGATGTTCAATACTTTTAACAATACCGATCTGAAACATGATCAGGGTGTTCCTTCTTCGGCTGTTTTTGTTCCTTTTGAAGATGAGGTCGATCCGCGACTGGACTGGACAGTGGGGCGCCGGGGAATCCCCTTTCTTGACTGGGGCATTAACAGGGGGCGCGACTGGATCCGCGATCAGTCAAACGGAGGACCATATATGCCGGCCCTGAAACCCTTTTTCAGGAAAGAGGAGCGCTACAGCCTCTCAACCCAGTCGGGGTGGCAGACAGGTGTCAATGCCAACAATATCCGTTTTTTACGGCTTACACATATCCTCCTGTGGGGGGCAGAGGTGGCTGCTTTTGAAGGGGATCTTGAACTCGCCCGGAACCTTGTAAATCTGATACGCCAACGGGCGGGAAACCAGGTTGTGATGGGAAGGGTCCTTATCCATGAGCTTCCTCCGGGCGTTTATCCGTGGGGTGCCGGTACAGATGCAAGCGATTTCATGAGCGGCGGCGCTGTTGACTGGACAAGGCCGGCTGCCAATTACAAAATTGGCCTGTATCCCCCATTTGCGAGCCAGGCAGAGGCAATGCGTGCTGTTCAGTGGGAACAGCGGCTTGAATTTGCCACAGAAGGTATGCGCTTTTTCGACCTGCGGCGCTGGGAAAAGCTGCCTGCCGGATTGAATTTGATGCCAATGGCACAAACACTGAATGATTTTCAGAAAGGCGACATGAGGATAAGGACTTTCATGGCAGGTGCAAACTTCACCGAAAGGGACAAATACCAGCCTATACCACAGGTGCAGATCGATCTTCAGCCGGAAGTTCTTAAACAGAATCCGGGATATTGATTACTGGAACAATTTAAAAATAGGCTGTCTCAAAACCGGGATGGCCTTTTTTTAATTGGAATCTTGCGACTTTTAGGCGCGGGAATGTCCTGCCTGACTTTGCCTGAAGGATTAGAGGGTAAACAAGAACTACCATATCTCAAATTTTCCGCTGGCCAGTAATCTGCCGCGGCTATCAAGGAAATCAACCTCATAATAGCCGCTGAGGTTCAGGAATAAAGCCTCCATAACTATTGTCTGGTCAGTGCTTAAAATATGATCCTTGCTCCCGATAAAAATCCTTTCACCTTCCTGATATCCATAGAGATTGCCCGTAACCAGAGTGTCTTTATAACCGGGATTAAGAAGAAGCTGGACCCAGACATAGGAGCCGGAAATAAAGACACTGTCCTCACCAATGCAGGGATATTCCGGACTTATATCTGAACAAAACCGAATAATGGGCGGCACCTTTTCACGGCAGCCTGTATAGCAAGATAAAAACAGTACAAGAAAAAAAAACAGCCTGTTCATTTTTATTGTTTTGTGATCTACTATAAAAATAATATTTTTACTGATAACATACAACCTCCGGCAAATTCTGGTAGTTTTACAGAAATTAAAAAAAGATTTCCGGTGGGATGAAAATGATGGCAGAATTAATTCGGTAGTATGATCATTTGCAGTGCATTCTTGTTTCTTACCATAATTGTTATTACCGGATGCTCTAAGGGGACAAATACCGAACAGGAGGGGTCTTTGTTCTTCGAATATGATATGTACAATCTGGAGTTTCATGCAGGCTTTTCCGGTTCGGAGTCCCGTGGTGTTCTTGAAAACAGGGAGATAGTTGAAGCTTCCGGTATTGCAGTAAGCCGGAGCAACCCGGCCCGCCTCTGGGTTCATAATGACAGTGGCGACCGAAACCGTCTTTTTGTTGTGGGCGAAAATGCCGAAGATTACGGTGAGTTTATCATAGTCGGTGCATATAACAGAGACTGGGAGGACATTGCTGCCGGGCCGGGACCGGAACCCGGTATTACATATCTTTATATAGGCGAGATAGGAGACAACCTGGGGCAATATAACATCATGTCGATATACCGGTTGCCCGAACCCGACATCTCAGGCCTGGATTCAACAGCATCTGTCAGGATAGAGGGTGTTGAGCGGATTGATTTTGTTTATCCCGACGGACAGGCAAGGGATGCCGAGACACTTATGGTAGACCCTTTTACCAGGGATCTTTACGTAGTAACAAAAAGGGATGAACGATCTATAGTTTATGTGGCCCGTTATCCGCAGGATACAGAAAAGGTTATTGCTCTTGAGAAAATAGGGTTTTTCCCTTTTAACCGTGCTCTTGCCGGCGACATATCTGCCGACGGACTGGAAATTGCCATAAAGACTGATGAGCGGATCTATTACTGGAAAAGGGATGCAGGTGAAACAATAACTGAAGCCCTGAAACGACAACCCCTGTTGCTGCCTTATACCATAGAACCGCAGGGAGAGGCTTTCGGCTGGATGCCCGATGGAAGCGGTTATTATACTTTATCAGAAAAAGCAGGCGGTATAGATCCCGTTCTATATTATTACCATCGGTTGTAGCCTGCAGAACTTCAGCTGCGTGGCATAGTGTTTTGAATAAAGATCCAAAAGATTTAAATTTGGGAAATTATGGAAAAAGAGAGGATAAAAGAGCTGAACAGGCTTTGTGAAGGAAAACATGCTGCAGAGATAGTCCGGATCGTTATCCCGGCGTTCAATGGCAAAATTACCCTTGCCAGCAGTCTTGGAGCAGAGGACCAGGTGCTAACCCATATGGCTGTACAGGCCGATCGCGGTGTAAAGATATTCACCCTTGACACCGGTCGCATGTTTCCGGAAAGCTATGACCTGCTTGACAGGACAAACAGGCATTACGGCATCAATATAGAAGTGTTCTTTCCAGATCACAACCGCGTTGAAAATATGGTGAAAGAAAGGGGGATTAATCTTTTCTATGAAAGCATTGAAAACAGGAAAATGTGCTGCGGTATCAGGAAGGTTGAGCCGCTGGGAAGGGCATTTGCCGGACTGGATGCCTGGATATGCGGATTGCGCAGGGAACAATCCGTTACCCGTTTTGATATCGATATCGTCGAATGGGATGAGGCTAATGGGCTGATAAAGATAAATCCGCTGGCAGACTGGACAGAAAAGCAAATGTGGGACTATATCAGGGAAAACAACATCCCGTACCATGCCCTGCATGATAAGGGATTTCCCAGTATTGGCTGCCAGCCCTGTACCCGGGCGATCAAGCCGGGTGAGGATATAAGGGCAGGAAGATGGTGGTGGGAACAACCTGAGAAAAAAGAGTGCGGGCTTCACAATAAACCGTGAACCAGTCAATAGTTTCCGGGCCAACAAACTCATTGTCCATTACCATGCTGCAAATTGGACGGCGGCAATGCCCAAACAGAATACCGTTCAGCAAACGGGAACCGGTCAATAAAAACCGGCAAGCTCATCGTCATTATGCAAAATGCCCGGCAGTGGCTGATAATGACGATGAAGTACTGCAATCCCGGGCAGTGGAGGATAAGGTTGCGTTATCTGTGAACGGACAGTGATCAGTCAATAATACCCGAACCAACAAGCTCATCATCCCGGTACCATGCTGCAAATTGCCCGGCGGCAATACCTCTCTGGGGATTATCAAAAACAATATACAGCCCTTTGTTTTCCATATACAGACGAGCCTTTTGCAGTGGCTGCCGGTAACGTATCCTGACAAGAAAATCGGATTGCTGTCCGGGATCAAGCCTCAGATCATCCCTTATCCAGTGTATATCTCCTGGTTTTATGAATAATCCCCTGCGATTAAGTCCTCCATGTGAATGTCCTTCACCGGCATATACGATGTTTTTCTCAATATCGGTTGCAATAACAAACAATGGCTCCTTTTTCCCTCCTACATTAAGACCTTTTCTCTGGCCGACCGTATAGAACCAGGCGCCATTATGACTACCCGTTTTAATTCCGTCATCAGGCCGGTAGACAACGGGGTTGCACAAATAATCCAGATCGGCCCGGTTTTGAGGGAGGCCGCCAACCGCAGGGATATGGCGGTAGAAACCGGAAGGGATCTCTATTATATCTCCACGCCGGGGCTGCAGTTTCTGCTGGAGAAAAAGAGGCAGGTCGACCTTTCCGACAAAACAGATACCCTGGGAATCTTTTTTCTGAGCACTTGGCAATTCCGTTTCACCGGCAATATCCCTTACCTTTTTTTTATCTAAATTTCCAAGAGGGAACAATGCTTTTGACAACTGCTTCTGGTTAAGCTGGCACAGGAAATAGCTCTGGTCCTTGCCGGGGTCATCGCCGGCAAGCAGCCGGTATATGGTCCGGCCATTGATGCTGGTTTCCTTTTTTTTGCAGTAATGACCCGTAGCTGTATAATCGGCCCCAAGCTTTAATGCCTCTTCAATAAACATATCAAATTTTATTTCCCTGTTACAAAGCACATCGGGATTGGGGGTTCGACCCTTTTCATATTCGGAGAACATGTATTCGACAACCCTGTTGCGGTAGGGTTCGCTCAGATCGGTTGTATGAAAAGGTATGTCCAGTTTTTGGGCCACAAGGCGGGCAAATACCAGATCATCATGCCAGGGGCAGTCGCCTGCAAGCGTACCGGTTGTATCATGCCAGTTGATCATGAATAGGGCGATGACATCATACCCCTGTTCCTTTAAGAGATATGCTGCCACGCTTGAATCCACTCCACCCGAAAGACCTACAACTACCTTTGGCATAATAAGAATTTGTATTAATTAACTGTATACCGGATATTTTATTACATCCTGGGTTTGTTTCTATCATCTGCAGGGATATTGACAACCGGTTGCCCCTTTTAAGCAGGATTTTCCCTGGCTAAAGGAGGTAAACATCCGGTTTCTGCAGGTGGCCCTTCGCAATCTGGATGCTGCGTAAATGATCCGGTGAAGATGTCAGCTATTTACAGATCTTTCCCGGCTGTCTTCTTTTCACCCTTATCCGTTAAGCCCGGTCTGGGTCTTTTCCTTGGCCTTCTTACTCCCCAGCTGCCATTGAATAATTTCCCCCTCCTGGTTTTGATATCCCCTTTTCCCATAGATATTGTTTTTTACTTGTTTCCTGCTTGTTGTTAATATCCGGTCTGCCTGTCAGATCAACATAGGATACGGATTAATTACAAACCCTATAAAATTATAAAAGTCAATTTATATTACCAACCTGCCGGTTGCAGTGATTTTGCAGTGATCATGATTCCTTTAAATAATTCATGCAGTCCTGGCCCGGAATTTTACTTTCCCCATATGCCACCCCTGCTTACAGTTCCATGTCTATTCCGGTATCTACGGCTATCAGGTTCAGTTCGTTAATAACTGCCGGGATAAGCTTTATACCGTGCTGCCTGTTAAGCTGCTCCTGTTCTCTTTCAATATCACCCGGAATAAGCACCTCAGGCTGACCTTCAACGCTTTTAGCATTCCTGAAAGTAGTGATCCAAGAATCCATTGCTTTTTTAAAATCATTTTTTTCGCGGAAGGCATCGATACGCATGGCTCCGAAAAAATGTCCCGTACCCTTGCCATTCCCATCTTCAGGAAGGGGAAGATATGCTACCGACGGGGGAACAAATGGTCCAAAGCCCGCTCCTGAAAGAACAGCAGAGAAAATGTCTACTATGGCCGAAAGGCAATAACCCTTGTGGCTGCCATATTCACGACTTCCGCCAAGGGGCAGCATGGCACCGCCTTTTCTGAGGATATCCGGATCATCGGTCGGGTTTCCCTCCCTGTCCTGCACATATCCCAAAAGGGTTTTTTCTCCCTTCTTTACAGCCACCTCAAGTTTTCCCCTTGCGATCGGGGTGGTGGCAAAATCAGCCACAAAAGGGGGCTGGCTTCCCGCCGGCACCGCTACTGCTATCGGATTTGTTCCGAGCATCCGGCTTACTGAAAAGGTGGGGGCAACAAGTGGGTTTGCATTTGTAAGACAGATCCCTATCATATCATGTTCGAGCGCCATCATTGCATAATAGCCTGCTATCCCGAAATGGTTTGAATTGTTGCAGGAGACCCACCCTGTACCGCATGCTGATGCTTTTTCAATTGCTTTATTCATGCTGTATACCCCGGAAAGCATTCCGGGTGCGTTGTCGGCATCAACCACAGCTGTTGAAGGTGTATCCCTGGTAATGCTAATTTGGGGACATGTATTGAGACGGCCGGCTTTCCAGAGATTGTAATAGTCTATGATCCGGATCAACCCATGGGAGCCTATGCCTCTGAGTTCTGCTGAAAGGAAGACATCTGCAATAATATTGGCATCCTCTTTCCGGCACCCGGTTTTTTCAAAAAACAGCCTTGCAAAATCATGTATCTGCTGAGTGGAGTGGTGCATGTTCTTTTTACCAGCAAATTTAAAACTTTTGCTTCATTTAATTATCCCTCATGCTTTGGGCAGGGTATTGTGCAGTAAATAAAGAGTGTTCAACAAAATATTTAATTGATTTTAACAGTTATTAAATAATTGATATATTTATTCAATATCTGGTTCTGATTGAAGAAATTAATTACAATAGCATTTTTACTGATTCCGCTTCTCGCTAATTCCCAGCGTGCCATAGTCAGGAACCTTCCCGATCATGAACTCCGGTCCCTTAATTTCGGGTTCACTCTTGGTCTCAATATGATGGACTTCAAGGTAAGATCGTCACAATTTGCTGTTGATAATGATCTTTTTGCTGAAGTCAGCAACCTGTCACCCGGTTTCAATATTAATATAGTTTCCAATTTCCGCCTTACCAGTCACCTGGATCTAAGGATTTTACCAGGAGTAGCTTTCGGTCAGCGAAGCCTGGATTTTTATACCATGGAAGGACATGGCCTACCCGGAGGGAATGAAAATAATTTAGATGTTGTTCCTGTCCATGTTAATACGCAGGAACTCGAATCGTCTTTCCTGGAATTTCCCTTCGCGCTGAGATACCAGTCCGTGCGTATCAACAACTACAGGCCATATGTACTGGGCGGGATCAATTTCCGCTACGATCTCGCAAAGAATTTCAATGAAGATGACCATATCTATTTAAGTCTTAATCCATTTGACATATACCTGGAAACCGGTTTCGGAATAGGGTTCTACCTTCCTTATTTCAAGTTCACAACCGAACTGAAATTTGCAGTGGGTTTTCTTGATGCCCTGCACCGGCGGGAAAACAGCAGACCCCAGTTTCAGGAGGCAATTGAAAGGATGAGGTCGCATCTTATTATCCTTTCATTTCATTTTGAATAGCCCGGCACCCTGCCGGATCACTTTCCTGTTTGACCACATCGGCCGTAATAATTTCGCGCCTGCAAAAACAGGTTGAATGACATCTGTATCCGGGCATTTTACTGCACCCTTCTCCGGAACTCCGCCATTATTATACTTCCTGCTACCGCTATGTTAAGTGATTCCGGCATGGTTCCCTTCCGGGGAAAAACCGGGATGCTTATCCTTTGTTTTATGAGCATTCCCACCGCGGTGGAAATTCCACGCGATTCATTTCCCAGAACAATCAGTCCATGACCGGTCAGTTTGGATGAGTATATATCCGGAGCATCCGGGAATGTGCCATAAACCGGCAAAGGTCTGATTTCCGGCATCCGGAGAAAAGCCGGCAGGTCTGTATAATAAGTCCTTACCCGGAAAACAGATCCCATAGTAGCCTGGACCACTTTAGGATTGGTGACCTCGGCCGAATCATCCGACAAAATTATGGTTTCGACACCAAACCAGTCGGCCGATCGTATAAGTGTTCCCAGGTTTCCCGGATCCTGTATCCTGTCAAGCACAAGTGAAAGGGAACCTTCCAGTGCAGCCGGATCCGGCACCCAGGATGATTTATGGACCACGGCAAGAACCTTATTGGGGGAATCCAGGCTGCTCATCCTGCCAAGCTCCTCTTCATTTACGGGGTGGACAAGGCATCTCTCCCGGACTTGCTGGCGGATGATGGTGACCGGTCCGGGCAGTTCCCCGAAAGGGATACCATGTCCCTCTATCCAGGAAGGCAATGCATAAATTGAATGTATTTCGAAATTGCTTTTCAGAAGTTCATCAACCATTTTTTCTCCTTCTACCGGAAAAAGTTGATATTGTTGACGAAATTTTTTCTGCTTTAATGAGTTTATAAATTTAATCGTATTCCTTGCGGGCATATTAATAATTTTTGTCGGGTTGCAATTTTATGATCCACATAATGCATTAGCTAATAATGGTTATATTTGCCTGCTATATAAACAACTCCATCTGATTTAAGCAAATTGGGATTAAAATTACTAAATAGAAGGTGTAATCTGCATTTTATTGCACTTGTTTTCATTGCAGGTGGATTATTTGCCTGCCGCCCGGCAAGGCAAATCCATGAACATGAATACCTTCTTGACAGATACAAAATTGAATCTTCCTCAAGGGATATAGACAGGAATGAGATCAGGGACCATGTAAGGCAAAAGCCGAATAAAAGGATATTATGGATGCGGTTTCACCTTTGGCTCCATAATATTGCAAATCCTGAAAAAGATGGCTGGCCTCACAACTGGCTGCGCCGTATAGGCGAAGAGCCGGTTATTTATGATCATTTTACAACCAGCCGGTCGGTTACCCAAATCGAGCAGTATCTGCGTAATAAAGGTTACTATAATGCACATGTTGAAGATACGGTACGGACCCGGAACAGAAGGGCAAGAGTTACATATAGAATAGATCCGCGCGAACCTTACCATATTGCTTCCCTGAATTACATTTTTGAAGATAAAGGGCTCAGGGATATAATACTTCAAGATACGATTAATTCGCTGGTAAAGCCAGGAAGCATATTCGATGTGGATGTGCTCCAAAATGAACGGATCCGGATCGAAGATTACCTGACCGGTAAGGGTTATTTTAATTTTACCCGCGAACATGTTTTTTTCGATGCAGACACTACTGCCGGCGGAATGCGGGTGGATCTCACCCTTGGGATCAGTAATTACAGGAAACGGGGGGAAGACGGAAGAGCTGTTCAGGTACCACATCAAAGATACCTGATAGGGGATATTTTTATATTGCCATCATATAACCCGCGTGAAGCTCTTGACAGGCCTGATGATTATCTTAGCAACCTGGATACTCTTGTATTCCGGGACATGACATATCTTTACAGGAATGAACTGCCGGTTAGTCAGCGGGTGATAGCACAATCCAATTTCATACTTCCCGGTGAACTTTACAACCGGGAAAATGTAGACCGCACATACAGGCATCTGTTTGCTCTTCGTCAATACAGGCTGGTAAATATCAGGTTTACGGAATCACCCGGAAACAGTCCTGTCAACTTACCTCATGAGGGTCCGGTAAATGCCGGTGATACACTGGATCACCCCGCCAATGCCGAAGATAAGAACGGCACTCATTTACTGCCGGCACTGGATGCCTGGATACAGCTTTCACCCTTTAACATGCAATCCTATACCGTAGAATTTGAAGGGACAAATTCATCAGGGGATTTCGGTTTCGGGGGAAACCTGATCTACCAGCACCGGAATATTTTTGGAGGTGCTGAAATACTTGATTTCAAAGTAAAGGGTGCAATAGAGACTCTTAATGAATATTATACACGGTCATACAGGAACACATATGAGTACGGTGCTGAGATCGGATTGCAGATCCCCAGGTTCCTGCTGCCCATCAGGTCCATCAGCTTTGTACGCCGTTACAATCCCCGTACAAATCTCACCCTGGCATACAATTACCAGAGGCGGCCGGATTATATCCGTACCATTGCAAATGCCGGATTCGGTTACAGCTGGCGAGGATCACCCAACATCATGCATGTTGTAAATCCGGTCGAGCTGAACCTGGTGAACCTTCCTTTTTCAACACCTCTTTTTGATTCGCTGATACATTTTTATAATCTTGAAGCCAGCTTCAGGGATCATGTCGTAACAGAAACCAATTACAGTCTAATTTTCAATAATCAGGATATCAGAAGGGCACGGGACTTTATATATTTCCGCTTCAATGTCGAAACAGCCGGGAATATTCTGGGCGGAATAAGCCGGTTGGCTGACCTTCCCAAAAGAGATGGTTACCACAGGCTCTTTGGAACCCAGTTTGCCCAGTATGTAAGGGCAGACATAGATTTCCGCTATTACCAGAATTTTTATGATGATAATTCACTTGTCTACCGGTTATTTGCCGGAGCCGGGTTGCCTTATGGCAATTCCACAGCCCTGCCGTTTGAAAAGAAATTTTTTTCCGGAGGTGCAAACAGCATAAGGGCCTGGCGGGTACGCTCCCTTGGTCCCGGATCATTCCATGAACCATCAGACAGGTCTTTTCCCAACAGGACAGCAGATATAAAGCTTGAGGCAAATATTGAATACAGGTTCAACATGTTCTGGCTGCTGAAAGGGGCATTTTTTTTAGATGCAGGAAATATCTGGGCAATTGACCATAATGATAAAAGAGACGGAGCCCGGTTTGCCCTTGACAGATTTCACGATGAAATTGCAGTTGGGACAGGAGTTGGATTCAGGTTTGATTTCTCCTTTTTCATATTCAGGGTCGACATGGGACTGAAGCTGCGTGACCCGGCAGAAATTCAGGGGCAAAGATGGATACCGCTGAACAGAAGGTTTAATTACAATAATGATGTCCACTTCAATATAGGGATCGGATATCCCTTCTAAAATTTAACTTGTAAATCCGGGTAAAAAATTGTAATCTTGCTGCTCTTTCAAAATAATTGATCAGTTTAAATGAGTAATTCGGATTTGACTCCCCGTGACAGGTTTACCAGCAGGTTTGGAATAATTGCAGCCGCAGCCGGATCGGCCGTGGGACTCGGCAATATATGGAAATTTCCATATGTTGCAGGTCAGGGTGGAGGAGGGGCATTTCTTGTTGTTTACGTGCTGTTTATTGCTGCTATCGGATTACCGGTAATGTTATCGGAATTTTCCATAGGCCGCCGCGCCCAGCGAAATGCCATCGGGTCATTCAAAAATCTTGCCCCCCGTACGCCATGGTTCCTGGTAGGCGTAATGGGCGTGGCCGCTGCCTTCCTTATCCTCTCTTTTTACAGTGCGGTTGCCGGGTGGACATTGGAATATATTATTAAATCATTCTCAGATGCTTTTGCCGGCAGAGATGAGGAGGAACTGAATCTGATGTTCAGTACCTTTGTTTCGGGAACCTGGCGGCCTTTATTCTGGCAGTTGATCTTCATGGTTCTGACTGCCTGGATTGTTGTGGCAGGAATAAAACAGGGCATTGAGAAATATACCAAAGTGCTGATGCCGCTACTTATTGTCATGATCCTGGTCCTTTGTGTCAGATCAATTACATTGCCCGGCGGGGGTGCGGGACTTGCCTTTCTGTTTAATCCAGATTTTTCAAAGCTTACTGCCGGAACCCTTCTGGGTGCTCTTGGTCAGGCATTCTTCTCCCTGAGCCTGGGCATGGGTACACTCATCACCTATGGATCATATATTCAGAAAAACAATAATCTCTCCGAAACTGTTATACAGGTTTCCGTAACCGACACACTTATAGCCATTCTGGCCGGTATAGCCATATTCCCAGCTGTTTTTGCCTTCAACATTGATCCGGCTGAAGGGCCGGGACTGGTTTTTATAACCCTTCCCAACATATTCCAGCAGATGCCCGGGGGGTATTTCTTTTCAATTATTTTTTTTACCCTTCTGCTGATTGCAGCACTTACTTCATCCATCTCTATTCTTGAGGTTGTGGTGGCCTATATAGTAGAAGAACTGCACCTGACCAGGAAAAGGGCTACCATACTGGCCTCTGTTATGATTTCGGTTCTTGGTATATTCTGTTCACTGTCTCTCGGAATACTGTCCGACTTCCGGATTTTCGGTCTGGTGATTTTCGACCTGATGGACTTTACTGCTTCCAATTTATTATTGCCCCTTGGAGGATTGTTTATAGTATTGTTTGTTGGGTGGTATCTTGGCGCGGGACCGGCACGAAACGAGATATCAAATGAAGGAGCCCTGAGGCTTGGCTATTTTCCTCTCTTCATGTTCCTTGTCCGGTTTATTGCACCCTTTGCCATTACTCTTGTTTTTATTTACGGCCTGGGTCTCATAAGGATTTGATCACGGTCCGGATTTCATCTGCTTTCCGGATTTTCCGGATTTCCTCCGGATTTTCCGGATCACTTGCATTTTGGTTGCATTTTTGGTAACTTGTATCCGTGTTTTTGAAGGATCGGTACCAAATTTAATGAACATCGTGAATACCAGATGTTAATGATCGGGCAATTATTCAGGGAATATTTTTCCTTCACCCGGAGTCAGCGGAACGGGACCATGTTGCTTTCTTCCATCGTCCTGTTTCTTTTTATGGCACCATATATCTATAACTTTTTTTCCAAAAAGGCGGTTTATGAGGTGGATCCGGTTCTGCTTGATGAGATAAGGTTATTTTATGGGATTCATGATACTATGTCACAGGTCCCGGCCAACAACAGGGAAGAGCCACGGGCAGAACTGTCCCGGGACAAAACAGCCGGTAGTGTTAATTTGGGAGGTAAATCCGGTGTCGGATATGTTGATGAAGCAGCGGCATCAACACGGACCGTTACTGCAGGAAGTGGTCAGGATACCCTTCGCCCGGGAATTGATATTAACTCTGCCGATACAATCGATCTGATGCAAATCCGTGGTATCGGTCAGGTTCTTTCAAGACGGATATTAAGATACAGGGGGATTCTCGGAGGATATGCCCGGATCGAACAGCTGAAGGAAGTATACGGTATTGATGAGGACCGGTATGAAGTGATCATCCCGGGACTATTTGCAGATTCCGGCATGATAATACCTCTTAAGCCGCTAACGGATGATTTCAGCACATTACTCAGGCACCCTTATCTTGATTATGATCAGGTATCACAAATTTTCCGGTTGAGGGAAAGCGGGAAATTAAATTCAATTAACGACCTTTTGCAGTCGCCGGCTTTTTCAGAACCGGATGTTTACAGATTGCGCCATTATCTTGACTTTAATTAAACTTTGAGATCCACCCTCTTTGACGGTGGTTATTTTCTTTTGGCTTTGCCGATCTCATAAGCTTTTGCTGATTCGATTTCCCGTCCCCCGGGCCGGGAACAACAAATACCATATGATACTTCGGGGCCCTGTCCCTCTTAGTTCATTTCACTGCCGGTATAATAAACCTGAATAACAATCGTTTGTGTTTGTACTTAATTAATTGTTTAATTAATAGATTTTGTAAAGGAAATTTTGTAATTTTCAGCTGTAGAAATTTTGCTTCCTTTTTTTTACAGGATAAAAGTTTTGAATTTATTTGAATTAATAATAATTTTGCGGCTCACCAAAAAAATAATATATGATTATTGTACCATTGAAAGAAGGCGAAAATATTGAAAGAGCTTTAAAAAAATTCAAAAGAAAATATGAAAAGACCGGCGTAATTAAGGAATTGAGGAATCGTCAGGCATTTGTAAAACCCTCTGTAAGTCGCCGGGAACAAATCAAGAAAGCTATTTATGTCCAGAAGTTGCAGCGGGAAGAAGAATAGTTTATCCTGCCAGGGTTTGTAATATAAATAATATAACAAACTTAAGGTCATCCGAACCGGGCCATGCACATAGATCCTTTTATCCTTTACCTGAAAACAGAAAAGCGTTATTCTTCTCATACCGTCAAAGCCTATGAGAATGATCTGAGGCAATTTGACAATTTCATCCGTAAGGATTTAAATATAGAATCACCATCTGTTGTTATAGGTGACAGACAGGTGAGGCAATGGATAGTGCATCTTTTGGAGAAAGGGATATCACCACGAACCGTCAGAAGAAAAATATCTGCTCTCAGCTCTTTGTTCAACTACATGGAAAAACAGGATCTGCTTGACACCAATCCGATAGTTAAGGTAAACCTTCCCAAAGCAGGTAAAGCCCTTCCCGGGTTTATACCCGAAAAGAGCCTGGATCAGTTACTCGATGGAGCTGGTTCCGGAGATAAATTTAAGGATGTACGTGACTGGTTGATAATTGAAATGCTTTATCTCACCGGAATAAGAAGGTCGGAACTGACCGGCCTTAACAACCGAGATGTGGATATTTTAAAATTGATCATCAAGGTAACCGGAAAAGGGGGAAAAGAAAGGAATATTCCTTTTGGCCCTGCTTTTGCAGTCAAACTGTCCGGATATGCAGCTGTCAGGGAAGCAGAATTCGGAAAAGCCCTGCCCGGAGATCCGTTTTTGGTAACAAATTCAAATAAAAGACTTTATCCGGAATTTGTGTACAGGGTGGTAGTCCGACAGTTACAACTTGTTACAAGCAGCGGGAAAAGAAGTCCCCATATATTAAGGCACAGCTTCGCTACACATATGCTTAACCGCGGGGCGGACCTTAATGCAATCAAGGAGCTTCTTGGTCACGCCAATTTAAATGCAACACAGGTATATACCCACAATTCTTTCGAAAAATTAAAAAAAGTTTATAAACAGGCTCATCCGCGAGCATAAAAACAGGAGGGATGCCATATGATGGATATAAAAATTTATTCCGTAAGATTTGATGCTGATGTCAAATTGCTAGATTTTGTTAAATCAAAGGTCAGCAAGCTGGTTCAGTTCAATGATGGTATTATTGGTGCTGAGGTATACCTGCGAATAGAAAATTCTCAGGATATGGAAAACAAAATAACGGAAATAAAGCTGGATGTACCCGGAAATAGCCTGTTTGCAAAGAAACAGGGCAAGACCTTCGAAGAAGCGACAGACCTTGCAGTTGATGCACTGAGGATCCAGGCCAAAAGGAAAAAGGACAAACTCAGAAAAAACTGATATGAAAGGCATCGTTTTCTAATGCCCGTAAAGCCTACGTTTCAGAAGAATCCGGGATTGAAAAAAATAAATTATATTTTTTGTGTTATTAGTAAATAATTTATACATTTGCAATCCGATTTTGGCAAGTAAAATGCAAGATCAATCGTTCTTTAGAAGCCGATGTAGCTCAGCTGGTCAGAGCAGCTGATTTGTAATCAGCAGGTCGGGGGTTCGAATCCGTCCATCGGCTCAATTATTGAAGGAACAGGGGAGATACCAAAGTGGCCAACTGGGGCAGACTGTAAATCTGCTGGCGGACGCCTTCGGAGGTTCGAATCCTTCTCTCCCCACAGTTTTTACGCGGGAGTAGCTCAGCTGGTAGAGCCTCAGCCTTCCATGCTGAGGGTCGCGGGTCCGAGTCCCGTCTCCCGCT
>SLGC01000285.1 GCA_007123885.1 Bacteroidales bacterium | reverse complement strand
TCGATGAAATATGCTGGTGGAATTGAATTCACCTCATCAAGACTGATTGAAGATTATATTTTTCCGGACAGATTGTTTATCGATCAAAAGGTTAACTTCAACGAGTATGATTACTGGCTGGGGCGATCTTTCCAGCTTCAGGGCGGGGAGGTATTCAATCGCCGGAATATTTACTTAACCTCCAGGTTCAACAGGAATATTTTTTATGAACGACCAGATATAGATGAAAATATCAGGTATGACTTTCATAACAGGGATATTTTTCTCATGAGCCTGACTTACACCCGGCTTGGTCATCTAAAGAATAATTATATCTATGGTTTTGGTCCCGCGGAAGACCTTCCTCTTGGCTCACGTCTGGAGGCAATGACAGGTTATGAGAACAGTGAATTTTTTTCCCGCTGGTATGCCGGGTTCAACCTGTCTTTAAGTAACCATTTTGAAGGAGTAGCTTATCTGCAAAACAAAATTTCATTTGGTGGCTTCATTAATAGAAACTCTTTTGAACAGGGAGTGCTTAAGGTCGAAACCTCAGGATTTTCAAATCTTTTTGACCTGAATAGCTATTACATGAGGCAGTTTTTTACCATTAATTTCACCAGGGGGTATTCGCGCCTTGACGATGAATTTTTAACCATCAGCAACCGTCAGGGGATACGGGGACTAAGGAGTGATGCCCTGAGAGGTAGCAGAAAACTGACAATGCAGACTGAAACCATGTTTTATTCCAAAAGCAACTGGTATGGGTTCAAGTACGCCCTTTTTACCATAGCCGATCTGGGATGGGTTGGCGCCGGACAGAGTGACATAATGGATGAAGGTTTTTATAGTGGCTTTGGACTTGGAATAAGATTGCGGAATGAACACCTTGTTTTTCCCACGCTCCAGTTCCGGATATCCTGGTTCCCCAAACTTCCCGAGCAGGCATCGGCAAGATGGTTTTATATATCAAGCGAACGAAGCCGGTTTTTTGACGAGTTCAGGATCAGGGCTCCGGAAGTTGTTCCCTATCGCTGAAAAATGATGACGAATCCCGGTGTAATAATTTATTTTTGTGCATGCGCAGATTTACTACATTTAAAATAGATCACCCTGAAGATTTCCGGAAAAGGTTTTTTAATTGGGCAGGTAATTTACCCATTTCATGTGTTCTTGATTCAAACGATTATGCCAGCAGGTATTCTCATTCCTTTTCACGGCACAGTTACGATCTTCTTGCAGGTACAGGATGTTTGAAAAATTTAACCCTGGCAGACAGAGAATGGCAAAAAGCTCTTGACAAATTCCTATCGGAAAGCAACGACTGGATATTCGGACATGTAGGATATGACCTGAAAAATGAAATAGAAGATCTTACGTCGTCGCATCCTGACCGGATAGATTTTCCCCTGATCTATTTTTTTGTTCCTGAATATGTTTTCATAATTAAGAAAAACATTCTGGAAATCGGATGGCACTCAGAAGTGACAAATTCTGATGATGTTGCTTCCGTTATCAAGGAGATCATCACATACCCGTTGCCGGAGGCCGACAGGCCATCTGTTTCCGGGATCAATGAAGTAATTCCTGAAACCGATTACCTGCGGGCGGTGGAAAAGATCATGGAACATATTCGGAAAGGAGATATTTATGAGGTAAATTTCTGTTTGGAATTTCTTGCTGAAAAAGCAATAATTGATCCTGTATCAACCTGGATCAGGCTGATTGAAGAATCTCCCACTCCATTTTCCTGTTTTTACAGGATTAACGATAAGTATCTGTTGTGTGCAAGTCCGGAACGTTTTTTAAAAAAAACAGGCAACATGATATACTCCCAGCCTATAAAAGGAACATCTGCAAGAGGGGCAACTCTTCAGGATGACCGGTTTGCAAGAGAGGCATTGCGAAATGATCCCAAAGAACGTGCAGAAAACATCATGATAACCGATCTGGTCAGAAACGATCTGTCAAAGATTGCCAGCAAGGGTTCGGTAAAAGTGAACGAGTTGTGCGGCATATATCCTTTCCCCAGGGTTTTCCAGATGCAGTCAGATATTTCTGCTGAACTATCCGGGAAAACCGATTTTAGCCGCATACTTGAATCAACCTTCCCGATGGGTTCAATGACCGGTGCCCCCAAAATGAAAGCAATGGAGATCATTGAACAATATGAAAAAAGCAGGCGTGGATTATATTCCGGCACGGTAGGATATTTCACCCCCGGACTGGATTTTGATTTTAATGTGGTAATCAGAAGTATTCAGTATAACCGGGCAGAAGAATGTTTGTCATTCATGGTCGGAGGTGCCATTACAAATCAATCCATACCAGTCAGGGAATACCAGGAATGTATGTTGAAAGCAGGGGCTGTATTTAAGGTCCTTGGACTGGAATCTCACCTGTCCTCAACATAACTTTCAATTTTGGCTTCAATAAGCGCAATCGCATTAGTAATATGCTTTTCGGGGGCAATAAAGGAATAATCGCTCCAGAATTCAGGATCATAGGAATGATTTTCATCAAAAAACACCCTGTCGGTCCTCATAGCATCCCTCCTTTCGAACCTCTGAGCATTATCTGTATCGATATGTGTAGTTGCCATCTCAACGAATACACTGAAATTGTTGCTGAAGATAGAAAACCTCTTTCTGTAGCGAAGATTCAGGTCGGCTCTTACGTGGTTCAGGTAGTAGACTCCATCGTAGTAGCGGTAACGCACACTGTATGCTGCCCGGTCGACCGAGGCTCTGAAATCCCGGTTTCTTCCCCTGACAAACTGATCGATGGCCTTATCGATAAATTTTGGATGAACCTCAAAATCGGCACCAAGAAAGGCAAAAGATTCCAAATCAATATAAATGACCCCTGTATAAAATGGTTCGGTTATGTTCTTCTTTTGCTCAAAGGCAACAGCATAGCTCAATTTGCCGTCTATTGCAACTATGCCGTCATATGTAAAATCATATTCGTGCATGTATTCCTCATTAAGGAAATCAGGAATGTTTTTTATAAAATCAAGATCCAGCGAACTTCTTATCCCTGCCCTTATTTTAAGAACAAGAGTATCGGTACGGTCGGTGTTGCTAATGTTACGTGACTGGAGCAGCTTCACCTGGTCCCTCTCGAAGATCCTGGTATGAGGAGATTTATACACCTGGAACAACGCCTCGGAGTAATTTATGAAACGATTGCTTCTCATCACACCTTCACGATAAAAGTTAAGCATGTAAACAGGTTTATTACTGAAGTTTTTATTGATCCTGTTACGTGCCGATTCAATTATGGTAAGAGGATCATAATAGTGGATCATGACCTCCTCGATTGCTATATGATCGACTTCCATCAAAACATCCAACTTGTCTTGTATGAATAGCTTAACTGGAATTTTATGGCTCTTGTAACCTATGTACGATACAGATAGATAATCTTCAACCAGTTCATCAGTTAATTTCATAGTGAACAGACCATCAGAATTTGTGGTTATTCCCAATGATTTGCCATAAATGGCCACAGTGGCGAATGGCAGCGGGTTCCTGCTGCTTTCATCCAAAACACGGCCCCGGATGATAAATTCATTATTTTCAGTCAGATCCGGCATAATGTTACCGTTTCCGGAACCGGGTATTTCTTCCGGGCGAAAAATCAGGATGTGGTTCTCAATGGTATGAAAGTCTAGGGAAGGATCGGAAACAATCTCTTCAAGCCATGAGGAAAGAGTTCTGTTTCCGGCTCTTATCCTGATTCGCCGGTCAGAATCAAGCACTTCGGTATTATATACAAAAAAATAACCTGTCTGGCCGGAAATTTGGTTAAGCAGTGAATATATACTTGAAGATTGCCTGTCGAGGGAAACCTGTTTTTGAAAAACATCTGTTTGGGCAAAAGAGAAGGATAGAGTAAAAACAAATATGATCGGCATACACAGGAATTTCAATACGGACTGACGAAAGTCCATAAAATACGATTCCTTCCTCCTGCTACCCGGGTGAAACATAATGCTTTTTGTAAAAACTTCTGTTCACTGAACAAAGCCGGATTTCTCTATTGCTCCCTCCTGAATATGATTTCAGAATCACCCAGCATCTCATATTCAAGATTAAACTGAAATGCTATAATATCGGCAATAGTATTTATGTCATTTTGATGAAATGTAACAGTCAGCCGTCGTTCCCTGATCTTTTCATCTTCAAAATGGATCTGCATACCATAATTCCTGGCAACTACCGAAGCTATATTTCCCAGCCTTTCATCCCTGAACTGCATTCTGTTCAATCTCCAGGAAAGGTATGTAAGATCTGTAACGGCAGATTTCCGCATACTATTGCCCGAACCGGTAAGCATTTCCAATTCACCCGCAACTTCCTGTCTGTCGGGAAAATCCCTGAGTGAAACTTTTACAACTCCTTCTTCAACTATCAATTCAAAGTCATCATCATTGCATTTCAGATTAAAGGCTGTCCCAAGCACCTCGAAAACGGCCCGTTGCGTTTCGATTATAAAAGGAGTTGTGGTGTTGTAGATATCAAAAAATGCCTCTCCGGAAAAGGATATCAGTCGTTTTTCTCCAAATTCCCCGGGATAATTCAAAGTGGAATTAGGAGCAAGATACACAATGCTTCCATCACTGAATGTCTGTATTAAAGTGGTATTGCCGGGCCCTGATTCGGAAGTTATCATGGCAGGTTCGGTGTGGGATAATAAATACCTCAGGCTGAAAGCTGCAACAATCACTAAAATTGATGCGGCATATGCCATCCATGGCCGTATGAAACGTCCAGGCGCTGATTTGACTGCATGATCGGGACTGTCTTTGAGCAGTCCATCATCTTCAAGACGGCGGATAACATTATTCCAGGCTTTTTCAGTATCTATTTTCCTTAATTTCAGCTGCTCCATTTTTAAAATGGTGTTAAAAAGATATTATTCTTTAAAATGACCT
>SLGC01000297.1 GCA_007123885.1 Bacteroidales bacterium | reverse complement strand
AGGATATTGACGTGATATTAGGATCACTTCCTGCAGAGGCGTTATATTATTTTGCCAGGGCCTCCATTCCAAGAGCCCTTGATGAGAACCTGCTCATGGAGAAGGCTTCCGCCGCAGGGCTAAGGGGCCAGTCTTTCGGCAGTGTCAGTGAAGCCGTTAAAGATGCCAGGGAAACTGCAGGCGCCGGTGACCTCATCTTTATAGGTGGAAGCACCTTTGTAGTGGCCGATGTACTTGAAATTATCCAACCCTTTTTCTCCGGGCCATTTCAGTAACAGTTTTTTTTAATTTATCGGGGTCGGGCGGTTTAATGACAAGATCGGTAAAAAGCCCGGATATCACTCCTTCCCTGGCTTTTTCCGACAGTACTGCTGTCAGTGCAATAACAGGTATCTCAAAATAACCCGGCAGTTCCCTTATCTTGCGGGTGGTTTCAAACCCATCCATAACGGGCATGCTAATATCCATAAGGATCATGTCATACACCTTTTGCCTGGACATTTCCACTGCCTGTTCGCCGTTAACAGCTTCATCATGTCTTATGTTCAACACGTTGAACATCTGTCCCATGATTATCCTGGTAAAATGATCATCCTCCACAAGAAGGATCCTCACATCATCGAGCTTATCCATCAGTAATCAAGAATTATTCATATCTTTCCCGGCATAAAAATAGCAGAAAAATTATTTCGGCAGTTTAATTATTCCAAATTTTTGAATTATTTTTCAAAGGCATATCGGGAAATTATCTGCAGAATTTTTTCAGAATAAGTTACGCCGAAAATTCAAATTAATTTATTGGGTTACGGGCGAAACAGCAATAGATTAAAATAACCCCGTCAAAAATCCTTTCACCATATGAAGCTGGATAAAAGGCTCAGGGAGCTGGAAAATGAAAACCGCAGACTAAGATCGGAGCTGGAAAATTACAGACAGAAAGAATCCGGTACGATGCTGGATCTTACAGAACGCAAACTGGCAGAAGAAAAGTTAAAGAAAAGTGAAAACCTTCTACAGAAAGTCCTTGAGGTCCTTCCCGTAGGGGTTTTTGTGGCCGATGAGCAGGGAAAGATCGCGATGACAAATCCTGCCTGTGAAAAGATCTGGGGCGGGGCCAAACATGTACCCATTGAACGCTTCATCGAATATAAGGGATGGTGGCGGGATACCGGCAAGCGGATCGCCGCGGAGGAGTGGGCCTTTGCGCGTGCATTCCTGAATGGAGAGATATCGCTTGACGAGGAGATTGATATCGAATGTTTTGACGGAACCAGGAAGACAATACAAAATTCGGCCATGCCGGTAAAAGATGACAGTGGCGGGATTATTTCTGCAGTTGCCGTTATAATGGATATTACCTGCAGGATCGAAGCGGAAAAGTCGTTGCGCGAAAACGAAGAAAGGTTCCGAACGATGGCCGATAACATTTCACCTTTTGCGTGGATGGCGGATAACAAAGGATTGATATTCTGGTACAATAAACGGTGGTTTGACTATACCGGAACCACACTGGAAGAGATGCAGGGATGGGGCTGGAAAAAAGTCCATCACCCGGACCATGTTGACAGGGTGGTGGAAAAGTTCCAGCATTACCTGGAAACCGGTGAGAAATGGGAAGATACCTTCCCGCTGCGCGGAAAGGATGGGAATTACAGGTGGTTCCTTTCCAGGGCGGTGCCGATAATGAACGAAAAAGGCGAAATAGTGCGCTGGTTCGGCACAAACACCGATATAACAGAACTGAAAGAGACACAGGAATTGCTTAATTCTGAACGGGAATTATTGCAGGCAATCTTTGATAGTATTCCGGTAATGATTGGGGTATTCCCTCCCGACTTAAGCTATTTTAAAATGAACAGGGCTTTTGAGGAACTGACGGGCCGGACCGGCAAAGAGGATAATATCCTGGAACTTGTTTTCTCCGATCCCGGATACAGGAACAAAGTGAAAGATTATGATCTGACTGAAGCCGTGTTCAGGGATGTCGTGATGACAACAAGAGACGGAAGAGAAATTGAAACTATCTGGGCCAATGTAAAACTTAATGATGATACCCGCATAGGCATTGGAGTAGACATAAGCGAAAGAAAAGCCATGGAAGAAAAGTTACGCAACCAGGCGCTTATGCTCGACCAGGTGCAGGATGCAATCGTGGCTGTCGACCATCGTGGAGAGATCCGCTACATGAACGATGCCGCCCTTAAAATGTATGAACTTGATAAGGAACAGGCAAAACGGAGGCTTTCGATCAAGGATCATCCGGTTATCAGGTTTGACCACAGGGCCGAAGAGGAGGAGATGTTCAGAAAACTTGAAGAAACAGGCACCTGGCATGGTGAAAATGCTTATTTTACATCCGGAGGGAAAAGGCTTTGGATAGATACGATTGTTTCTTACATAAAAGATCCCGGAGGAAAAATTTCAGGCACCATCTACGCACTTCGGGACATCACCGAAAGGAAAAAGTTCCAGGAGAAATTTGAGAGAAGCATAACCAGGCAAAAAAAGACAAGCGAGCTATTTGAAAACCTTCTTTTTATTGCCGCTCATGACCTGAAGGGACCGATAGCAAACATGTTTCTTGCCCTTAACCTTATCGACAGGATTGAAGATCCGGCCGGGAAAATTGAGACAATAAATTTTTTCCGGCCATTGGTGGACAGGCTTGAAAATACTATCAAGGGGCTGACCAGCATCCTTCAGGTAGAGAATATTGACGAATCTGACAGCCATATCGTCTATTTTGAAACTCTTGTTAACGAAATATTGCTTGAACACAGGGGGAGTCTTTATAAAGGAGCAATAAGCCATGACTTTAGGGCAAAACCCTCTATAAGCTATATCGGACCATTCCTTGCCAGCATCATGAAGAATCTTGTGACCAATGCAATAAAATACAGCAGGGATGATACACCTTTGAAAATTGAAATCACTACAAGGGAGATCAGCCACAATACTACGCTGCTGACAGTAAAGGACAACGGGATAGGGATTGACCTGGAAAAGCACGGGAAGGATCTGTTTGTACCCTTCAGGCGGATTGATACCGGAAAAACAGATGGAACCGGCATAGGGCTGTATATTGTAAAAAGCATAATTGAAAAGAACGGTGGCTACATACACCTGGAAAGTACACCGGGCGAAGGGACGACATTTCACTGCTACCTGAAGGCGTATGGAAGCAGTTACGGCGGTACCTGAACACGGCACGCTGATGGAACCCCAATCCGGTTCGCGGCAAATCAAAGCCTGGATCCTTGAGGACAATATGGTTATCTTTACCGTTAAAAAAAGGAATTTAATATTATACCCCTGAAAAACCAAAAATCATGCAAGGATATACTGACAGCAAAACGGGCAAAAGCATAACCACATCTCTTAGTGCCAAACTGATTTTACTGGCTTCCCTTTTCATCCTGACCGGCCGGCCGGCCCCGGGCCAGATCGCTGCCCGCTTCATTGATGACAGGGACATAGCCTCCCATCCCGCGGTACTTGTTTTTACCGATTTTGAGGATGATAGCTGGAAGAGTGTCTGGGACGGCTGGGGAGGATCCGGGCATCCCACTGTGATAAACTCCAACGATAATGAAAAATTCGTTCCATTATCAGGTAAGGCGCTGCAGGCTTCCGTCCCTGAAGGACAACACACAGGTCTTAACATGCTTTACCGTTTCATGGAAAAAACCGGGGAGGAACCTGAAGAGATATATTTCAGATACTACGTCCGGTTCGGAGATGGCTGGTCCCCGTCTTCCGACGGCAAACTGCCCGGAATTGCAGGAACTTATGGAAAGGGCGGATGGGGAGGCAGGCCATCGGACGGAACAAACGGATGGTCGGCCAGGGGACTGTTTCACCGTACCGTTGATGACAGGGTGCCGGTAGGAAATTATGTTTATCATACCGATATTCCAAATTCGGTCTACGGTCAGCATTTTGTATGGGAAATCAACGATCGTGGTTATCTTGAAAAGAACAGGTGGTACTGTGTTGAGATGTACATAAAGTTGAATACCCCCAAAAAAAATGACGGGATATTGAGAGGATGGATCGATGGCGATCCGGCCTATGAAAGGACAAACCTGCGCTTCAGGGATACACCTGACCTGAAGATCGAGACAATATGGCTGAACCTTTACCATGGCGGCAGTCCGGCAGCCCCGTCCGACCAGGTAATGTTCATCGATAACATAGTAATTGCCAGGGAATATATAGGTCCCATGCCTATGTTTCCGGCAGAACCTGCAGCTCAAAACAACCAGTATGATGCCGGGCAGTTTTACCGGGAACTCCAGGAATATGCCGACGGGGAGCCAATGCGTCTCTCCTACCTTTCCGGGGAATGGCCCGAACTTGAACAGTGGCGCATCCTTGGCAGGGCGAAGATGCAGGAATTATTGAGCTATACACCGGAACCCGCCCCTTTGAATGCCGAAATTACCGGGAAGGCAAAAAAGGATGGTTATACCCGTTACACGGTGCGCTATTCCATCACCCCCTATCGAACTACCGAGGCATTTTTGCTTATTCCCGACGGATTGACAGAACCGGCTCCGGCTGTTATCGCCATGCATGACCATGGTGGTTTTTATTACTTTGGCAAGGAGAAAATAACGGAAACCGAAAACCAGCCGCAAATACTTAAGGATTTTATCGGCCGCTCTTACGGCGGAAGGACCTTTGCCGATGAACTTGCGCGGCGCGGATTCGTGGTCCTTTGTCCCGATGCCTTCTATTTCGGCTCACAACGGCTGGATGACACCATTATTCCCGAAAGGTTCACCAGGAATTACCAGGGACTGGGTTCGGACGATATTAACCGGCACATCCGGGCATTCAACCAGTTCAGTTCGGCTCACGAAAACATTATGGCAAGGTATATTTTCGGATCCGGAACCACCTGGCCGGGCATACTGTTCCATGGCGACAGGGTCAGTGTCGATTACCTTCTTTCACGGCCCGAGGTCGATCCTGAACGTATCGGCGTTATGGGACTTTCCATCGGAGGTTTCCGCAGCGCCCACCTCTTCGGCCTTGACCACCGCATAAAGGCAGGGGTCAACGCAGGCTGGATGACCTCCTACAGCATGCAGATCGACAACCACCTGAGAAACCATACCTGGATGATCTATGTCCCCCGCCAACTGCAATACCTTGATCTTCCCGATGTTGTTACACTTAATGCTCCCCGTCCCCTGATGATCATCAACTGCGAACAGGACCAGTTGTATACAATGGATGCCATGCAATCAGCAGCAGACAAGATAGAGATGATCTATGAAAAAATGGGTGCGGCAGGCAAGTTTCAAACCCGCTGGTATGATGTGCCGCATTTATTGAACATAGAGATGCAGGACGATGCAATCGGATGGCTTGAAAAATGGCTGAAATAACCGGCCGGCACATAGCACTTCGTTCATTGGGGCCGATGCCCGTCACAGTCAGTTATTGACCGGCGACATCCCGCCCAAGGCAAAACATTTCATGCCGGGAACCCCTGTCCAGTGATAGTCTGGAGGCATTTACACGGAAAGACAATGCCGCGGAGGGCATCCCAGTAATTCACAATTTTTGTGGCCGGATTTTCGATTTGCGGGAATCAGGTCATTCCAGGCTGTGGCTCCCCGAAAGAGATCCATTCATTACCTTAGATCGCCGACGGTGGTTTTGTCCATATCACCGTAATCAAGGTTCTCCCCTGCCATGCCCCATATGAAGATGTAGTTTGATGTTCCGGCGGCAGCATGTATCGACCATTGAGGAGAAAGCACCGCTTCATGATTTTTCATCCAGACAATACGGGTCTCATCCGGCTTGCCCATTAAATGACAAATACCCTGGCCTTCGGGGACTTCAAAATAAAAATAAGCTTCCATTCTGCGTGAATGTATATGAGGAGGCATCGTATTCCAGACACTTCCGGGCTTTAATATCGTCATTCCCATCTGCAATTGGCAGGTCTGCACTACCTCATTGACAATAAGCTTGTTGATTGTACGGGCATTTGATGATTCAGAAGAGCCCATTTCAACACCCCTGACATCATCTAATTTAATAACCTTGTCGGGGAAAGTATGATGTGCCGGTGCGCTGTTAAAGTAAAAATATGCCGGTGCTGAAGGATCATGACTTGCAAAAGTTACCTCCCTGTCACCCATCCCGATATATACAGCCTCTTTATTTCTCAGGGTATATTCAGTTTTGTCAACTATAACTTTTCCGGTTCCCCCTACATTGATGATTCCAAGCTCGCGGCGATGAAGAAAATAATCAGCCTTTACCGGTTCAATAGTCTCAAGGAACAGGTTTTCTTTAACCGGTATGGCGCCGCCCACTATCAGACGGTCATACATCGAATAAACAAGATTAATTTCATCTTTAACAAGCAGATTCCCGATTAAAAACTCTTTTCTGATCCGCCGGGTATCATATGAAGTAAAGTCATCAGGATGTGTGGCGTAACGTATCTCGTAATTAAGTGCCATAAATTTTATTAATTTAATATGATCTATCAGAGTTCAGGATAATAAATCCGGAACAAATTGCAGGTTCCATAAAGGTACATAAAAACAGTTAATCGGGTACGGATATAAGTTCTTTTTACCTTTCACGGTCAATTCCTTTTATATTTCATGCTAAAAAGTTAATTTTAATGTCCGTTGTAGCATATCAACTTTATAAATCCATCCATGACAACTTTAACAGAGAAAGGCCGAAGAAAAGCTAATGGGTTCATTATATTTGAAAAACCTGTATCCGGGCAGTCTTATATTTCTCTGAATATTAAATTAGCCTGATCTTTATTTTTTTTAATAACCAAAGTAAATACACTAATCATGAAAATTGAACTAAAAAAGGATTGCAAGTATGCAATGGTTGTTCCCACCAGTATTGGTATTCGCATCACCCCGGTTAACCACCAACCCGTCCATAGCAGCGACATATTTAAGATGCATGCCACAAGTGCTGAAACAAATGTAGCAAGTATTTCCTCATTCCTGGGACTGCCTGTTAAAGTTCTTACCACCTTTGTAAAAGGGAGTCCTATAGCCCGCTTGATCAAAGATAATCTGGCGAGCCGGCACATGGATTATGAAGGCGTTGATCGTGAACAGGAAAGTCCCTGGGGATACCGTCACCAGATCAACATTGCAGACAGCGGATATGGCAGCCGGGGGCCCAGGGTTCATAATGACAGAGCCGGTGAAGTGGGTCGCTCCCTGAATGTAAAAGATTTTGATCTGGACAGGATCTTCGGGACCGAGGGAGTTCAGATAGTTCATATGTCCGGATTGATCGGGGCACTTTCAGTTGAAACCAGTAATTTTTGCCTTGAACTGGCCAAAACCGCAAAAAAATACGGAACAAAGATCTCTTTCGATCTGAATCACCGGGCTTCCTTCTGGAAGGGAAGAGAGCAGGAACTCAGGGATATTTTTTCTGAAATTGCCGGTATATCCGATATTTTGATAGGCAATGAGGAGGATTTCCAGCTTTGCCTGGGTATCGAAGGACCCGAGGCAGGTGGCGCAAACATCGCAGACAAGATCGAAGGTTTCAAGGGTATGATAGAGAATGTAAAGAAGGCATATCCTGATACGCAAGTCTATGCCACCACATTAAGGGAGGTTGAAAATGCAAACAGACATCAGTGGGGCGCCATAATGTCATTCAATGACAAGTATCATATAGTGCAACCCAGGGAAATCACTGTTCTTGACAGGATTGGCGGAGGAGATGGCTTCGTTGGAGGAATGCTATACGGTATCCTTAAAGGCTGGGAACCGGAGAAATGGGTTCAATTCGGCTGGGCAACGGGAGCTCTTGCTACAACCATGCTGACCGATTATGCCCAGCCGGCTGATGAAGGCCAGGTGTGGAATGTCTGGAAAGGTATGGCCAGGGTAGAGCGGTAATTCCCGCCCGGCACACACATATTGCAGGCATACCGGTTATGCACATCATTGCATTCCGGATGCCTGCCCCATTTCAGATCTCAGTCCCTTATAAGGTATAAAATCCCTTATTTTGCCTGTAGCGTTCAGGACGGCCCTGGATATGCAAAAATCAAAAAACCATTATGAAGAGATCAGTTAAGATACTGCTGCTTATTACCGCATCGCTCTATATATGGCAGGCAGATGCTTTTTCCCGGGCAGCCAGAGCTGAAATAGCTGAACAGGCTGCAAGCCCCGTAATAATCGACGGACTCGCCCGGAAGGTTGAGGCTTTCTCCGATCCGGGCACATGGATACGTCACGATCTTTGGGTTGAAACAGAGTTTGATACCGACGGTGATGGACTGCCCGACAGGGTCCACGTTTCGGTCACCCGTCCCCCTCAAACAGAGGAAGGAATAAAGCTGCCCGTAGTATTCCAGTCCAGTCCCTACTATGCAGGAAGAAGTTCCACGGATAGAAGGTACTTCTGGGATGTAAGGCAGGAGCTGTATACCGAACCCGTTCAGCGTGAATTCCCTCCTGCCCCGGAGCGAACCATTGAACGGCCTGTTATATCCAATGCGATGATTGACTTCTGGGTGCCCCGCGGATTTATTGCCGTTCACTCTTCAGCGCCGGGAACCGGCTACTCGCAGGGTTGTCCCACGATAGGCACAGAGGTTGAAGCCCTTGCGCCAAAGGCTGTAATAGACTGGCTTAACGGAAGGGCCAGGGGATTTACCACCCCTTTCGGGGAAGAGGAAGTAGAAGCATACTGGACCACCGGGAGGGTTGGTATGATAGGTACATCATATAACGGCACACTGGCACTTGCCGCCGCATCAACCGGGGTGGAAGGCCTGGAAGCCATAATCCCGGTGGCTCCCAATACATCATACTACCACTACTACCGGTCTAACGGACTTATTGTTCATCCGGGCGGGTGGCTCGGGGAGGATATAGATTTCCTGTTCGACTTTGTCCATTCTAACCCGGATAACCGTGACTACTGCAACCATACCGTACGGGACACCGAAATGGCAGAAGGAATGGACCGCGTTACCGGCAATTACAACGATTTCTGGGAAAGAAGAGACCTTGCCGCCAACCTTGAAAACCTGCGGGCAGCAGTGCTGATGGCCCATGCCTTCAATGACTGGAATGTAATGCCTGGTCACAGTTACAGGGTAATTGAGGTGATGAAGGATATGGGTGTGCCCCACCAGATCTATTACCACCAGGGTGGTCATGGCGGCAACCCTCCTGAAGAGATGATGGTCAAGTGGTTTACGCGTTACCTGTTTGGTGTTGAGAATGGTGTTGAAGATGACCCTGTAGCCTGGATCGTACGTGAAGACGATGACCGGCTGGATCCTACCCCATACGCCGGGTATCCCAATCCCGATGCCTCTGTTGTTGAATTCTTCCTTACACCGGGAACCCCTGAAGCAGGGTCTCTTGTCCTGAGCAAGGTTCAGGGACAGGGAACCGAGACTCTTACAGACAATTTCTCTTTCTGCGGTTCATCCCTGGCCCGGGCCGAATGGACCAGCCACCGTTTACTGTATGTAACACCAGAATTGAAAGAGGAGTTGCATATATCAGGTGTACCGTCAATAACGATCAGGCTCTCTCTTGACCGGCCGGCAGCAAACCTCTCGGTATGGCTGGTTTCTTTGCCATGGACAGAAGGGAGAAATGTGAAACTAACCGATAATATCATTACACGTGGCTGGGCCGATCCCAGGAACCGTAACTCCATTACTGAGAGCGAAACGCTGGAGCCCGGAAAATTTTACGACGTTACCTTTGATCTGGAACCGGACGACCAGGTTATAAGGGCAGGTCAGCAAATCGGCCTGATGATCTTCTCGAGTGACAGGGACTTTACCTTATGGCCGGAACCCGGAACCGAAATTACCGTTGACCTTGATAACACAAACCTCAGGCTGCCTGTTGCAGGGGGAAAAGATGCCATCAAATTTTAAATCGATCACCCTGGTCCGGCATTATCCCCGCCAGGATCTTATCCCCCGGGCTGTAATCGACCGGCAGGATCCCTGAGCATGCATATCTCAGAGCCTTTGGCGGCTATGAATACATCCTTGCCGGTAACGGCCGAAACCTCTTCACGGAATCTGACCCTGCAACTGTTGTTGTCCGACAGGTGCAGCAATATTATCTGCCTTGCTTTTTCAAGATCGTTGTCCATCAGGGTAGACTTGCAGTTTTCAAGTTCCATATGTGACACCATGATCCTTTTTCTCAGGGTAGGATGTATCACTCCTGTAGTGACATTTTTATCGAGGATATCAGTCGCGTAATTACACTCAATCATATAATGGTCGATATTCCGGAAGATATGATCGCATTCACAGGTATCGGTGATAAAGGCAATCCTGCCTGTTTCCGGGTGGGTGATAAGGAACCCGAGGCATGGCACATCATGATTCACCTCGAAGGGAATTATATTGAAGCTCCCAATAAAATATGCCTGTCCGGGTTCGATAAGAATACCCCTGTTCCTGAGCTTGTTAATTCGCCTTGAGCTGAATACGGGTACGGAAGAGTATATGCTGATACCGGCCTTTGCAAACATCATCATATGACCGGCATGATCGTTGTGGGAATGCGAAATAAGGCATCCTGCCACCTTTCCGAGGTTTCCGCCCAGGGCTTTCCGCACCCTTGAAATGCTCACACCCGCCTCGATTATCAAAGCCTCATTTTTATTCTCCAATATATAGCAATTACCCTTGCTGGTGGAACCCAGTACCTTTAGCCTCATGGCCGTAAAGATACCCAAAGAAAATTAAGTTTTACCCGGCCCATTGATAATGAAATCCCCGGTTTGTTTTTCCTTCTGCGGGCCCTGATAAAGGAAATTGCCCTGGCGGGTTCTATAGATCTTGCATTCCGCAACCACTTTTAATTTGTTTGTTGCACTGGTCCGTAATAGTCCGCTCCATGATACATACGCCGGTAGTTGAGAATCGCTCAGGTATGTAAAAATGAAATATTGGTGCCCTCTGATACTTTGTTGGGAGAAAAAGCCTGCACAGGAAAGTAAGAAAACAAATCAATGATCTCTGTTATGATTTAGAATTAAAATACGATATTTTTCTTGACACACAGGTAATCTCAAAAGATGAACTTGAAGACGGATTGCGGGGTAAACATCCGGTATTCAGATTAGCGATCAAAGAAGGGATACGTATATGATAGATGAACAGGAAAGAAATTCACTAATTCTTTTTAGGATAAACCAGGCAAATGAGGCCATAGAGGAAGTTGGTATTAATTCTACTAGAAAAAATTCTTTATTATGAATCCCCATCAGACTTCGTCAGACAAAAAGAGATGAATAAACCAAGGGGATTGACCTTCGGTCGATCTCACATGTATGAAAATCCCGATGTGTAATATGATCAGATGTGACATTCATCCGGATGCAATGCCAACATAACTTAAGTACAAAATATATATGCATGATTTACAATCTTATAACCAAAGTTTATTCGGATGAATCCCCATGTGGGCGGTTTTTTGCCCACACAAAATAACAATTTTTCCTTATATTCCTCTTTTGCCTCTTAATTAGCAGTGCACACCAATCATTTGACGGTAGCAGGAAACGTATACAAGGCATTAATATCGTAAATATTGAGCGTGAATTGAAACAGATACAATCAAGTATTCCTAAATCTAATTTTTTTGATGAAATTGAATATATTCCTTTGGAAAGCGGAGATCATATCCTGATTGATTCTGATCCACATATTGTAGTTAATGATGATTACATTGTTACAATGGACTCGTACAATTGTTTTGTTTTTGATAGGAATGGAAAATTCCTCAGAAAAATAGGAAGTATGGGAAGAGGACCAAACGAATATAGGACCGCAAAGGGCTTTGTTGATTCCGATAATAAAAAGATATACCTGTTGGGTTGGAATTTTACAATTCTAGAATATGATTATAAAGGTCATTTTCATCGGTCAATTCCTGTCCCTGAGCATGTTGACAACTTTGCAAATCCTTCTGTCCCTACAAATTACACTGCCTATAATAATAAAATAGTCGCTTATTTTACTAATGTGACAGGTACTGAGAAAAAATTGTTTTTAGTTTTCACTCCAAAAGGAGAAATTATTAGAATCCATGGCAATCCAAATATTTTTCAAGAGAAACCATTTTTTTTAAGCACCGGGGAATCGCATTTTTATGAATATAATAATCGTCTGTTTTTTAATAAAAACTATAAGTCTTTAGCTATTTGTCCATTTAATAATTGTTTTATTAATGATGTTGATGGATTCATTACTTTTAACCCTATGACGATCATAAAAGACCGTCAAGCTGTAGGATATATAGATGGTTTTAGAGTAGAGCAATGTTCAGGGAAAATCCCGGAAAAGCAATTAAGCTTCCGGCGCATTTAAAAAAATTAGGAAATATAACAGAAATCGATAATCCGGTTATGGTGGTTGCAAGGCTCAAAGAATAACGATTAGATTAAGGAGCAAATTGATGGAGGGACCGGGATTATTCCTGAAATATCCAATAACCAGTGACGGAACCGAATACCTGGTCATGTGGATAGAATACAACCTATTAACCGAGGAATATTTTATTCTCTCGATTTATTAGGTAATACTGGTTTTTATATCTTGTCCGTGTTTAATAATCTCATTTACCAACGGATTTGCAATTTCAAAGTCTTTTTCTCTGAATGGATGTGGTTCAATTCGACTGTCAATTTTTCTTCTTATACGCATTAAATCCAGTTGGATGTTAATCAGGTTATCATAATCTGGCAGCATGGCCAGTATTGCTGCCAGGCTAACTGAACCGGGAAATATTGAAATTTTTCTGCCGGGACCGGTAAAAAAGTTTTGCAGCCTGAAAGAAATTTCAGTAATTTGTGTTGGCATAGGTCTTAAGGTTAAGTTAGACAACTTGTTAATTGCTTAAATTTAATCTTTTTAACAGACCTATGCTTTTTATGTTTTTAAAGGATGGCGAATTTAATTTACTGCATCATAATAAAATTATCCCTTCGATAATTCACTGGCAGTGTTTTAAATTTATAAAATTAAACCTAAATGACTTTTATTTTATAGTAATATCCCCTGTACTTATATCCAATGATAATTCAATGGACATCATTCCTGCATTTTAAGGATCATTGATAGTTATTATGGGCTCCTCACAGGTTTTTTCGCATAATGTAAGATTTGTTTTTCTTGATCTCTACTGGTCCAAAAGAGATATAATTCTTTGGCTGCATTATCAAAAGTAAGTGAAATCCAAGGGGTAGGTTCGACAAAATCAAGTTTGATAAAATCTTCCCAAAAATCTTTTTTTGGAGATATGCTGCTATACCATACAGATAGGTCCAGGTCAATTCCGACTATATGTATTTGGCCATATGGATCAATTATTGTTTCAAAAATAATAATAGGGTTCTGATCAAGGTTAAGAACCATTTCTGGTTCTGACCAGCTGATGCCGCCATCATTTGATACGCTGTGCCAAAATCCCCTAAATTCGAAGAGACTTCCACGACCTATTATAAGATGCAATTTATCATCGGAATCTTTAATTAAATCAAAAGAGCGCACTGCTTGATTACCAGATATCAAAACTGGTGCTGGATCACTCCAGGAAATGCCGCCATCATTCGAATAGGTTGTCAATACATCATTTTGGGACGGTACTTGACTATTGGGATCAACACCCAGATAAACTACTACGAGCCGTTCTCCGGGTAAGGAAACAATATCAGCTGTATGACCAAGGTAAAGAAACCGGGGAGAATTCCATTGCCCATTAGTACTACTATTCAAATAAACAATAAAATTCGGCCCAAATTCTTGTAGGTTCCCATCAGGATCAGGAAACAACCTCTCTGCATGAAATACGGTGTGCAAATTTCCCTGGTTATCCTCAGTCAAACTGAGAGGAAATAAATAAACACCACAATTTGTGGTATTTCTGGCATAAATATGCACTGGTTTGCCCTTGTTAAAATTATAATAAATGACATCTGTTGAATAGCTAAATCGTGGATCGCATCCCATTATAAAGTCAGGATCTTGGCGGCGATCTCCCCAGATAAAGTGAAGATTACCTAAGCGATCATGCAAAATAGATGGGTGTTGAGAAGGGATATTCTCCTGGCTAAGCTTTTTTTTCTCCAGCTTTTTCCCGGGTTCCTGCCGCAATAAATATATGCCAGAATATTCATAATACATATCGTGGAAAAGCGAAAAGGAGGAAACAACATTCATTACACCTACACTGACAACTGCTGAGAAACGAATAAATTCATAAGAATCCGGGTTTGAATAAAAAAGCACAGGATCTGACCATTGTGGTGTGGGCTCAATGGGAGAAGGATCCTTGCTGCAGTTTTGAAGACTCGTAACAGAAATTACAGCTAAAACTACAAGTATTAAACCAGCTTTGTTTTTCATGGGTTTTCTTTTTGTTTGGTGAAAATTGGAGGTTTTGGTATATAAACAAAACCTCCAATTAATTTATATTAATGAGTTATTATCTCCTGTGAAAGGGCTCCTATTTCAATCAACTGTCCATTCACATTATGCCTAAACCAGTGGTGTCCCTCTTGAAGCCATCGAGTAGCTGGGTCATTCGGCCACTTATACGCCGCGTAACCGACTCCAAACAAATAGGTATTATTTGCTTCACGATCGGTTGCTCTAAGGAGGTTCCAGAAATTATCTTGCTCCTTGAAAGATAAACCCCTCACTCGCATATAATCAATTGGTGCACCTGCCTCGGATATGGACATCATATCTACTGTTCCCCATTGACCATGAGGGAAAATTAGAGAATAAGCGTCGAGCCATGGGAAGGCATAACAACTCCAGGTATTTGACCAACTACTGCTTCCTCCAGAATTGAATGCCCTTACCCTCCAATATAAGTTGGTATGTGCCGGCAGATTTATAATAGTTGCTGATGTTGATGACAAACTTAAATCAACTCCAATTGGATTGAATGAGGGGTTGTCTGCTACCTGTAAACGGTATGAAGTAGCACCAGTTGCCGGATGCCATTCAAACTTAATATTATTTTGATGCCCTAGTATAACTATAGCTCCATTTGGTGGGGATTTCAAAGCTGGTGTACTGGGCGGATCGGGGATAGGAGGCGGATCACACCCGATACCATCATCAGTGCCTCCACTCATAACAAATTCATATCCATTAACAATAATGTGAGTACCCGGGCTTGATTCTACCCAGACCCTCTTCCCATTATGCAGGCATCCTGCTCTTTTTTCTGTAAGGATAACCGTGGTTCCAAAAGGTGAATCGTTAGTATGAACTTGAATGGTGGGATGATTATTGATATTTATCTTCATATTCATCGCAACATCCAAAGGGCTGTCAAATGAGGAGTAGTGAGTCGTAACCTCTCCGCCTTCATATGTCACGGTGATACTCCCGCTCTTTTTAGGGACCATATATGATTGCTGAATAGTTGTTCATGGATTTATTAAAAAGATGGTTCATTAATTGAATTGGTAATTGAAAAGCTTCTTATTATTAGAAGTTTAGTTTTGCAAGAGCATCTTGGTTACTCCCGGGTTTATTCAGGAAAGCAGATACAGGGGGGAGAAGTATTACATAGATAAATTCCCAATGGCAGCAATACTAAGGAGGTAACATTTCTTATTTTCATAATGATAAGATAAAAATCATTAGTTTTTTCTTTCCCGCGATTCTACCTATCATCTAAGCCAAGATAAAAAATAAAAAACGAATTATCCAAGACTTTTTTAAATTATTTGCACCTTTTATCATTTTATAATGTACCAATGGTATATTTAATCTTAATCTATTACAGATAAACCGGGGCAAAAGATATATAACTCAGACAGATCTCTTTTTCCCCAAACTAACCTTAGAGGTGCCGATCACAGGCAGGTGGATATTTTACTGATTGTATTTTTAATCGAATAATTCCCTTGATAATTCACTGGCAGTGTTTTTAACCGGAAAATGGCAGTGTTTTAGACCGACACCGAAAAAAAGAGGTATTTGATGCCAGGCCCGGTATGGCGGACGTACTTTATCATATACTTTGTTGTGGTGTCAATTAGTTGTGATCCAGCTTTGAATTGTTAAATATTAACAACAAAATTGTTTAGATTTGAATAAATTTTACTTTATGCAGCAGATAATTGAAAAAAGGAAAGACGAACTTAAAGAGATTTGCAAAGAGCTGAAAATCAAAAAGCTTTATGCATATGGGTCAGCTGTTACTTCAGATAATTTCAGAGAAAACAGCGACATTGACTTCCTCATAACTTTTGAAGACAATATATCACCCGAAGAATATTCAGAAAATTACTTCCAGCTACAATATAAATTAAGGGAACTCTTCGACCGGGACATAGATGTTATCACAGAGCGGTCACTTTCCAATCCATATTTCATTGATAGCGTAAACAAGAATAAAGTCCTGATATATGAATCGTGATATTCGAAAATACTTATATAACAAAGAGCGGGGTATCGATGCTTGGCATCAGCGATACCAAACGACTTAAAAATAATTGCCAGGTCAATATCACTATCATGATGCTGATTACCTTTAGCATACGAACCGAAAATTATAGCATTTTCAATTTGATATTTACCTGATACAATTCTGAGGTAACGCTGGACTATTCTTACAGCCTCGCTTTTATCCATTGTCTTATTTCATTTATCTT